>JACRFY010000281.1 GCA_016212565.1 Magnetospirillum sp. | reverse complement strand
TAGTATTTCATGGCTGTCCCCTCTGTTGCTTCGAGCCGCTTCGCGGACTCCGTATCCAACAACAGCTTGCGGGACAGCCACCTTGCTTGCCAGCCTCAGCGCCAGCCCCGATTACCCCATCTTGGTGTCTTGGTGGCGAATATTTCCCCTTCGCTCCGAACACGCGCCTCGTCTTTGCCGTAAGCCAGCACCTCTGCGCGCAAGCGCAGGGATGACGACCATGTTTGCGGGACTGCATTCCTTCACCCGATTGCCCCGGCCCTCACCTGAAGGGATGTCCCCGGCCAAGGAAATATGCTACCAACCGCCGACAATGCGCGACCTTGGTGATGGGGTGTCATGGCGGTTCTGGTTCCGGTGTCGTGGGGCGAGGTGATCGACAAGATCACCGTGCTGGAAATCAAGTCCGAGCGGCTGACCGACGCCGCCAAGCTGGCCAACGTGACGCGCGAACTGGCCGAACTGGCCGCGGTGCGCGACCGCGACTTCGCCGGCCACGCCGGCCTCGCCGCCCTGGCCGCCGAGCTCAAGACCATCAACGAGACCCTGTGGGTGATCGAGGACGACATCCGCGATTGCGAACGGGCCAAGGATTTCGGGCCCAAGTTCATCGCGCTGGCCCGTGCCGTCTACGTCACCAACGACCGCCGCGCCGCCGTCAAGCGGCGCATCAACGAGCTGCTGGGCTCCGACCTGTTCGAAGAGAAGTCCTACGCCGCCTACTGACGAGGATCCGCCGGGATGCGCCTGCACCGCCTGATCGATCCGCTGGTCCGCCTGCGCCTGCGTCTGGCACGGCGGAAGGGACCGGCCTCGGGGGTGCTGCTGGTCAGCGCCGGGGGGCTGGGCGACACGGTGCTGTTCGCGGTGCTGCTGCCGCGCTTCCTCAGGCTGGCCACGCCGGGCGAGGACGTGACCGTCCTGCTGCGCAGCGACGCGGCCAAGATGGCCTTCCTGTTTCCCACCGGCGTGGCGGTGCGCAAGGTCGATTTCGGCCGCCTGCGCGACATCGGCACGCGCCTCAGGGTGTTCGCCGACCTTCACCGCGCCCATTACCGGCTGGTGGTGCACACCGATTATCTGCGCCATCCCGACCTCGACGAGGCGCTGGTCGCCGCCTGCATGGCCCCGGAGACGGCGGCGATGGAGCCGCGGCCGTCGGAGAAACACCGCCGCCGCCTCATGGCCAACCGCAGCCTCTACCGCCGCCTGTTCGACTCGGGACCGACGGTGCAGGACAAGGTGCTGCGCTGGGCGCGGTTCGCCGACTTCCTCACCGGCCGCACCCTGCCGCCGCCATCGGTGTCGCTGCCCCATGCCCGCGTCGCCCCGGCGCGGCTGGCCCATCCCACCGTGGTGCTGCAACCGTTCTCGGCGGTCAAGCTCAAGCAAAGCCCGCCCGAGCTGTGGGAGCTGATCATCGGCACCCTGCCCGCCGGCTGGCAGGTGCTGCTGGCCGGCCATCCCGGCGACCTGGACAAGAATCCCGAGTTCCGCTCCCTGCTGGAGCGCCCCAACGTCACCTTCGAGGGCGCGCCGTTCGAGCGTCTGGCGGGAATCCTGATGGGGGCGCGGATGGCGATCAGCGTCGACACCGCCTGCATGCACCTCGCCGCCGCGTTGGGGGTGCCGACCCTGTGCCTGGCCTCGGCCGCCTATGTCGGCGAGATCGTCCCCTATGCCGAGGCGGTGATGCCGGCCAACCTGCATGTCCTCTATACGCCGGTGGACTGCAAGGGCTGCCTCGGCGCCTGCTGGTTCCCGCCCGAGGACGGCATGTATCCCTGCGTCGCCGCCCTCGACCCCGATCTGGTGCTGGGCGCGGTGCGCGACATGGTGGCGCGAGGGCTGTAGAGATGGGTTTGCTCGCCACGCTGTTTCCCCGCGGCATGCGCCGCCGCTGGTGGCTGTTCCGCCCCATCGACGCCCTGGTGGCGCTGTGGCCAGCCCCCAAGGCCAGGAGGGGCGTGCTGGTGGTGCGCATGGACGGCATCGGCGACATGGTGATGGTCCGCCGCGCCCTCGACGCCTACCCGGCCGCCTTCGGGGTTGCCGCCGGGGAGATTACCGTGCTCGGCTGCCATTCGTGGCGGGCGTTGGCCGCCGAGGTGTTCGCCGGCTTCACCCTGGTGACCATCGACGAGCACGCCTTCGAGAAGAAATGGCTCTACCGGCTGAAGATCGCCCTGTGGGTGCGCCGCCAGGGCTTCGCGGTGGCCACCTGCGACATGTTCATGCGCAAGGTGATGACCGCCGACACCCTGGTGTGGGCCAGCCGGGCGCCGAGCCGCATCGTCTGCCAGCCCTTCGTCACCGAGCGCACCCGGCGCGAATACGCCTGGTACCTGGTCAAGGCGACGCGGGTGATCGACACCGGCCCCTACCCCACCCACGAGGGCTTGCGGCACTTCGCCTTCCTCTCGGCGCTGACCGGAACCGTCCATCCGCCGCTGGTGCCGGCCATCCCGTGGCGCGAACAGGCGCCGAAGCTGCCGGCCGGAACCGGCGCCTATGTGGTGCTGAACTTCGGCTCCAACGAGCCGGGACGGCGCTGGCCGTTCGACGCCTTCCTGGCCGTGGCCCGGCAGTGTCTGGAGGCGGGGCTGACGGTGGTGTTCGTCGGTGCCGCCCAGGAAGCCTTCGCCAAACCGCGCATCGCCGAACTGGGCTCGCCGCAAGCCATCGACACCATCGGCACGCTCAAACTGGGCGAGTTGGTCGACGTGCTGAAACACGCCGCCTGCGTGGTCAGCAACGATACCGGCCCCGGCCATCTGGCCTTGGGAGTCGGCGCGCCGACGGTGCTGATCGTCGGCGGCGGCCATTTCGGCAGCTTCGTGCCCTATCCCGAGCCGATCCGCCCGCCGGGTGCGGTGTTTCTCAGCCACGCCATGGACTGCTACCACTGCCTGTGGCGCTGCCCCAAGCGGGCCGGCGCCGCCGACACCTTCCCCTGCGTCGCCGCGGTGACGACCGAGCGGGTCTGGGCGGAGGTCCGCCGGCTGACGCGGGTGGGGGAAAAGGTGCCGGAACGGGCCGACCTGCCCTGACGCGTGCGGCCCAACATGGGCCTCACGCTTTAGTCCTTATGGTTTCGCCCTCGCCGGGCGCGGCGCCCTAATTGGCCGAGGCCATCCGGCTGCTGCCGCGACCGAGCCGGGCGTGGTCGAAGCGGACCAGGCCGTTGGCGCGGATGATGGCGCGGATGGTATCGACATAGTCCTGACCGCGGATCGAATAGGCGATCAAGCTCCCGGCCAGGGTGTGGCCGTCGGGGGAAACGTTGCGGGCGCGGGCATTGGTGCGGGCGCGGCGCAGGTCTTCGTAGGCGCGATGGGTGTTCAGATTGCGCAGATAGGCGCGCACCGCATCGCCGAGCGTATCGAACGCCGCCAGTCGCGGCCCGGATTCGCCATCGCTGGGCGCCATGCCCTGGCCGTCGTCGCGGGTATGGCCGAACAGGTTGTTGCCGGTGCGGACGAAACGCGAGGTCCCCCAGCCCGATTCCTCGGCCGCCTGGGCCAGGGCCAGCGACGGCGGCACGACATCGACGCGGTGCAGCAAGTCGGCCGGCGATTCGCTGTCGCCCTCGTAACGGGCGGCGATCTCGTCGAGCCACGCCAGTTCGGGTGCCGCCAGGGCATGGCCGCCGGCCCGACGGGCCAGCACCGCCTCCAGGCGCCGCCGGTCCTCGGCGATGTCCTCGTTGGCGACCAGGATCAACGGCAACATCAGGCGCAGAAACACCTGCTTGCGGGTGGCCGGCTCGGCGAGGGCGACCATGTCGGATGGCACCCCGGCCAGAAACACCGGCGGCACCTCGCCGCTCTGCGCCACCACGTCGAGGCGATAGCCGATCCGGGTAAAGGCGGCGTCGAGGCGCTGGGCGCTGGCGGTGTCCTCGGCGGACAGCGACGCCTGGTGCCACTCCACCGCTTCCGGCATCCGCCCCCAGCCATAGGGACCGCCGGTCGAGGCGACCAGAAGATAGTGCAAGCCGACGACCGCGGCCAGGGCCGCCAGCCCCAGCGAACCGAATGGATCGGGGCGATGAATCAGAACGTGCATGGACAGCGGTCACCCTCGACTATGACGAACGATCCGTCATAGTCGAGGCCACGCACAAGGGCAAGCAGACTGACTTCCCAGGGCGGATTTTGCACCGCAGCATAAACGGTCCGATTGGACCCGCTATCGCACCGCCTGCACCGAAACCACCTCGGGAACGTAGTACTTGAGCATGTTCTCGATGCCGTGCTTGAGCGTGGCGGTCGAGCTGGGGCAACCCGAGCAGGCGCCCTGCATGTGCAGATAGACGATGCCGTCCTGGAAGCCGCGGAAGATGATGTCGCCGCCGTCCTGGGCCACCGCCGGGCGGACGCGGGTGTCGATCAGTTCGCGGATCTGCCGCACGACGTCGCTCTCGCCCTCGCTGCCGCCTTCCGCATCGCTGACGGTCACCGCCGCCTGACCCGACGCGTAGTGGTCCATGATCGCCGCCAGCACCTGCGGCTTGAGCACCATCCACTCGGTGGCATCCTTGGTGATGGTGATGAAGTCGGCGCCCAGAAACACCGCGACGACGCCATCGACGCCGAACAGACGCGAGGCCAGCGGCGAGCGGCCCTGGGCGGCTTCGGCGCTGGTGTAGTCGGCGGTGCCGCTGCCCATCACCTCGCGGCCGGGCAGAAACTTCAGGGTAGCGGGATTCGGCGTGGCTTCGGTCTGGATGAACATGGCGGGTCCTTGGCTGACAAATGCTTTCCGAAAGAGGTAAATGGCCCGGCCACCGCGGCGAGTCAAGCCGAGGCGACGACGCGGGCCCGTTCTTTTTCTCCCCCACTTTCGTGCTACCGCGGTTGCTTGCGTCGCGCGAACGACGTGCTACACTTTAGGGCGTGACGGTTCCGCCGGTTCCCTCCGGCGCGGAGGCCGTATCCAAGGGAGGAAATGTGTCTCTCGAGTACCGTCCGTGCTGATCGCTGCCGCCTTCGCCACCCTGCCGGCGCTGTCGCTGTTTGCCCTGCTGTTCGGCCGCCGCGCATGGAGCCACGCCGTCGTCTATCTCGGCTGCCTGGGCGCCAGCCTGTGCCTGCTGGCCGGCGGACTGGTGCATCTGGGCGGCCATCCCGGCGCCGCACCGACTTTGGTCCTGCCCTTCGGCCTGCCGTGGGTGGAGGCCCATTTCCGCCTCGACAACCTGTCTGCCCTGTTCATGGTGATCGTCGACCTGTCGGCCGCCGCCGCCAGCGCCTTCGGCATCGCCTATGGCTCGCATGTTCCCGAACCGCGCCGGGTCACCCCCTTCTTCCCCCTGTTCCTGTTCGGCATGAACGGGGTGCTGGTCGCCGACGATGCCTTCATGTTCCTGGTGGCGTGGGAATTCATGTCGCTGGCCAGTTGGGCGCTGGTGCTGGCCGACCACACCCGGGCCGAGAACCGCAAGGCGGCGATGGTCTATCTGACCATGGCCGGCTTCGGCACCTTCTGCCTGCTGCCGTGCTTCGGCCTGATGGCCGGTCCGGGCGGCGACTACACCTTTGCCGCCATGCGCGTCCATGAGCTGGCCCCCACCGCCGGATTCCTGGTGGTGCTGCTGGTCCTTCTGGGAGCCGGCTCGAAGGCCGGACTGGTGCCGCTGCACGCCTGGCTGCCGCTGGCCCATCCCGCCGCCCCCAGCCACGTCTCGGCGCTGATGAGCGGGGTGATGACCAAGGTCGCCCTCTACGGCCTGATCCGCGTCCTGTTCGATCTCCACGGCGAGGTCGGCTGGCAGTGGGGGGCGGCGATGATGGTGGTCGGCGGCGTCACCGCGGTGCTCGGGGTGCTGTATGCGGTGCTGCAGGACGATCTCAAGGTGCTGCTGGCCTATTCGACGGTCGAGAACATCGGCGTCGCCGTGATCGGCCTCGGCCTGGCGCTGGCGTTCAAGGATTCCGGCGAGCCGGCCCTGGCCGCCCTGGCGCTGGTCGCCGGGCTCTACCACGCCCTCAACCATTCGATCTTCAAGAGTCTGCTGTTCCTCGGCACCGGGGCGATCCTGACCGCGACCGGGGAGAAGAGCCTCAACGCCCTGGGCGGGCTGCTCAACCGCATGCCATGGACCGGGGCCGCGTTCCTGGTCGGCGCCGCCGCCATTTCGGCGCTGCCGCCGCTGAACGGCTTCGTCTCCGAATGGCTGATCTTCCAATCCCTGTTCCAGGGGCCGAGCCTGCCGCATTGGGCGATGAAGTTCGGCGTCCCGGTGGTCGGCGCCCTGCTGGCCCTGGCGGCGGCGCTGGCGGCAGCCTGCTTCGTGCGCGCCTATGGCGTCGCCTTCCTCGGCCGCCCGCGCAGCGAGGCCGCGCGCGGGGCCGTCGAGGTGCCGGCGGTGATGCGTCTGACCCTGGTGGTGCTGGCGGCGCTGTGCGTGCTGCTCGGTGCCATGCCGGTGGTGGTCACCGATTCCCTGTCGGGGGTGATCGCGCCGCTGATCGGCGTCCATTTCCCCGTCTCCGCCGATCTCGGCTGGCCGTGGCTGTCGCCGGTGGGCGCCACGCGCGGCTCGTATTCCGGCACCGTGCTGGTGATGGTCGGGGCGCTGATGTTCGGCGCCGCCATCCTGGCGGTGCATGGCCTGGGCGTGCGCACGCTGCGCCGCGCCGCGGCCTGGGATTGCGGCCATGTCGAGGACAACCCCGCCAGCCAGTACACCGGCGACAGCTTCGCCCAGCCGCTGCGCCGGGTGTTCGCCGCCACCCCGTTCCGGGCCCGTGAGACGGTGGAGATGCCCGAGCCCGGCGACCTCGGGCCGGCCCGCCATACCGTCCACCTCATCGATCCGGTGTGGCAGGGGCTCTACGTCAGCCTCGGCCGCCTGGTCGACGCGATCGCCGATCAGGTCAACCGGTTGCAGTTCCTCACCGTGCGCCGCTACCTGCTGATGATGTTCGCCACCCTGGTGCTGTTGCTCCTGGTGGTGGCGGTGAGGCAGCCATGAACGCCGCCGTCCTGCAACTGGTGCAGATCGTGCTGGTGGTGGCCCTGGCGCCGCTGGTGACCGGCTGGGTGCGGCTGGTGAAATCGCGCCTCAACGGCCGCCGCGGCGCCTCGCCGTTCCAGCCCTATCGCGACATCTACCGCCTGCTGCAGAAGGAGGCGATCGTCGCCCACTCGGCGTCGTGGGTGTTCCGCGCCGCCCCCTACGTCACCTTCGCCGCGGTGTGGCTGGCGGCCAGCGTCATCCCCACCTTCTCCACCGATCTGGCCCTCGCCCCGGCCGCCGACCTGATCGCCCTGGTGGCGCTGCTGGCCATCGCCCGCTTCTGGACCGCCTTGGCGGGCATGGATGTCGGCACCGCCTTCGGCGGCATCGGCGCCTCGCGCGAGATGCTGATCGCCAGCCTGGCCGAGCCGGCGATGCTGATGGTGTCGTTCTCGCTGTCGCTGATCGCCGGCACCACCGCGCCGGTCAAGATCGTCGGCTTCGTGCTGTCGGGCGGGGTCGGCCTCGACGTGTCGATGGGCCTGGCGCTGGCGGCGATGGTCATGGTGTCGATCGCCGAGAACGGCCGCATCCCCATCGACAACCCCGCCACCCACCTGGAATTGACCATGGTCCACGAGGCGATGGTGCTGGAATATTCCGGCCGCCACCTGGCGATGATGGAGGGGGCGGCGATGGTGCGCCTGACCCTGTTCATGGCCCTGATCGGCTGCCTGTTCGCCCCCTGGGGCATGGCCCAGGCCGGCGGCGGCGTCGACGGGATCCTGGTCGGCATGGGCGCGTTTCTCGCCCGCACCTTTGTCCTGGCCACCGCGCTGGCGGTGTTCGAGACCGCCATCGCCAAGATGCGCGTGTTCCGCTACGCCGACTTCCTCGGCGGCGCCCTGCTGCTGGGGCTGCTGGCGACCATCTTCCTGTATGTCTCGGAGGCGGTGTGATGGAGCAGCATCAGGCGCTGTCCTACGACGTCGCCCACCTGATCGGCGCCACGGTGCTGATGGCCGGCTTCGGCCTGCTGTATCAGCGGCGCCTGTTCGCGGTGCTCAACACCTTCGCCTTCCAGGCCCTGGCCCTGGCCGCCGCCGCCGCCTGGCAGGCGCGGATCCAGGACGCCCCCCACCTTTACGCCACCGCGGCCATCGCCCTGGTGTTCAAGGCCCTGGCGGTCCCCTTCGCCCTGCACTGGCTGGTCGAGAAGCTGGGCATCCACCGCACGGTGGAAACGGCGCTGTCGATCGGCTGGACGATGATCGTCGGCGTGGCGCTGGTGGCGCTGTCGATCCTGCTGGTGCTGCCGGTGACCGCCGGCGCCGCGGCGCTGACCCGCGAGAGCCTGGCCCTGGCGATGAGCGTGGTGCTGCTCGGCCTGCTGATGATGATCACCCGGCACAACGCGGTAACCCAGGTGGTGGGCTTCATGGCCCTGGAGAACGGCCTGCTTCTCGCCGCCGTCTCGGCCAAGGGCATGCCGCTGGTGGTGGAGATCTCGATCGCCTTCTCGGTGCTGGTGGCGATGACCCTGTTCGGCATCTTCTTCTTCCGCATCCGCGAGCGCTTCGACACCCTCGATCTGCATTACCTGGAAACCTATCGCGGAGACCGGCATTGATCGCGTCCGGGCTGCTGCACAATCCGCTGCTGTGGATCCTGTCCGTGCCGCTGGCCTCGGCCGGGTTCCTGGCCGTGCTGCCGAACTGGCGGCTGGCCGCGGCGCTCAACATCGTCGCCTCGGCCGGGACCTTCGCCGCCTCGCTGATGCTGTTCGTCCACCGGCCCGAGCCGACGCGGCTGCTGTTCATCGACGACTTCAACATCTATCTGGTGGTGCTGACCGCCTTCGTCGCCTTCACCACCACCATCTTCTCCGCCGCCTATATCGGCCGCGAGACCGAGGCGCAGCGCCTGTCGCCGCTGCACCTGCGCTTCTATCACTCGATGTACCAGGCCTTCGTCTTCACCATGCTGCTGGCGCTGACCGCCAACAACACCGGGGTGATGTGGGTGGCGGTCGAGGCGGCGACGCTGACCACGGTGCTGATGGTCAGCCTGTACCGCACCCGCGAGGCCATCGAGGCGGCGTGGAAGTACTTCATCCTCTGCTCGGTGGGCATCGGCCTGGCGCTGTTCGGCACCACCTTGGTCTATCTCGCCGCCCAGCCGGTGATGGGCGACGGCGCCGACGCCATGGCCTGGACGCTGATGATCAAGCGCGCCGGCGCCTTCCAGCCCGATCTGCTGAACCTCGCCTTCGTCTTCGTCCTGGTCGGCTACGGCACCAAGGTCGGCCTGGCGCCGCTGCATGCCTGGCTGCCCGACGCCCATGCCGAAGGCCCGACGCCGATCTCGGCGGTGCTGTCGGGACTGCTGCTCAACGTCGCCCTTTACGCCCTGCTGCGCTTCAAGATGCTGATCGCCGCCAACGGCCACACCCTGACGCCGGGACCGCTGATGGTGATGATGGGGCTGTCGAGTCTGTTCCTGGCCGCCTTCATGCTCTATCGCCGCGGCGACATCAAACGGCTGTTCGCCTATTCGTCGATCGAGCACATGGGGGTGATCACCTTCGCCTTCGGCATGGGCGGGCCGCTGGCCAATTTCGCCGGACTGATGCACATGACCATGCACTCGCTGACCAAGTCGGCGATCTTCTTCGCCGTCGGCATCATCACCCAGAACGCCGGCACCAAGAGCATCGCCGGCATCCGCGGCCTGACCACCACCCATCCGGTGCTGGGCTGGGGATTCGTGGTGGCGGTGCTGGCCATCGCCGGCCTGCCGCCGATGGGCGTGTTCATGAGCGAATTCCTGGTCGTCACCTCGACCTTCGCCCGCGAACCGCTGCTGGCGGTGCCGCTGATCGTCGGCCTGCTGCTGGCCTTCGGCGCCCTGGTCAGCCGCCTGCAAGGCATGGCCTTCGGCGATCCGGTGCCGGGCGTGATCGTCCATGGCACGGGATCGCGGCTCGCCACGATCATGGCTCACCTGCCGCTGTGGGCGCACATGACCCTGGTGGTGATCGCCGGCCTGTGGCTGCCGGCGCCGCTGGTGGCGTGGTTCCAGGCGGTTGCGAAGTTGCTGGGATGAGGGTGCGATGATCGGCAACGTCTCCCTGCTCGAATTCCTGTCCAGCGGCCAATTGGTCGAAAACCACCGGCCGTGGCCGCGCTACCGTCTCGACGGCAAGGCGTGGCGGGCGCTGGTCGAGCGCCTCGACGCCGCCGACTGGACCTTGATGGCCGAATGGGGCGAGCCCACGGAAATCCACGTCGCCTTGCGCGACGAGGTCAACCGCGACATCGCCGTCGTCTCGCGCCCGGCCTTCGACCGCCGCTTCTTCGCCTTGGGTCAGGTGCGCCCCGGCGCCGTGCGCATCGAGCGCGCCATCCGCGACCTGTGGGGGCTGGCCCCGGAGGGGCTGGAGGACCAGCGTCCGTGGCTCGACCATGGCCGCTGGCCGTCGCGCCGCCCGCTGTCGGCACAGCCGCAACCGCCGGCCGAGGCGCCGCCGGCCTATCGCTTCCTCGAAGCCGAGGGCGTCGGCCTGCACCAGATCCCGGTCGGCCCCGTCCATGCCGGGGTGATCGAGCCCGGCCACTTCCGCTTCCATGCCCAGGGCGAGACGGTGGTGCGGCTGGAAGAGCGGCTGGGCTACGTCCATCGCGGGGTCGAGGGCCTGCTGCGCGACGCGCCGCTGGACAAGGCGGCCAAGGTGATCGCCCGGGTGTCGGGCGATTCCACCGTCGCCTATTCGCTGGCCTTCGCCCGCGCCGTCGAGGCGGCCCTGGGCTGCGAGATTCCGCCGCGCGCCCATTGGCTGCGGGCGCTGATGGCCGAGATGGAGCGGATGGCCAACCACGTCTTCGACTTCGGCGCGGTGTGCAACGACGCCGCCTTTGCCATCATGCTCTCGCACATGGGCGTGCTGCGCGAGCAGTTGGTGCGCGCCAACGCGGCGATGTTCGGCCACCGCCTGCTGATGGACCGCATCGTCCCCGGCGGCGTCGCCACCGACCTCAGCCCCGAGGGCGCCGAGGCGCTGCGCCACCTGCTGCACAATTTCGCCAAGAACTTCCGCAAGGCGGTGGCGCTGTACGACAGCGCGCCGTCGCTGCTCGACCGCACCGCCGGCACCGGGATCACCTACGCCTCGCTGGTCCACCGCTTCGGTGCCGGAGGGGTGGTCGGCCGCGCCGCCGGCCGCGCCCACGATGCGCGGCGGACTCCGGGATACCCGCCCTACGACGAGCTCGATTTCGACATCCCCCTCTACGCCGAGGGCGACGTCCATGCCCGGCTGATGGTCCGCGCCGAGGAAGTGCGGGCCTCGCTGGCGATCGTCGCCCAGATCCTCGACAGCCTGCCCAAGGGCGCCATCTCGGTGCCGCTGCCGCAAGTGGCCGGCGAGGGAATGGGCGTGGTCGAGGGCTTCCGCGGCGAAGTGGTGGTGTGGGTGCGCATGGCCGAGGACGGCACGGTGCTGCACTGCCATCCCCACGATCCGTCGTGGTTCCAGTGGCCGCTGCTGGAAGCAGCCATCGAAGGCAACATCGTCGCCGACTTCCCGCTGTGCAACAAATCGTTCAATTGCTCGTATGCGGGGCATGATCGATGATCTCCCCCATCCTGCACTTCCTGTTCCGCCACCTGATCAAGGGCCCGCACACCATGCGGGAACGGATTGCGCCCGACCCCGACGGCCTGGGCGAGTTGGTGGCGGCCCTGGAGCGCGCGGCACGGCGCCGCCTCGGCCGCAGCCTGTCGATTCGCGCCGTCGACAGCGGCAGCTGCAACGGCTGCGAGCTGGAGATCCACGCCGTCAACAACCCGGTCTACGACCTGGAGCGCTTCGGCATCCGCTTCGTCGCCAGTCCGCGCCATGCCGACGTGCTGCTGGTCACCGGCCCCGCCTGCTGCAACATGGCCGAGGCCCTGGCGCGCACCTACGCCGCCACGCCGGCGCCGAAATGGGTGGTGGCGATGGGCGATTGCGCCCGCGACGGCGGCTGTTTCGCCGGCTCCTATGCGATCCTCGGCGGCACCGACGCGGTGGTGCCGGTCGATCTGCACATTCCCGGCTGCCCGCCGACGCCCAAGCAGATCCTCTCCGGCCTGCTGGCCCTGCTCGACACCGCCGGACGGTAGCCGCTGGCGGGTCGGGGAACCGAGGGCTATACTCGCCGGCCGCAACCTCGGGTCCCCACCGATGACGTTCCGCAATATCGCCTTCGTCGCCGCCGACACCGAGGCCGCCACCACCGCCTTGAAGCGGCTGGAGAGTCGCTATCCGCACGTCGCCCCCGACGATGCCGACGCGGTGGTCGCCCTGGGCGGCGACGGCGTGATGCTCGAAACCCTGCATCACTTCATCGGCCGCAACGTCCCCATCTACGGCATGAACCGCGGCACGGTCGGCTTCCTGATGAACGCCTACCGCGAATACGCGCTGCTCGACCGCCTCGAACGGGCCCAGACGGTCACCCTGCATCCGCTGCGGATGATCGCCCGCCAGACCGACGGCCAGATGGTCGAAGCCCTGGCCATCAACGAAGTGTCGCTGCTGCGCGAGACCCGCCAGGCGGCCAAGATCCGCGTCCGCGTCGACGGCAAGGTGCGCCTCGACGAGCTGATCTGCGACGGCATCCTGGTCTCGACCCCGGCCGGCTCGACCGCCTACAACCTGTCGGCCCACGGGCCGATCATTCCCCTGGGCGGCGGCATCCTTGCCCTGACGCCGATCAGCGCCTTTCGCCCGCGGCGCTGGCGCGGCGCCCTGCTGCCGCACCTCGCCACCGTCGGCTTCGAAATCCGCGAGGCCGACAAGCGTCCGGTCAGCGCGGTGGCCGACTACACCGAGGTGCGCGACGTCGCCGAAGTCACCGTGCGCGAAGACCGCAGCATCGGCCTCACCCTGATGTTCGACCCCGAGCACAATCTCGAAGAACGCATCATCGCCGAGCAGTTCCTGCCATGAAGACCATCTCCACCCCCGATCTGGCCGCCCTCTCCGCCCAGGCGGCGGCGCGGCCGCGGCAGCGGATCAACCTCAACCTGCATGCCGTCCTGGAGGATCCCATCCAGCGCCTGGTCAACGCGCTGGAGCCGGGCACCTACATCCGCCCCCATCGCCACGGACCGGGGGTGTGGGAGGCGTTCATCCTGCTGCGCGGACGTGCGGCGGTGCTGACCTTCGACGAGGACGGGCGGGTCGCCGAACGCGTCGAGCTCGCCGCCGACGGCGTCGTGGTCGCCGAACTGGCGGAGGGAACCCGCCACACCATCGTCAGCCTGGCGCCGGACACCGCGGTGTTCGAGATCAAACCCGGTCCCTAGGTGCCGGTCGACGCCGCAGGCTTCGCCGCCTGGTCGCCGCCCGAGGGCGATCCGGGCGCCGCCGCCTGCGTGGCGTGGCTGGAGACCGCCGCCTGCGGAGAAATCTTCACCGCGCCTCGCTGACCAGCACCTCGACCCGACGGTTCTGCTGGCGCCCGGCGGGACTCTCGTTGTCGGCGATGGGGAAGTCCTCGCCCATGCCGCGGGCGGCCACCCGCTGCGGTTCGATGCCGGCGCCGATCAGGAAGTCGCGCACCGCCTCGGCGCGACGTTGCGACAGCTCGCGATTGTACTCGGCGCTGCCGGCGGCGTCGGTGTGGCCCTCGATCCCGACGCGGGTCTCGGGCTGGCTTTTCAGCAGGTCGGCCAGCGGTTGCAGCCGCGACACCGCTCCCGGCTTCAATTGCGCCTTGCCGGTCTCGAACAGCACCTCGGACAGGGTGTAGACGGTGCCGCGCTCGGTCTGCCTGGCCCGCAGGCCCTCCAACTCCGCCTCCAGCCGCGCGGCGCGGCTTTCCGCCGATTCGATCTGCGCCCGCTGCGCCTGGGCCGCCTGCTGCTCGACGGCGGCCTGGGCGGCGGCGCGGGCCCGGGCGGTATCGAGGCGGGTCTGGGCCAGGGCGATGAAGTGGTCCATCCTGGCGGTGTCGCCGACCTGGGCGGCGGCCTCGGCCAATTGCAGGTTCTGCTGCGCCTCGCCGAACGGGACCGGGGCGAGGCGGGCGACGGTCTGGTCGGCGCGCACGCGGGCGACATCCTGGCGCAGGAGGTCGAGACGCGAGGTCTCGACCCGGGTGGAGCAGCCGGCCACCAGCACGGCGGCGACGAGAGCGACGGCGAAACGGACGGTCATGGCGGCCTCCGGCTCAACGGATGATGGGAGCGGCACCGGCACGGGCGGCGGCGGCCTTGGCATCGGCCAGTTCGGTCTGGGCGATGGCCTCCTCGGCCAGCCGGCTGGCCTGGATGCGGTTGGCCGACGCCTTGGCGGCATCGAGGCTGTCGCGGGCGGCGCGCATCTCGTCGGGCGCCACCTGGGCCAGCCCCTGGGCCTCGGCGGCGCGGACCATGCTCTCGGCCTGGACCACCACCGGCGGCAACGTCTCCTTGGCGCAGGCCGCCAGCACCAGCAGGGCGGCAGCGAACGGAACGGCGGCGAACGGACGGGCAAGGGTCATGGCGGCGTCTCCCTGGCATCACAGCAGGGAAACGGGCGGTGGAGCGAAAGGTTCCGGCTCTACTCCAGCGCCTGCTTGAGCGCGGCGGCGGTCACCCACGGCGCCAGCGGCAAGGCGGCGGCGAGGATGGCGGCGAGAATCAGCAGGTTGGCCTCGGACGGCGTTCCCTGCACCGCGGCGTCGACCGCGCCGACGCCGAAGATCAGCACCGGCACGTACAGCGGCAGGATCAGCAGCGACAGCAGCACGCCGCCCCGCCGGGCGCCCAACACCAGCGCCGCGCCGATGGCGCCGATCAGCGACAGGATCGGGGTGCCGATGGCCATGGTGATCATCAGGGTAACGAAGCCGTCGGCGTGCATGTTGAGCAGCACCGCCAGCACCGGGGCGGCCGCCAGCAGCGGCAGGCCGGTGGTCAGCCAATGGGCGGCGACCTTGGCCGAGACGATCACCGCCAGCGGCGTCGGCGTCATCACCAGCAGCTCCAGCGAGCCGTCCTCGTAGTCGGCCTGGAACAGCCGGTCCAGCGACAGCATCGAGGCCAGCAGCGCCGTCACCCACAGCACGCCGGCCGACACCCGCTCGAGCAGCCCCATCTCCGGGCCGAGGCCGAAGGGGAACAGCACCACGGTGAGGACGAAGAAGGTCACCACCATGATGCTGTCCGAGCCCTGGCGCAGGGCCAGGCGCAGGTCGCGGCGGACGACTTCGAAGAAGCGGCTCATAGCACCATCTCGTCGTCGGCATCGTCCTTGGGGGCGAAGCGGTCGAGGTGCAGGTCGACGGCGCCGGGCAGGTCGATGTCGGCATGGGTCGACAGCACCACCATCCCCCCGGCGGCGCGATGCTCGGCCAGCACCGCCTCCAGGGACTTGATCGAGCGGCGGTCGAGCGCGGTGGTCGGCTCGTCGAGCAGCCACAGCGGCGCCGGCGCCGCCAGCAGGCGGGCGAGATTGGTGCGCCGCTTCTGCCCCGCCGACAGCATCTTGCCGGGAATGGCGGCGAGATGGGCCAGCGCGAAGCGGTCGAGCGCCGCGGTCACCGCGCGGCCGGCGGTCTCGGCATGCGGCTGGTGCAGCCGCGCCCAGAAGCGCAGATTCTCGGTCACCGTCAGCACCGGCTTGATGGCGTCGTGATGGCCGACGTAATGGGTGCGCGCGGCGTGGCCCTCGGGATCCTCGCTCACCGCGGTGGCGCCCCAGGCGAGCCGGCCGGAGAACGGCGCCAGCAACCCGGCCATCAGCCGCAGCAGCGTCGACTTCCCCGAGCCGTTGGGCCCGAGCAGGATCAGCGCCGCGCCCGGCTCGAGGGTGAAGCTCAAGCCGGCGAACACCAGCCGCCCGCCGCGAACGCAGGCGAGCTTGGAACCGGAAAAGGGAGCGGCAGCGGTGGTCATGGCCGGCAGGTATGGCAGAAAGCGGGCGGGTTGTTAAGCCTGCCGCTCTAGGACCCGGCGATGACCGTCGCCCGGCGGCGTCTCCCCGCCGGGTGGAAGCCTGCACAGCCAGGGCTGTTCGGTCCTCGCCATTTCCCCTCGTCATCTCCGCGAAAGCGGAGATCCATGGCGGTCGCGGAGGCGGCTTTCGGTGTGGCAGTCCAGTGTTGACCCAGGCCCGCCAGTATATTATTAAATAGATTTATTGAATGATAGAATGCGTGGTTATGTCAATGAGGGGGGGGCCTAGGCGGGCGAGCCCAAGAACAAATACGAGATCGATGCAGACCGAAGAAGTGGAGCGAAAAATGCAACACGCAGGGGATGACGGTTGTTTGGTGAAGTTGCAGGATTTCGCTCAGGAGAAGAAAAGTTTTCGCCTTCATGGTCGAAGCACGACGGTGCGCATGGAAAGGATATTCTGGTCACTCTTGAAAGACATCGCACGGTCAGAGGGGGAGACACTGCCAAGTCTTCTTGAGAACATCAAAGAACGCCAGCATGCTTTTGGCGCCTCGAACCTTGCCTCATGTTGCCGGGTGATATGCCTGAAGTACTGCAAGGGCACGATGAGCGCCAAGGCGTTGGATGACGGGATCCTCCTGCGGCGGGGCAACCCCGGCGATAGTCGCGACGGCGGGCCGATGCCGCGTCCTCATGACACCTCGCCCCCGGTTTCCTGCAAGCCCGGTGTTGATCTGCGCCGGTCGGTGGATTATCTAACAGAATGATTGAATGTTCTAAGGGTGCGGTCGTGTCAACCGGGGTCAGCCCCAAGCTGTCGATGCTGGAGCAGTTCGCCGCGGTGGCGAAGGCGCTGTCGAGCGCCCATCGCCTCGATCTCCTCGAACTGCTGGCCCAGGGCGAACGCAGCGTCGAGGGCTTGGCGACGGCCGCCGGTCTGTCGGTCGCCAACACCTCCCAGCACCTTCAAGTGTTGCGCCGCGTCGGCTTGGCGGTGTCGCGCAAGAGTGGCCCGCACGTCCTCTACACGTTGTCGGACGACGACGTTCTTGCCCTGCTGGCCTCGTTGCGGCGGACCGCCGAACGCCATGTCGCCGAGGTCGACCGCCTGGTGCGCGGCTATTTCCACGAGAAAGACGCGTTGGAGGCGGTGTCGCGCGACGACCTGATGGTGCGCATGAGGGACGGGCTGGTCACCATCCTCGACGTCCGCCCGCCCGAGGAATACGCGGCGGGCCACCTGCCCGGCAGCATCAACATCCCGCTCAAGGACCTGACCCGTCGCCTGGGCGAACTGCCGGAAGGCGCCGAGGTGGTCGCCTATTGCCGGGGGCCGTACTGCGTCCTGGCCTACGAGGCCGTCGCGGCCCTGCGCGACCGGGGCCGCACGGCCCGGCGCATGGAGGACGGCTTCCCCGAATGGCGGGCCGCCGGCCTGCCGGTGGAGAGCGGGCGACCGCTGCCGGGGTGAGGGGGGCCTACGCCCCGGCCGCCCGTTGCGCCCGACGGAACGGATGGGCGGGGTAGACGCCGAGGATCCGCACCTCGTGGCTGAAGAAATCCAGTTCCTCCAGCGCCAGCCGCAGCGAGCGGTGGGCGGGGTGGGCTTCGACGTCGACGTAGAACTGGGCGGCCACGAATTCGCCGCCGACCAGATAGCTTTCCAGCTTGGTGATGTTGACGCCGTTGGTGGCGAAGCCGCCCAGCGCCTTGTACAGCGCCGCCGGCACGTTGCGGACGCGGAAGACGAAGGTGGTGACGTTGGCCTGGTTGGGATTGGGCTCGACGGCGTCGCGCGCCATCACCACGAAGCGGGTGGTGTTGTGTTCGGCGTCCTCGACATTGGCCCGCAGCGACTCGAGGCCGTAGATCTCGCCGGCCAGGGCCGAGGCGATAGCGGCGCGGGTGGGATCGCCGGCCTTGGCCACCTCCAACGCCGCCCCGGCGGTGTCGGCGCCCACCACCGCGGTCAGCCCCAGCTGGCGGATCAGGTTGCGGCACTGCCCCAAGGCGTGGACGTGGCTTTCGACCGTGCGGATGGTCTCCAGCGTCGCCCCCTTGGGGGCCAGCAGGTGGTGGCTGATGCGCTCGAAATGCTCGGCGATGATGTGCAGGCCGGCATAGGGAATCATGTGGTGGACGTCGGCCACCCGCCCGGCCAGCGAATTGTCGATGGGAATCATCGCATAGCGGGCCCGGCCCTCGCGCACGGCGGCGAAGGCGTCCTCGAAGGTGGCGCAGGGCAGCGGCTCCATGGCCGGATAGGCCTTGCGGCAGGCTTCGTGCGAATAGGCGCCGGGCTCGCCCTGGAAGGCGATGGCGCGGGAGGGATCGGGCATCTTGGTCATGGCGGGATCGGAGCTCACGAAGCGGGGGCGATCAGGCGGCGCGCCCGCTCGAGATCGGCGGGAGTATCGACACCGAGCGGAACCGTGTCAACCAGGGCGGCATCGATGCGCATGCCGTTCTCCAGGGCGCGCAATTGCTCCAGCTTCTCGCGCGTCTCCAACACCCCCTGCGGCAGGGCGACGAAGCGCGACAGGGCCGAACGGGTATAGGCGTAGAGGCCGATGTGGTGATAGAGCGGCCCTGCGCCCGACGGCACGGTGGCGCGGCTGAAATACAGCGCCCGGCCGACGCGGGCCCCGGGGGCGAAGCCGACCACCGCCTTGACCACGTTGGGGTTGGTGCGCTCCTCGTCGACGGTGATCTCGGTGACCAGGGTGGCGATGTCGACGCCGGGACTCGCCAGCGGCGCGAACACCGCCCGCACCACCGCCGGATCCAGCGTCGGCAGGTCGCCCTGGACGTTGACCACCGCGCCGTGGCGCCCGGCCGGATCGAGCCTGGCCAGCGCCTCCCACACCCGGTCCGAGCCCGAGGGGTGGTCGGGATCGGTCAGCACCGCCGTGCCGCCGGCCCGGGTCACCGCCGCGGCGATCTCGGCCTCGGCGCAGGCCACCGCCACCGGCCCGATCCCGGCGTCCATCGCCCGGCGCCAGACATGGACGATCATCGGCTCGCCGTGGATGTCGGCCAGCGGCTTGCCGGGCAGGCGGGTGGCGTGCAGGCGGGCGGGAATGATGACGATGGGATTCAAGGCGGTCATCGCGGTCCTCTGGCTTTAGCCGCCCACCGGGGCTGCCGACCCGCGAGGTATGAAACCAGCCGCCATTGAGGCGGCGGCCAAGCGAGCGGAGCGAGCGCCCGGCGAGGGCTGTTTCTTTCTAGGCTGGGCGCAGCATAGTACGGGCGGGCGGCGGGGAAAATGCCCCCCGTTTCCGAGGGTAGCGCCAAACCCCATTTCCCGGCACACTCGCCACGCCCGCGCAGTCCCCGGAGGCCCGCCATGACCGCCGTTCCCGCCCAATTCGTCGCCCTTGCCGACCGCCTCGCCGAGGCGGCGCGCCCCATCGTCCGCCGCTATTTCCGCACCCCGGTGGCCGTCGACGACAAGGCGGATTCCTCGCCGGTGACCATCGCCGACCGCGAGGTCGAGGCGGCGATGCGCGCCATCCTCACCGCCGAAGTCCCCGCTCACGGCATCCTCGGCGAGGAGCACGGGCGCGAGAACGTCGACGCCGAGTGGGTGTGGGTGCTCGATCCGATCGACGGCACCAAGGCCTTCATCACCGGAATGCCGAGCTTCGGCACCCTGATCGCCCTGGCCCATCGCGGCCGGCCGGTGCTGGGGATCGTCGACCAGGCGATCACCGGCGAGCGCTGGCGGGGCGTGGCCGGCGGGGCGGCGACCCTCAACGGCCGGACGGTGCGGGTGCGCGCCTGCCCGGACCTCGCCCATGCCTATGCCTTCACCACCGGGCCCGAGTTCTTCGACGCCGAGACCCTGCCGCGGTGGAACCGCATCGCCGCCGCCGCCAAGTCGCCACGCTACGGCTGCGACTGCTATGCCTACGCCCTGCTGGCCACCGGCTTCGTCGACGTGGTGGTCGAGGCGGGGCTGAAGCCCTACGACTACGCCGCCCTGGTGCCGGTGATCGAGGCCGCCGGGGGCCTGGTCACCGATTGGGCGGGACAGCCGCTGACCCTGGCCTCGGACGGGCGGGTGTGCGCCGCCGGGGATCCGCGCGTCCACGCCCAGGCGCTGGCGATCCTGGCCGGATAGATACTCCCTCCGCGTCCGCGCCTCGCCCTCCGGCGGCGGGAACGACGGGGCGCGGCCGGCGTTGGCCTGGGAACGGGACCAGCGACAGGAGACCGGTCATGAGCATGCGGGCACTGCCCATCGTCGCCGCGGCGGCGATCGCCTTGTCGGGCTGCCAGTGGTGGGGCGAACACATGGGCACCACCAAGACCAGCGCCACCTCCGGCACCGGCCAGACCGGCGGCGCCACTG
>JACRFY010000280.1 GCA_016212565.1 Magnetospirillum sp. | reverse complement strand
GCCGGTTGGCGTCGACCAGGGCCTCGATGAGGCCGTCGTCCTCGGCCAGGCTGCGGATCGCGGCGGCGAGGACGATCTCCAGCTGGACCTTGCCTTCCTCCTCATGGCCGATCAGCACCGCGTTGCCGCGGTGCTCGCGTTGCCGGTACTGGTTGGTGTAGAGGATCCGGCCATCGGGGTTCAGCACCTGGGCCGCCAGCACCACCTCGCCCATCACCGCGGTGTGGAACATCGCCCACACCGCCTCGCTGTTCACCGCCTTGACGTCGACCAGCAGGAAGGCCGGGCCGCCGCCGAGCTTGAAGCCGCGGGCGGCGAACTCCGCCTCGATGGCGCGGCCGATCACCGCGTCGACCGGCTGGCGGGACACCACCTTGACGTTGGCTCCCGACGGGGGCTCGTTGCGCCCGGTGCCGATCTGGGTCTTGTCGCGGCGCAGGTCGCTGACCGAGACCTTGACCCCCATCGTCTCCGCGCCGCCGACCCGGGGCCGAGCGTCGGGCGGTGGGATGAACAGATCGGTGGTGTGGGTGAAGGTGCAACCGCCCAGGCCCGCGATCAGAGCCAGTATCGCGCACCGTCGCCTTACCGTTCCGTTCCCTCCGGTCATGCTCTCACCGCTGTCGGTTGGCGGCGATCAGCGCCAGGATGAGCCCGTCGTCCTCCGCCATGGTGCGGATGGTCGCCCCCAGAACGGCCGCAAGGTGGTCTGCGCCCTCGTCGTGGGTATTGAAGAAGAGCTTTTCGATTGCCGTGTCGCTGCGCCGATAGAGGTTGGTATACAAAACCCGTCCCTCCTCGCTCACCACTTGGGCCGAGAGTGCCACGTTCCCCGTGAGGTTGGCTCGAAACAGCGATTGAATGGCCGTGCTGTCCATGGTGGCGATGTCCACCAGAAGGAAGGCCGGGCCGTTGCCGTGGCGGAAACCGCGGGCCTGGAATTCGGCCTGGATGCCAAGGGAAACGGCCTCTTCGACGGGCTGGCGGGGCTTGAGGACAAACACGTCGCCGCTATCGGGAACGTTGCGGGAGGTGCCGATATTGGTCTTGTCGGAACGGATGTCGTTGACCGAGACCTTAAATCCCACCGCCTCTGCGCCCCCCACCCCGGTTCGCAGGCCTGGTGCCGGAACGGCAAAATCGGTATTGAGCGTCCGGACGCACCCGCCCAGGGCCAAAATCAGCATCACGAGAATCGACGACCGTCTCATTGCGCGCTTCCCCTCCCTGTACGCGTCCTCGGCCGCGAATCATAGCAGTCTCCGCGGGGGCTCGCTATAATTGCATCCCCTTTTCCGAGAAGACGGTTTCGCGTATCGTGGCGCGTTGTCGAAGGGGGGGCGAGAATGTTGAGCATCGACCGAGGCCGCTGGCCGCTGCGGCTGGCCTGTGCCGCCGGACTGTTCGCGGCCGCCGGGCCGGCGATGGCGAAGCCCGACGCGGCGGTGGTGGCGGCGTGCCAGGCGGGGGCTCCGGCGGGGCTGGAGGCGGTGTGGCGGCCGATGTGTGCGGCCGAGGCCAAGGATCTGACGCTGCATCGCATGCGCGCCGCTCAGGCGGCCCTCGCCGCCGGCCATCGCGCCGAGGCGGAGCGGCTGTTCGATGCCGTCCTTGCCGCCATCGAGGCGGTGTATGCCGAATCCGAGGCGGCGACCAAGGCGCTGTCGGTGTGGAATGCCGAGAGCGTCAATGATTTCAAGGGCGAGCCCTACGAGCGGGTGATGGCGTATTACTACCGCGGCCTGCTCTACCTGATGGCCGGCGACTGGGACAATGCCCAGGCCAGCTTTCGCGGCGGCGTGTTGCAGGATTCGTTCGCCGGCCAGGAGCGTTACCGCGCCGACGTCGCCTCGCTGCTGTGGCTGGCCGGGTGGGCCGCGCGCTGCTCCGGATCGGGAACCGCCGCCGATCTGTTCGCCGAGGCGGCCGAGATCCGTCCGGCGTTGCAACCGCCCCCGCCGGACTTGCGTCTGCTGGTGGTGGCGGAAACCGGCATCGGCCCGCGCAAGGTCGCCATCGGCGCGGGCAACGAGACGCTGGCCTATCGCGAGGGCATGCTCGGCAATGATCGCCTGGTGGCGGTGGTCGGCGGTCGCACGGCGCCGATGGCCGAGGCCGAGGACCTGTTCTTCCAGGCGACCAGCCGCGGCGGCCGGCAGATGGATGAGGTGCTGGCCGACAAGCTGACCACCCAGCAGACCACCCGTGCGGCCGGCGAGGCGGCGATGGTCGCCGGGACCTCGACCATGGCGGTGGCGCAGGCCCAGCCCAACAACAACGGCAGCGGCGCCGCCGCGGTCGGCGGGGCGATTGCCCTGATCGGCATGATCGTCTATGCCAGTTCGCAGTCGATGGACACCCGCGCCGACACCCGGACTTGGGAATCGCTGCCGCATTCGCTGCATCTGGCGGCGCTGCCGGCGCCGTCGGGGGCATTGCGCGGCGAGTCGGTCGACCTGCGCGACGGGGCCGGCGCCTCGGTTCTGGCGACGCGGACCCGCGTGCAGATCGCCACCGCTCCGGCGTGCTCGTTGGCATGGATCGGGGCCGAGGCCATCCTACCGTCGCGGCCGCGACCGGCCCCGGTCGCG
>JACRFY010000033.1 GCA_016212565.1 Magnetospirillum sp. | reverse complement strand
CTCCGCCCGGTGGCCCGCCGGACGGCAGGTCGGGACGGGGGGATGGCCAGCGAACTGATCGAACAAGAGGATATTCAGCTGCAGGTAGGCGATCCGGTCACGCCGGAAGCGCCCCATTTCCACTTCCGACGTCGAAGAGGCGAATTTTTCTGGTGCGACAGCAGCAGAAGATTTGCCAGCCGATGCACCCAGTGCTCTCGCATTTCCCCCTCCGGAAACCATTCCAGCCATGTGCTTCCATCAGGCGGAGTCTGCGGCAGGACGTGTTCGATACTGATGATGCGGTGGTCATAAATCGCGCCACCATCCGCCAACAAACTGTCGAGGCGCAGCAACAATGGCATACGCACGCGCAGAAGCGGATAGATGGGGCCGTCAAGCGCGTCGAGTACCTGTGCTTTTTGCGCGGCGCTTAGTTGGAGCGGCGAAGCCTCTGCCGTGAGATCGTCTCCCTTCTCAATTGCGCGCAGAACATCGGCGTAGCGGCTGATGCGCTCGTTGACGTTGGCACGGACGATGAACATGGCGTAGGCCAGACGTTCAAGGTCGCGGATCAACGCCAGCAGCCGTACGGGGTCTTTGCCGTGCCGGCTGACGAAACTGATGGCGGGCGGTACCCAGTCGGTATTGTCGAGGCGATTGAGGTAACGCAGATAGGCATTGACCTGGTCAGCCAACGTGGCCGCCTCGTAGGCGGCGTTACTGACGACTTCGTAGGCACCGGACAGAGGCGTCAGCACTGTGTCGATAAACGCACGGGGCTCGATGGCATTGGTGATGCCCGCGCGAAAATCTTGGGTCAGCGACTGCCTGGCTTTCGCCTTTACGAAGATCATGCGGATGTGGGCGAACAACTCGAGGAACGATTCTCGCCCGAGGTCCGCTTCAATTTCCTCCCATACGTCGGTGTATCGGGGCTTCTCGGGGTCTGGCAACTCGCCGATGATTTCGGCTTTGAGAATGTCGGTGGGCGAAAGATCGAGCCCGCGGGAGTTCATGACCGAGAAGATGCGCTAGGCGGCTTCGCGATCAGACGCCGAGACGACCACCAGGAAGCAGCGCTGAGCCAGGAACATGGCGAGGCGGTCGCGACGATCCGGCGTCATTTCCTCCAGCCGCCGCTTGAACAGCAGCGCGTTGGCGCGGACGCATTCCTGGCTATCGGAAAGCGAGCCGGTTTCCTCCACCAGGAGGGCAAGGGCGTTCATTTCCTGTAGCCGATCCCGGAAGAAGACGCTGTCCCGATCCCTGAGCGTGAGGCGGAAGCGGTCTTTGGTGCCCTCGAACTTGTTACCGGCTTCGCAGATGTAACGATGTAATGCCGTCGCCGCGGTGGGGTCGGGAGACATGTCTCTGAGTATAGCGATCAAGATGGTGAGGGTCGTCAGGCGCTGCTGGCCGTCAACCACGTCGGCCTCGGGACGGAGCGGGTCTTTGATCAAGACGATGCTGCCGAGGAAGTAGGGGGCAACCTCGTCAAGGGGTTCGCCATCGTCATCGCCGAGGGCGGTCAGCAGATCATCGAGCAGATCGCCGGCCTGCTCGTTGGTCCAGGCATAGGGGCGCTGGTAGGTGGGGATGCGGAAGAGGTAGTCGTCACTGAAGATGCGCTTCAGTTCCTTTTCCTGCGCCTGAATGGTCTGCTTCATTTCGACCCCGCCTGTTCAAATCCATCTGGCACGCGTCGCTAGAAACTCCCATTCATGAGCGCCGCTGTCACGGGGAAAGTTTTGACGCTCAATGTGCTCATAGTGCGCCAATCCCCTTCAATCCCGCCGGCCGTTCGGGCATGATCGCATCCCCTAACGAGTGTGCAGGCCGTGAGCAATTCAAAGACGTGTCCGGAACTGGGTGATTTCGTCGAGGTCCGTGGCCGGCCCTGGCTAGTGGAGGGCATCGAGGACAAGGGGGAGGGGCTCACCGCGCTCAAGCTTTCCTGCATCTCCGACGATGCGCAGGGTGAGGCGCTTGAAGTCGCATGGGCGGCGGAGACCGAGATCGGCGCGCACCCACTGTCCGAGGACCTTTGGGCCGAGATCGCCGCCAACGGTACCGACGATGCGGCGACCTTCGCCGCCTATCTGCGCACCCTCAAATGGAACACGGCGACCGCTGCGGATCGCGATCTGTTCCAGGCTCCGTTCCGCGCCGGCATCCGGCTCGATGCCTATCAGCTGCTGCCCCTGCGCAAGGCGTTGCGCCTGCCGCGCGTCAATCTGCTGATCGCCGACGACGTGGGCCTGGGCAAGACCATCGAGGCCGGCCTGGTGCTGCGCGAGCTGCTGCTGCGTCGCCGCATCGATTTCGCCCTTGTAGCGGCGCCGCCGTCGATGACGCTGCAGTGGCAGGATGAACTGGAGGCCAAGTTCGGCCTCTCCTTCATCATCATCGACCGCGATCGCCTGGCCGACATGCGTCGGCAGCGGGGTTTCGGTGTCAATCCCTGGTCGACCGGCTCACGCTTCATCGTTTCGCATCGCCTGCTGACCGACGAGACCTATACCGCCGGCCTGCGCGACCTGCTCGGCGCCTTTCGGCCGCGGGCGCTGCTGATCCTCGACGAGGCGCACCACGCTGCCCCCGCCAGTGGCCAGCGATACGCCGTCGACAGCCAGTTCACCAAGGCAGTGCGCGATCTGGCCGGCCGCTTCGAGCATCGCCTGTTCCTCTCCGCCACCCCGCATAACGGCCATTCCAACAGCTTCTCGGCGCTGCTGGAGATGCTCGACCCCCAGCGCTTCACCCGTGGCGTCGAAGTGCGTCCGCGCGACCTTGATCCGGTGATGGTGCGGCGGCTGAAATCCGACCTGCGGCGCATCGGCGAGCCCTTCCCGGAGCGCATCGTCGATCCCATCTTCCTCGACGGCCTGCCCGAGACCACGCCCGAATTGCGGCTCGCCCGTATGCTGGCCGAATACGGTGAGCTTCGCGGCAAGCGCATCGCCCTCCTGCCCCGTCACCAGGCCAACCAGGCCAAGCTGGTGTTCATCGGGCTGCAGCAGCGGCTGCTGTCATCGGTGGCGGCGTTCGCCCGCACCATCGAGGTCCATCGCAAGAGCCTTCACGCCGCGATCGAGCGGGATGGCACAGCGGTGCCGGAGGCCGCCGCACAGCTTTTCGCCCCCATCGCCGCCGCCGACCAGGACCTGCCGTTCGGAACCGACGAGGCCGATATCGAGGCGAAGCTGGCGGCCGACGATGATGCCGCCGCCGATGCCGCCACCCTCCTCGGGGTGACCGGTGCCAGTGCGGGGGACATCAAAGCGGAGCTGGCGGCCGTCGATGAGATGCTGGCATTTGCCAAGCAGCATGCCGCCAAGCCCGATACCCGCATCGCCTGGCTGACAGGCTGGATTCGCCAGCATATGCTGGACGGCGATCAGTGGAACCACCGCCGCCTGATCCTCTTCACCGAGTACGAGGACACCCGGCGCTGGCTGGAAAGGCGCCTCGGCGAGGTTCTGGCCGACACCGATCGTATCGACGAACGCATCGGCACCTTCACCGGCGCCACCGGCGTCGATCGTCGCGAGGGCGTGAAGCGCGCCTTCAATGCCGACCCCGCAGTCGAGCCGCTGCGTATCTTGATCTGCACCGACGCCGCACGCGAGGGCATCAACCTGCAAACCCGCTGTCACGACCTCGTCCACATCGACCTACCCTGGAACCCGTCACGCCTGGAACAGCGCAACGGCCGCATCGACCGCAAGTTGCAGCCGGCCAAGCAGGTGTTCTGCCGCTATTTCAAATATGCCCAACGCGAGGAGGATATCGTCCTCGAAGCCCTGGTGTGGAAGACTGAACGGGTCCGCAGCCAGCTCGGCTCGGTCGGTCGGGTCATCGAGGAACGGCTGCACGAAAGCGGCATCACCCGCGGCAATGCCCAGGTCCTGGCCCAGCGCCTGCGTGACGAGGACAATGACGGTCGCATGGGCGTGGCCGAGACCGAGATGGACGACGAGGACCGTGCGCGCCGGCAGCGCCTGCTGAAGGACCTCGA
Source organism: Magnetospirillum sp. (assembly GCA_016212565.1). Taxonomy (GTDB): domain Bacteria; phylum Pseudomonadota; class Alphaproteobacteria; order Rhodospirillales; family Magnetospirillaceae; genus JACRFY01. The sequence continues at coordinate 28,305 of JACRFY010000033.1, read as the reverse complement.
CGACCTGCGCAAGGTGCTGGAGCGCTCGCGCGAGCGGGTCGGCGTCGATCCGCGCGAACTGAGGCAGGTGGTGGCGACTGCGCTGACCAAGGCCAAGTCCGACCTCGACCAGGCCCATGCCGAGCCGGTCGGCCGGGTCGAGACCTTCCGTTTCGACCCGGCGGCCGAGGTGTTCGCCCGTGATCCGAGTTGGGCCGATGCGTTCGACGACCTTCGTCCCCGCCGCCGCCGCCGCGGCGAACGGCTGGCCGAGTGGCGCCGCGACACGCCCGTCCGCGCTATCTCGTTCGAGCCGCCCATCCGTCCCGACGGCACCGATGCCGCAGACGTGGTCCAGGTCCATCTCGAACACCGTCTGGTGCGGCGCCTGTTGTCGCGCTTCCTGTCCCAGGGCTTCCAGTCGGGACTCGAACGGGTGTGCGTCGTGGTCGGTCCCGGCGCCCAGCCCCGCGTCGTCATGGTCGGTCGTCTGGCGGTCTATGGCCCCGGCGCGGCGCGGCTGCACGAGGAGTTCGTGCCGGTGACCGCGGTGTGGACCGAAGCCGGCCGCGATCGCAAGCCGCTGCGCCCGCTGGGCAGTCACGGCGAGGAGACAACGCTGGATCAGCTCGAACAGGCTCTGCGCGAGGCGCGCGCCGCCCCCGCCGCCATCGTCTCGCGGCTCAAGGGCTGGGCGCGGACCGACGCCAAGAACCTGCGCGACGAGCTTGAAAGTCGGGCCAGGGAACGGCTTGCCGTGGTGACCCGTGAGTTGGCGGCGCGGGGCGAGGCCGAGGCCAAATCGCTGGCCGAGCTGCTGGAAGCGCAACGCGCCCGCATCGTCAAGGCGGAAGCCGGCTTCGACCCCAACCAGCTCGCGCTGCCCGGCATTGCCGAGACCGAGCGCAAGCAGCTCGACCGCGACCGCCGCCACTGGAGGTCGCGCCTGGGTGAAATCGAACGCGAAATCGCCGATGAGCCGGCCCGTGTCCGCGAGTCCTATTCGGTGCGGGCCGATCGGCTGGAAGCGGTCGGATTGGTCTATCTCTGGCCGGCGTCGGGGTGAGAAATATGGCCGAGCCGCTCTCCCGCGATCCCGATCTCGAATGGCTGGACCACGTCCAGCCGGTCGGCCTGGTGGTCGCCCCCAGCCTGATCAAGGAACTGGGCCTGACGCCGACGCTGCAGACCCAGCTCGACAACGCGGTGGTGGCGGAAACCTTGTCGGATGATGACGAGGGACCGGCGCTGATCGACCCCTGGGCCTTCGCCGAGCGTGTCCTCGGCTGGACTGCACCGTTCGTCGCCGGTGCCCCCGGCGGCCCGAACCTGCCGGAAGAGCTGGTGGTCCGCCTGCCCGAATACGACACCACCCTCGAACCCCATTGGGCGGTGAAGGCGGCGGGACAGGCGGCGGGCTGGCAGATGCTGGTACGCATCGAGCCGGACGGCGTCGATCCCGACACCCGCGGGGCGCTGGACGGCTGGGAGGCGACCGCGCATCAACGCTTCGAACGCCTGCTGCGCGAGACCGGCGTCGGCATCGGCGTGCTGATCAGCGACCGCACCCTGCGGCTGGTGTTCGCACCGCGCGGCGAGACCTCGGGCTGGCTGGCCTTCCCGCTACGCCCGCTGGCGACGGTGGCCGGGCGGGCGATGCTGGGCGGGCTCAAGCTGTTGCTGCACCGCTTCCGCCTGCTCAACGACGCCGAGGACCGCCGCCTGCCGGCTCTATTGAGCCGCAGCCGCGAGGCCCAGGCCGCCGTCTCCACGGCGCTGTCAGAGCAGGTGCTGGGGGCGCTGCACGAGCTGCTGCGCGGCCTGACCGCCGCCGAGCCCGAGCTGGTCGGAACCCTGGCGGAAAGCCGCCCGGCCCATCTCTACGAGGGCCTGCTGACGGTGCTGATGCGGCTGGTGTTCGTGCTCTATGCCGAGGACCGCGACCTCATCCCCTCGCGAACCGACGCCACCGCGCGGGCCTTCTACGACCAGGGCTATGCCGTGCGCGGCCTGCACGCCAAGCTGCTCGACGATGCCGCCCGCAATCCCGACACCATGGACGAGCGTCTGGGCGCCTGGGGCCGCCTGCTCGCCCTGTTCCGCCTCGTCCATGCCGGCGACCGCACCGGCTGGATCACCGGCCGCGGCGGCAAGTTGTTCGATCCCGATACCTTCGCCTTCCTCGAAGGCCGCGCCGACCCGGCCGAACGTCCGCGCATCCCGCGGGTGAGCGACGGCAGCGTGCTGCGCCTGCTCGACGATCTGGTGATGCTGAAGGGCGAGCGGCTGTCCTACCGCACCCTCGATGTCGAACAAATCGGTTCGGTCTACGAGACGGTGATGGGCTTCACCGTCGAGGTCGCCACCGGCCCGGTGCTGGCCATCCATGCCGGCAAGAACAACCGCACCCCGGTCTTCGTCGACCTGCAGGCCCTGGCCGCCGCCAAGCCCGAGGAGCGGCTGAAGCACCTCAAGGAGGAAGCCAAGCGCAGTTCGTTGACCGCCAAACAGCAGGCGGCGATCAAGGCGGCCAAGGGCGAAGGCGATCTTGCGGCGGCATTGGAGCCGCTGGTCGACGAGCGCGGCTCGCCGGGCAAACGGGTGGTGCCGGCCGGCACGCCGATCCTGCAGCCCACCGACGAACGCCGCCGGACGGGGAGCCACTACACCCCCCGAAGCCTGACCGAGCCCATCGTCCGCCACGCCCTTGAGCCGGCCTTCGCCCGCCTGGGCGACGACGCGACCCCGGAGCAGGTTCTCGACCTCAAGGTCTGCGACCCCGCCATGGGCTCGGGTGCCTTCCTGGTCGAAGCCTGCCGTGCCCTGGCCGCCCGATTGGTCAAGGCATGGGCGAAATGGCCGGGCACCCGGCCGGCGATCCCCACCGACGAGGACGAGGACCTGCACGCCCGCCGCCTGGTGGCGCAGCGCTGCCTCTACGGCGTCGACAAGAACCCGATGGCGGTCGACCTGGCGCGGCTGTCGCTGTGGCTGGCGACCCTGGCCCGCGACCACGAATTCACCTTCCTCGACCACGCGATGAAGGCCGGAGATAGTCTGGTCGGGCTGACGCGGGCGCAGATTGCGGCGCTGCATTGGGATGCCGGCAAGGGTTTGCCGCTTTTCGGCCAGCTCGTGCGCGAGCGCTTCGAGGCCGCCTTGCGCGGACGGGCCGAAATTCAGAACGCGCCCGACGACGTGGCCCGCGCGGTGCAGGAGGTGCGGTACCGTCAGGTCGAGCAGCGCCTCGACCACGTGCGGTTGGTTGGCAACGCCATCATTGCGGCGTTCTTCTCGGCTCAGAAGCCCAAGGACCGGGAGCGCCAGCGCCAGGAAATTGAAAGCTGGGCGCACGGCCCCACCGACCAGCTTTGGCCACGGCTAGAGGCGCTGGAAGCCACCTTGCAAACCGGCCGGCACCCGATCACTCCATTTCACTGGGAGATCGAGTTCCCCGAAGTGTTTGCCCGCGACAATCATGGTTTCGACGCCATCGTCGGCAATCCGCCCTTTGCCGGCAAGAACACCATCATCGCCGGCAGCCGCGACGGCATTCTCGATTGGTACCAGACCCTTCACGCCGAGGCACACGGCAACGCCGATCTGGTTGCCCACTTCTTCCGCCGGGCATTTGGCTTGCTGCGGCAGGATGGCATGTTCGGCCTGATCGCCACCAACACCATTGCCCAGGGCGACACGCGGCAGACCGGCCTGGCGGCCATCCTGAAGGCCGGTGGCACTATCGGCCACGCCCTCCGCCGCCTGAAGTGGCCTGGCGAAGCAGCGGTGGTGGTGTCGGTGGTCCATGTCATGAAGGGCCGGGCACTACAGCCGGTACTGGACGGACGGCCCGTGCGGCGGATTTCCGCCTATCTGGTTGAAGGTAACCTGGATGGAAGCCCTGCCGCTTTGGCAGCCAATCAAGGCAAGGCTTTTCAAGGCTCCGTTGTTCTCGGCATGGGCTTCACCTTCGACGACGAAGCGGCAGCCAAAGGCACGGCTTCCTCGTTGGCGGAAATGCGGCAGCTGATCGACAAGGACGCGAGAAACGCTGAACGCATCTTCCCCTTTATTGGAAATCAGGAAATCACAAACGACCCGCGGCACGCCCACCGCCGGTATGTCATCGACTTTGCTGACATGCCGCTGTGCCGTGACCACCGCGAGCGCGGCTGGCTCCAGATGGCGCCGGAGACCCAATCCAAGAACCTGCGCGAAGGTTCCGTGCCGCAAGACTATCCCGGCCCTGTGGCCGAAGACTGGCCGGACCTGATCCATATCGTGCGCCAGATGGTGAAACCCCAACGGGACAAAGACAATCGGGAGGCCAGACGGAAACGCTGGTGGCGGTTCGGAGACCGGCAACCTGGCCTTTACCGCGCAATTAATAGATTGCCCACCGTGTTGGCTGTTGGCGCAGCAGCCCTAACCCATCACGCGTTCGTGCGCGTTCCAGCGAATCAAATTTTTTCTCACAAACTTATTATACTTGCCATAACGTCATTATCTGGCTTGGCCGTGCTTCAAGCACGGTCACATGAGCTCTGGTGCACGATGTTTGGATCAACACGGGGAGCTGCGGACGACAATACCTACAACCCAAGCGATGTGTTGGTGAATTTCCCCTTCCCTGCGGATTTCGAGACCGATTCCGGTCCGGAAGATGCTGGCCGCGCCTATCACAATCACCGCGCCCAACTGATGATCGCTCGGAACGAGGGCCTGACCAAGACCTACAACCGCTTCCACAAGCGCGATGAGCGGTCGCCCGACATCGTCGAACTCCGCCGCCTGCACGACGCCATGGACCAGGCCGTGCTAGGCGCCTATGGCTGGGACGACCTGATCCCGCTGGCGGTGCCGGTGTTCCTCGACGAGAGCAACGAGGACGACCACAAGTACCAGGGCCGCTACTTCTGGCCGGCCGAGGTGCGCGACGAGGTGCTGGCCCGCCTGCTGGCGCTGAACGCCGAACGCCACGAGGAAGAACTCCGCCTCGGCATCGCCCCCGGCCAGGGCGGCCGGCGGCAGGGCAACGGCGGGAATGATGAGGAACAGGAGGGAGGTGACGAATGATCCGACGCAAGACTGATGCCTCTGCCTCGCTCACCACGCCCACCTACGAGCCCAGCAACAAGCATTGCCCACCCTATACCGCTCCGGGGACGCGATGCCCGAGGATGTCGCTGGAGGAGGCGCGGGACTTGTTCGAGCACAGCCTGCCCATGGGCGACAATGCACGCGTCGCCACTCGGGACGGCGTCGCCTTTATGGCGCGACTGACCTATCCGGATGATAAGAACGTGTGGCACGGCTACCCGGTTGAATGGGACAAGATCGAACAGCATATTGTCGATCGGTGGAAAATGGAGCGGAAGATAAAGAGCCGTGATGTCGACAGGCTTTGGTCCCGAACTGATATAGATAGGGCGTCGTGGGGAGGCTGGAAATGAGGTTGGATGACGGTTTCGAGCGCTTCGGCGACATCCACTCGTTCGCCCTTGATCTTCGTCTCGTCGAAGATCCGGATGGCGACAACGCGGCTCCACATGCATCCGTAGGGTCATGGGGAGAGTGGCGACTTTGGGTTAACGGCTATAACCTCTGTCTGCACGACCTGACCTTCGACGACGACCAGTCCCGATCAAAAGACGCCGTCACTTGGTATTTGGCGCCGCTCCTGCGGTGGGTTGCCAACAATTGGGCGCCCCTGCTCCATGAAGAGCGCTTTCCCACGCCCACGCGCCACCACTCGGCGCGCGACGCATACTTGGCGGTATTGGCACGGCGCAGTCTCGACAGCGGCGCCTTTGTTCCGTGGCAGGCATGGGCGTCTCGCCACTCCATTCGCTGCGCGGCCGAGGGCGGGGTGATTCCCGATTTCTTTCTCCGCCGGCTGGAAGATACGATCGAAATAAGTTGGGGGGATCGCGTCCAGCCGGGCGGCGATGCCGTTTCTTTCCGTCTGGAAACCGGCGTCGCCCACCCTCCCGTCGAAGCGGTCGCCGAGGCGTTAGATCGGGCATTGGAATGGGCCGTTTTGCAGCCAGCCCTTCAAGATCGCCCATGGTTTCCGGATTTTTCCCAGGCAGTGACGTCACGGAGCGGAGAAGGATCGGTTGACCGCTGGATCAATTGGTTCATTGACGGCTCCGCCGTCGACGACAAACTGAGCAAAATATATGGCTGTATAAAGTCGGAAATGAGGGTGAAATCATCAAGTATATTCGACGTGATGCGTCGGAATACTTATTTGGCCAGCCCGTCTCCTGCTGTTGCCATGTTTGGATCGCTGTCGCCAAACATATCATCTAAGGCGGCTCGCAGGCTGTTGGAGGTGACTGCCAGCAGGATGGCCGACAGCCCGATAAAGGCGACGATCGACCAGTTCGTTGAGCCTCGGCCGGTCGTGGATCGGTCACCGTGGGATGAAGGCTATCGGCTGGCGACATATTTCTTGGAGGATGCAGACGCGCTGCCGAAAGGCAATCATCTCGATCTCGATGCTCTGCTCGCCGGCCTTGAGGTGAAGGTCGATGAAGAACGCTTGGACGGCGACGGACCGCGAGGCGTTGCCTTGGCCGGGGAGAAGATTCAGCCCACCATTCTGATCAATACCGACCATTCGGCAAACCGTTATTCGCCCGGTCGGCGATTCACGATTGGTCACGAGCTATGCCATCTCCTGCATGATCGAAATCGGGCAAAGCGGGTTACCCATACCAGCACCCCTTGGGCGCCTCAGGAAATCGAACAACGAGCCAACGCCTTTGCAGCGATGCTGTTGATGCCCGCAGAACTGATTCGCCGCACGATGTCCGAGCCCGGCGATAGGGTGACGATCGACGCCATCATCGGCGCCGCGAGGCAAATGGAGGTCAGCCGAACGGCGCTCATACGTCATCTTGCCAACATGGGCGAGATCACCGATGCGACCCGGGACCGTCTGTTGGACGAGATATCAGAAAGGGCTCCCTAATCTAAGACGCATGAAAATCTTGCAATCGGCAATTCGCAAGAGCATACCCCTCTGCGGAGGGTGCCATGACACAACCTGCCTTCGGTCCCCGCATCAAAGCCCTGCGGGAGGCGCACAAGCTCACCCAGGATGAGCTGGCGCGCCAACTCGGATTCAAGGACCGCCAGACGATCTCGGCCATCGAGACCGGCGAACGCCGCCTGTCGGCCGACGAGCTGCTGCAGGCGGCGAAGGTGTTCAAGACGACCGTCGAGGAAATGACCGATCCCTTCGTCCTCGTCGGCGACGAGGGCCGGTTCTCCTGGCGGCAGACGGGGATCGCGCCGGAGCGACTGATGGCTTTCGAGCAGGGCGCCGGACAATGGATCGCCACCTTCCGCCGGGTTGCCCCCCAGGTCGGCCACGCCGCTCCCCTGTTCCGGCGTACCCTGACCCTTACCACAAGGAGCACCGACGACGAGGCCCGCGCTGCTGGCGAACGTTTTGCGGCCGACTTCGCCCTCGGCGACGTGCCGGCCCGGCGCTTGGCCGAGGTCATGGACCAGGAATTCGGCATTTTGGTGCTGATGGTCGACGCCATCGATGGCGTCTCGGGCGCCGCCTGCCGCCTGCAGGAATTGGACGCCGTCCTGATCAACCGCCGCGAACCGGAAGGGCGGCGCCACTTCGACCTGGCCCATGAACTCTTCCACATCCTGACCTGGGAAGCGATGCCACCCCATCATTCCGAGGCTGCCAGCGAAATCTCGAAGTCGCACGTCGAGCGCCTCGCCAACGGCTTCGCATCGGCAGTGCTGATGCCGCGGACTGTCATCGCGCGAGCCGGGGACTGGGCCGGCATGGACGTGGGAGCCATCGTCGCCAAGCTCAACCGTATGGCGGACGAACTGGCGGTCACCGCGTCCGCACTGCGGTGGCGTTTGGCCGATCTCAAGATCATTTCCCAGGCGGTGGCGCGACAGGTGCCCGAGGCCGCCATCCGCAATAACGGCCGACCCGGCAGGGCACGCGACATGCCGCCGCCGTTTTCGCGGCGGTTCATGGAGGTGATCGCCAGCGCGCTCGACGACGGCGTCCTCTCCACCCGGCGGGCGGCTGGCCTGCTCGGCGTCACCCTCGACGACCTGCCGGAGCTATATCGAGCGCACGGAATCGACGCGGCAATGGAGTTGTGACCCGCCATGGCGTCGCATTCCGGTCCCCTCCTTGTCGATACCAATGCGATCCTGGAGTGTCACCGGACGGCGAGTTGGCGGGCTCTGACCCAGCGATACCGGACGGAAGCCGTCGAAAAGTGCGTGGAAGAAACGCTCACGGGATTCCAAAATCGGCGCCCGGAGCTGCAGATCGACCAGGTTGAATTGCGCCGAAGCCTTGCTGCCGTCCACGCCGTTGCGGACGCCGATCTCGCACAGGCGTTGGCACGGGAGGCGCGCATCGTCGATCTCGATCCGGGCGAAAAGCATCTGTGGGCGCACGCGCTCACCCGCGCTGACGCCTGGGTTCTTTGCGGGCCGGACGCCAGTAGCCTACGGATCGGGATAAGGCTCGGTCTACGTGATCGTCTGGTGTCGCTGGAAGGCTTGCTGAACGACATCGGCCATCGATCGAACCCGCAACTGAAAGTCCAATACGCAAAAAGATGGCATGAGGCTAAGTTGAGCGACTTGGCGTCCCTCGAGACGGGAATTTCCCGATGACCAACAGCACCGAGATTCGAGCGACCCTCGTCGACACGTTGCGGCGCGACCTTGTCGGGCCGGCTTCAGGCGATGCCGATCTCGCCCGCGAACGCCTCAGCGAGAATCCGTCGCGCTGGTATCTGACCGGCTTCCTCGCCCCGGCCGAGGATGAGCCGGAAGAGGACGATCCGGCAGTTCAGGAAGAGATGGACCTGGAGGCCGAGAGCGCCGAGCGTGACGGCGCAGGCGGTGCGGCGGGCGACGATGCCGAACCCGAAGCCCCGAGTGTCCGGCGCCGTTTCCTGCCGTCCTCGGTTGGTCTCACCGTGTTGCTGCCGCTCGATGTCGCCGAGGTCGAGGCGGTGATCAGCTGGGGTGACTACGTCACCGAGCCGCCCCTGCCGCCGGGCGTCCTGCTGCCCGATGATGGCGGCGGCGAGGTCGAAGCCAAGAAAACCAAGGTCGATTGGGTGCGCGTGCCGCAGGAGCGCCGCGTCCGTCTGCCCATCGCCGATGGCCGCCGCCGCATGTTGGTGCCCGAAAGCGCGTCGCCGCTGGTGCCGGGCGGGGCGCTCGAATTGACCGTCCATGCCCGTGCCTTCGCCTTCGAAACGCCGGAAGGCGGCGAGGAGCGCGTGCGCGCCGTTACTGTTTTCTTGGTCAATCGGCGGTCGGCGGCGTCGCGCCGCTATTCCGATGCCGCCTACGCCTTCCAAGTCTGCATCGAGTTGCTGTGCCCCACTGGGTTCAGCCCGCGCTATGACCTGTCGGGGTACTGGTCGCCCGACGACGACCTGCGTCTCGGCGATCTGCACTACCGTGACCTTGCCGAGTACGGCGTCGGCCGCAACGCTGCGGCGGGGTGGACACCTCCCGACAGCGAGGGACGGGTTTGCCGTGTCCATACCGACTTCCTGCCGCTCGCCGAAGTCGAGCGGGTGGCTCCGAACGAGGACATGGAAGGCGTGGAGTTCGGCATGGAAGCGCTTGCCGATCTGGCCGAACAAGGCAGCGCGCCGCTCATCGCCGGGTTAAGGCGATTGCCCGAACTCTATGGCGTATGGATCGCGGCCCAGCAAGCGGTGGCCGGACAGGTGCGGGCCGAGCGACGGCGCCAGACCGCCGAAGTGCTGACCGCCCGCATGGGGTCGGCGCAGGCACGCATCGCCGCCGGCATCGCACTGCTGCAGGACGATCGCGTTCGCCTTGCCTTTCGCATGATGAATGAGGCGGTGGCGCGGGCCGCGCGACGCCGCAATGCCGGCGCCAATGGTGATCCCGCCGCCCAGCGGGCGCCGACCTGGCGCCCCTTCCAACTCGCCTTCATCCTGCTGAATCTCGGCTCCTTGGCGGACAAAGTCCATCCGGACCGTGAAGTCGTCGATCTCCTGTTCTTCCCCACCGGCGGCGGCAAGACCGAGGCTTATCTCGGCCTCGCCGCATTCGCCATCGCCCACCGCCGGCTGTCGGCCGGGGGCGTGCTGGGGGCGGGCGTGACGGTGATGATGCGCTACACGCTCCGCCTGCTGACCCTCGACCAGTTGGCCCGCGCCGCCGGGGTGGTGTGTGCCCTGGAACTGATGCGTACCGACCCCGCCAACGCCGGTCCTGGCGGTCAGCCGCTGCTCGGTACCTGGCCGATCGAGATCGGGCTGTGGGTGGGTTCGGATGCCTCTCCCAATCGTCTCGGTGGGCGTGGTGACACCGGCGAGGAGACCGCCGTCACCCGTGTCCGTCGTTTCCGCCAAAAGGGCGGGCGGGCGCCGGCTCCGATCAAGGCTTGCCCCTGGTGCGGCACCCCGTTCGGGCGCGAATCGTTCCGCTGCGTGCCCAACGATCACGCCCCTCGCAATCTGGAAATCCGTTGCAGCAATCCGGCTTGCGATTTTACCGGCGATCGCGCGCTGCCGCTCCTGACCGTTGACGAGCCGATCTATCGCCGCCTGCCAGCCTTCCTCATTGCCACCGTCGACAAGTTCGCGGCACTGCCATGGGTGGGGGCTAGCGGTGCCTTCTTTGGCCATGTCGATCGCTTCGACCCCAATCAGGGCTTCTTCGGGGCGTCGGAGCCCGGCCAAGGTCAGCGACTGCACAATGACTGGACCCTCGAGCCGCCCGATCTGATCATCCAGGACGAACTTCACCTCATCTCCGGGCCGCTGGGGACGGTAGCGGGGCTGTATGAGACCGCCATCGACCGGCTGTCGACCCGCATGCGGGGAGGGCACCGCATCCGGCCCAAGATCGTGGCGTCAACCGCCACGGTCCGCCGCGCCGCCGGGCAAATTCGAGCCCTGTTCGACCGCGAGCGCACGGAGGTTTTCCCACCGCCCGGCATCGAGCGCACCGACAGCTTTTTCGCCCGAACGGTGCGGGACGAGAACAACCCGCCGCGTTGGTATCTCGGCCTCGCCGCCCAGGGGCGGGGACCGAAGTTGGTGTTCTTGCGCGCGCTGACCACCTTGGTGGCCGCGTCCCAGGCCGCCTATGATGCTGCTGGCGGCGGCGCGGAAAACCCGGCCGATCCCTACCTGACGGCGCTCTGCTATTTCAACGCATTGCGCGAACTCGGCGGCGCGCGGCGCATCGTCGAGGACGAGGTGCGGGACCGCGCTCGTCGCTACGGCCGCGAACGGCGACGAATCTTGCCGGCTGACACGCCCTTTGCCAACCGGCGCTTGGGCGAGCCCCTCGAGCTGACCTCGCGCGTGTCCACCGATCAGGTGGCCGAAGCGAAACGGCGGCTGGAGACGGAATTTGGGGTCGCCGCCGACACCGTCGATGTGGCACTGGCGACCAATATGATCTCGGTCGGTCTCGACATCACCCGGCTTGGCCTGATGCTGGTCCAGGGCCAGCCGAAGACGGCGGCCGAGTATATTCAGGCGACCAGCCGCGTCGGCCGCGCACCGACAAAGCCGGGATTGGTGGTGACCGTACTCAACGTCCACAAGCCCCGCGACCGCATGCATTATGAGCAGTTCGGCCAGTTTCATCGCACCTTCTATCGCGTGGTCGAGGCGACCAGCGTGACACCGTGGGCGGCACGTGCCCTCGACCGGGCATTGGCGGCCGTGGTGGTGGCGATCGCCCGTCATATCGATCCGGCACTGACCCCAGAGCTGGCGGTGCGCGCGCTCAGGGACCAGCCTGACATTGCGGGCCGGGTGCGTGACGCCATTATTGACCGCGCCCCCGAGGGTGCGGTGGCCGGCGGCACGGCCGACCTGGCCCGCCTGATCGATGACCTCCTTGCCGACTGGGTCGCCGTCGCCGACGAGCAGACGGCGAATGGGCTGGCCTTCGCCTATACGCGGCAAGGCGCGCGTCAGACGCTGCTGCATGCGCCGCTTGATCCGGCCTTGCCCAACCTGTCACAGGCTCACCAGCGCTTCGTTGCCGGCCGCTCCATGCGTGACGTGGAAGCGAACGTTCACTTGAAGCTCCGCGATCCCTGGGGCAACCCGATCGCCAATGCCGACGACGCCGTCTGAGGAGCAACCATGGCCCGCAACCTTCAGCGCCTCAGCCAGTTGATCACGACCTTCGGGCCGGGCGCCATGCTCGACCTGCCCACCCGCTCGGTGCTGATCGGCGGCCTTGAGCGCTGGGACATGCGGGAACGCGCCTTCACCGCCATTGATGAGCGGCGTTTGGCCGAGATGATCGAGCGCAACCTGAAAAAGACGGGACGGCTCGAAGAGACGCGCACGCTCTCGCTGCGCACACCACCGCTGGCAGTCGACATCGCCGGCAGGGAGCCGCCCGGCGTGGCGGTCACGGTGTTTCCGACCTGGTTCGTTTGCGAAGCCGAGGCGCAGACCACAGAGGGAGGTGGCATCGACACCCGCCGCCGTCGATTGGTCCGCTGGCAGGAACTGAACCCGGCCAATGGACGCCGCCAGTTCGAGCTGGAAAGCGGCAAGAAGGTCGATGTCACACCCATCCGCTTCGTTGCCGGCTGCGAGAAGGGCCATCTTCAGGACATCGATTGGCGGCGAGTGGTCCATGGGCCGACTGAATGCCGGGAAGCGATGTGGCTGGTCGAGCGCGGCACCAGTGCCGACCCGCGCGACACCCTGGTGGAATGCGACTGCGGCAAGTCGCTTTCCCTGGAACAGGCTTTCGCTCCCCATCGTCTGGGAACCTGTCGGGGGGATCGTCCCTGGCTCGGCGACCGTGATCCTGCAGGCTGCACCAACCCTCTCCGCTTCCTCACCCGAACCGCGACCAACACATATTTTCCCCAGATCGCCACCGTCATCTCCCTGCCGAGCGGCGAGGATGCACTGTCGCGCTTGGTGCAGACCCATTTCGACGATTTGGCCGCCGCCCGAAGCGCCGAGGATATCGGTCTGGCTCGTCGCTTCAACCGGGTACTGGCGGCTTCCTTTGAGGGCTACGCGGATACCGATGTTTTCGCGCGCCTGCAGCTCTTCAATGCCCAGGTGCAGCAAGATGCATCGGCGCCGCCTCGGCTAGCCGAGTTTGCGGTGTTCGCCAGCGGGCATCCGGTGATCGGCGAGAACCTGCCGGAGTCGAAACTGTTCGCCGAGACTTTGCCGCGCGAGGCTTGGGACGCAAACCATGCGCCCGTCTGCCGGGGCATCAGAAGCCTGGTCGCCGTTCACCGTCTCCGGGAAGTCTCCTGTCTTTACGGTTTCACTCGCTTCGAAGCCGCCCCAACCTCTACCGACGGGGAGTTGGAGGACGTGCAGCTGGCCGTTGACGGAGCGCCCCTGAGCTTGGGGGCAGACTGGCTACCAGCGGTGGAGCAGTTCGGCGAGGGCCTGTTCATCCACTTCGACGAGGCCGCAATCACGGAGTGGCTTGGACGGGAGGCAGTCGGCCCCCGTGCCCGCCAGCTCCTCGGCGGCTACGAACGCTGGGCGGAACTGCGTGGTGATCGACGCGCTCCCAACCCCGGCCTCGTCTACACCATGCTCCACAGCCTCTCTCATGTCCTGATGGCGGAAATAGCCTTGGAATGCGGGTACCCGGCGAGCGCACTGAAGGAGCGCATCTACGCCCTCGCCAATCCGCTGCGGAGAAATCATATCGATAGCTGCGGCATTCTCGTCTACACCGCCACCTCGGGCAATCAGGGCACGCTTGGCGGCCTTGTCGCCACATCGGCGCGATTTGCCACCATCCTGACTTCGGCGCTTGACCGGCTCGAGGTGTGCTCGAACGATCCCATCTGCGCCGACCACGAACCGGCCTCCAGTGCCGACGACCGCGCCCTCCACGGCGCCGCTTGCCACGGCTGCCTGCTGATCGCCGAAACCAGCTGTGAGAACCGCAACCTATTCCTCGACCGAAGCCTGCTCGTAGAGACCATGGCCGGCCTGGGCGCAGGCTTCTTCTCCCTCGACTGACGGGACGAACACTGGGCCTGCCCTCCTTGAGGAATACATCGAGGGGCGGGCGCCTCCGGCGCGATTGCGAAAGAATCCATGCCCTCGTGCCGCACCACGAATGGCCGTAACGTGCAAATCCACTGGTATCGTGGTGGTATCTTGGCGGGATTGCCCCGGCTATCAAAGGCACGCCTATCAGGCGCTAACCCCTTGAAAAATTTGGTGCCCCAGGCCGGACTCGAACCAGCACGCCCTTGCGGGCAACAGATTTTGAGTCTGCCGCGTCTACCATTCCGCCACTGGGGCACCGCGAGAATGGAGCCGCGATCATAGCCAACGGCGCCGCGCGGTCAACCGCTTTCCCAGCCAGGACAGGGCAACGAACTCGGTTTAACGCACCGTTACCGCGACGGGCCCTCTGTGTTGATCTGTGTTCATCTGTGGCGAAGACTTCGGCGAGCCGTCGGGCCCCGGTTGCCTAAGGTCGTATTTCCCCCTAGCATCGGCCAGGACGGGGGGCGCCATGGCCGAGGAACATCCCAATCTGACCGACGCCTACGACCTGATCCTGGGGGTCGTCCTCGCCCATCCGTGGATGCTGTTGGCGTTTGCCGCCATCGGTGTCGTCGGCATCATCGCCTATCGCAAGATACTGGACCCGACCCCGCCGACGGTAATCGTCAACAATCACCCTCCTCCACCCCCTGCTCCCCTGCCCGCGCCTGCGCCACCGCCCGCCCCGCACCCGAACCCCGCCGGCCCCGCCGTGCGCCTCAACCGCCTCCCCGCCCCCGGGGCGGAATTCGTCGGTCGCGCGGCGGAGTTCGCCTGGCTGGAGGCCTGCTGGCACGACGACACCGCGGTGGCGGTGGTGGTCGGCGAGGGCGGGGCGGGCAAGTCGGCGCTGGTGGTGCGCTGGCTCGACACCCTGCGCCGGCGCGGCTGGGACGGCGCCGCGGCGGTGACCGGGTTCTCGTTCTTCAGCCAGGGCTCGTCGGAGCGCCAGGGCTCGGCCGGCCCGTTCGCCGACGAGGTGCTGGCGTTCCTCGGCGGCGACACCACGCCGACGCAGAACCCGTGGGCGCTGGGCGAGCGCCTCGCCGCCTGTTTGCGCCGGAAGCGGACCCTGCTGGTGCTCGACGGGCTGGAGCCGCTCCAGTACCCGCCCGGGGCGGTGCAACCGGGGGCGATCAAGGAACCCATCGTCCAGGCCCTGCTGGCGGAGCTGGCCCATGGCGGCCATCCCGGGCTGGTGGTGGTGACCACCCGGGCGGCGGTCGCCGACCTCGCCGGCCTGCCGGCGGCGCAAAGCCGCGACCTCGGCCCGCTCTCCGCTGCCGAAGGCGCCGATCTGCTGCGGCGGCTGGCGGTCGACGGCAGCGACGGCGAGCGCCGGGCGGCGGCCGGACGCTGCCACGGCCACGCCTATACCCTGACCCTGCTCGGCACCTATCTCCGCGACGCCTGCGGCGGCGACCTGCGCCGGGCGGCCGAGATCAATCTCGTCGACGCCGATGCCGCTCAAGGCGGCCGCGCCCGCGCCATGCTGGAGCGCTACATCCGCTGGTTCGGCGACCGCCCCGAAGGCGCGGTGCTGGCCCTGACCGGCCTGTTCGACCGCCCCGCCGACGGCGAGTTGGTGCGGATGCTGCGGCAGGCGGCGATCCCCGGCCTCACCGCTCCCCTGGCCGATTTGCCGGAGACGCAGTGGCGGTTAACCCTGACCACCCTGCGCCGCGCCCATCTGCTGGAGGCGGCGGCAGCCGGCGACCCCGACACCCTCGACGCCCACCCCCTGGTGCGCGCTTTCTTCGCCGACCGCCTGAAGCGGGAAGATCCGGCGGCGTGGCGGCAGGCGCATTCCTGCCTCTACGAGCACCTGCGCGACAGCGCCGACGACCGGCCGGAGACCAGGGCGGCGATGACGCCGCTGTTCCAGGCGGTCGGCCACGGCTGTGCGGCGGGGCGGCACCAGGAGGCGTTGGTGAAGGTGGTCTATCCGCGCATCCGGCGGGGTGGCGAGCATTTCAGCGTCAACATTCTGGGCGCCCTTGGCGACGATCTGCTCGCCCTGGCCGGCCTGTTCGCCGAACCGTGGCAGCGACCCGCCGCAACCCTGGCCCCGCAGGGCCAGGCCTGGGTCCTGGCCGAGGCCGGCTCCAGCCTGCACGCCCTCGGCCGTCTCGACGAGGCGCGGCAGGCGATGGCGGCGGCGCTGGAACGAATTGAGCAGCTGGAAGAGTGGGGCAATGCCCGAGCGACGGCGGAAAATCTCAGCGAGACCGAGGCGACGCGGGGGGCGCTGCCGGCGGCGATCGCCGCGGCGCGGCGGGCGATCGCCACCGGCGACCGCGGCGCGTCGGCCTTCGAGCGGATAAGGGCGCACGCCACCCTCGCCGCGGCCCTGGTCCAGGCGGGGAAAGATGCCGAAGCGACGGAGCTGTTTGCCGAGGCGGAACGGCGCCAGATCGAGGACGCCCCGCGGGCCCGCTTCCTGGTGTCCTACGCCGGCTTCCACTACTGCGGCGTCCTCCTCGACCAAGGCCGCTGGACCGAGGTGCGCGAACGGGCCGAACATTCGCAGGAAATCTTCGGCGCGATGGCCACCCTCCTCACTGGCGCCCTCGACACCCTGTCCCTGGCCCGTGCCGCCGTCCAGGCGGCCCAGGCCGGGGCCGGGAACTGGGACGACGCCCGTCGCCAATTGGACGCCGCCGTCGCCGCCCTCCGCGCGGCCGGCCGGCAAGATCATCTCCCCCGCGGCCTGCTCGCCCGCGCCGAATTCTTCCGCCTTCGCGGCACGTTCGATAACGCCGAGCGCGATCTCGCCGAGGCGGCCACCATCGCCGGGCGCGGCAGCATGAAACTGTTCCTCGCCGACATCGCCCTGGAGCGGGCGCGGCTGCACCTCGCCCAGGGGCAGAGCGCGGCGGCGCGGACGGAACTCGCCACCGGCCGTGCGCTGGTCGAGGCGTGCGGCTACCACCGCCGCGACGGCGCGGTGGCGGAGCTGGCCAAGGCGCTCGGATAACCCCCACGCCCGCTTGCGCTATGGCATTCACACATTTTGTCCATTTAAATCAAGGAATTGCCGTCATGGCCGGGCTTGACCCGGCCATCCACGTGGCGCCGCTTTCGACAACGATAGTCTTGCGGAAAGACGTGGATGCCCGGATCAAGTCCGGGCATGACGATTATTTTGGGATCGCGGCAAAACCAAATTGAGATGTGTGAACGCCGTACCCCGCTTGCGGGAGAGGGAGGGGCCCATTGCGCAGCAATGGGAGGGTGAGGGAGCCGCGGACACGGAGTCCGCAACGCCCTCACCCGGCGCTGCGCGCCACTCTCTCCCGCAGGCGGGCGAGGGTTTTCGCTCTCCCTACGCCACCGCCGTGCCGCGGGCGATGGCGGCGCGGGACAGCACCTGATCGCACAGGGCCTTGGTGTCCCACGACGATTCCCGCCCCAACGCCCCCTCGATCCCCGGCCACGAGCGCTGGAAGGCGGCGCGGCCGAGGTCGCGCAGATGGGCAAGGAAGTCCCAGGCCGGGGCCTCCTTGGAATAGATGCCCAGCTCGGCCATCGCCGCATCGTCGTGGATGCGGTGCAGGTTGACGCGGCGGAACGGGTGCTGGCCGGGGGGCGGGTCCTTGATCATCCCGGCGTCGATCATGCGGTTGATGGTCTCGATGGCGTTGACCTCGTGGATCAGGCCGGCGTTGAAGGTCAGCTCGGTGAGGCGGTCCATCACCTGATGCGGGGTGCGCGGCACGCCGTCGCGGTGCAGCGGGCTGGAGGTCACCACCACCAGATCCTCGGCATCGGCCTCGCGCAGGCACTCGACCAGCGGGGTCAGCGGCGGGTTGCCCATGAAGCCGCCGTCCCAGTAGTGGCGGCCGCCGATCTCCACCGGCCGCAGGCTGGCCGGCACCACCGCCGAGGCGCGCAGCGCGTCCGGGCTCACCGCCCCGTCGATGAACAATTGCCGGCGGCATTCGCCGACATCGGTGGCCGCCACCACCAGCCGCGGCAGGCCCGGCCCGGGCAGGGCGAGGATGGCGGGGATTTCCGGCAGGACCTCGCGGACCACGGCGGAGAGGTGGTTGGAGATGCCCGAATCCTGCGGCGTCGACGTCCCGGCGGCGACGTCGGCCCAGCGGGCGGCCGGGGTGTCGTCGATGTTCCAGCCGGGAATCAGGCCGATGGCCGCCACCAGCGGATTGGCCCCCCAAAAGGCGGTGCGGGCCACCGCCTCCCACAGCTCGCCCAGCTTGGCCCGCGCCCCGTCGGCCATGCGCCGGCCGGCGGCGGTGGCCGGGCCGGGCCGCGCCGCCCCCTCGTGCAGGCCATAGGCCAGGGCGGTGGCGTTGAAGGCCCCGGTCGAGGCGCCGCCGACCGCCACCAGCTCGATGGTTCCCTTGCCCACTTCCTCGAGCAGGGCGTCGAGCACCCCCCAGGCAAAGGCCCCGTGCGTCCCCCCCCCTTGCAGCGCCAAGGCAATCCGTTTGCGACGTCCCATGGTTGTCTCCCCGGCGGTGCGATGCGTTTTTCCAGAGCCTAGCGGATGACGCGCTGCACCCACAACCCAGGCAATGGACATCCGTCTGCGGGCGGGTATGCTGGATGGGATAGAGAGGTCCAGGGGAGGAGCGCATGGCTGGCGGCAATCCCGAACGGCGCGTGTTCGCCAAGGGAGCGGTCATTTTCCGCGAAGGCGACACCGGCCACGAGGCCTACCTGATCCAGAAGGGCGCGGTGCGCATCTTCAAGTCGGTCTCCGGCCGCCGCGTCACCCTGGCGGTGGCCCGCCCCTTCCAGGTGATCGGCGAACTGGCGATGATGGACGACGGCCTGCGCATGGCCTCGGCGATGGCCGAAGAGGACACCGTGTGCGTGTCGCTGTCCAAGGCCAGCATCCGCTCGATGCTCGACCAGGCCCCCGAGGGCCTGACCCACCTGATCGCTTCGCTGATCGCCAGCATGCGGGCGATGGGCGACGAACTGGCCAATGCCAAGGCCGAACTGGCGGATCTGGGACACGCCGACCCGTAGCCCCACCTGGGCGGTACAGGAATACCGCTATTCTAGCGCGCTGTTTTTCCGTGATTTTTTCGCGGTTGACTTCGGGGCGTTGCGTGGCATACTCCGCGGCTTCCGAACGCCCGAGCGAGTCATGCCCGGGCGCGTTCAACTGGTTTTGCCGTGGGTGCCATGAAGACCTATTCCGCCAAACCGTCCGAAGTCGAGAAGAAGTGGTTCGTGATCGACGCCGATGGCCTCGTTCTCGGCCGGCTGGCCTCCATTGTCGCCATGCGACTGCGGGGCAAGCACCTGGCCACCTTCACGCCGCATATCGACATGGGCGACAACATCATCATCGTCAACGCCGAGAAGGTCAAGCTGACCGGCAACAAGCTCGCCGACAAGCGCTTCTTCTGGCACACCGGCCATCCGGGCGGCATCAAGGACCGCTCGATGGGTCAGCTGCTGTCGGGCCGCTACCCCGAGCGGGTGATCGTCAAGGCGGTCGAGCGCATGATCACGCGCGGTCCGCTGGGACGCCAGCAGATGAAGAATCTGCGCGTCTATGCCGGCCCCAGCCACCCGCACGACGCCCAGCAGCCGCAGGTGCTGGACGTCGCGTCGATGAATCCGAAGAACAAGAGGTAATCCATGGCCGATCTCACCAGTTTGGCCGGCCTCAAGGCCGCCGCTCCGGCGCAGGGGCAGCCCGCGTACGAGAAGAAAGTCGATGCGCAGGGCCGCGCCTACGCCACCGGCCGCCGCAAGAACGCCATTGCCCGCGTGTGGGTCAAGCCCGGCAGCGGCAAGGTCACCGTCAACGGCCGGGTGATCGAAGTCTACTTCGCCCGCCCGGTGCTGCGCATGCTGATCAACCAGCCCATCCAGTGCGTTCGCTGCGAGAACAGCTGGGACGTCACCTGCACCGTCACCGGCGGCGGTCTGTCCGGTCAGGCCGGCGCCCTGCGCCACGGCATCAGCCGCGCCCTGACCTACTTCGACCCCAGCCTGCGCTCGGCGCTGAAGGCCGGCGGCTTCCTCACCCGCGATCCCCGCGTGGTCGAGCGCAAGAAGTACGGCAAGCACAAGGCGCGTCGTTCGACCCAGTTCTCGAAGCGCTAGGCGCAGACGGACCACGGTCGGTTGGAACCGGGGCTTGGGAGAAATCCCAAGCCCTTTTTCCGTGTGGCCGGTCCTCTTCCTGGCATAATGCCGCCATGCCGGGCTGGTTGGACGATTGCAGATGACCCTGGATGTCACCCCCTTGCGCAACGCCGTCGCGCGCCTGCGGGAAGGCTTGGAGCGCTACCGTCGCGACGTCGCCGACGCCCAGATTCGCGACGGCCTGATCCAGCGGTTCGAATTCACCTACGAGCTGTCCCACAGGATGCTCAAGCGCTTCCTGGTCGCCACCGCACCGAGCCCGACCGAATTCGACGACATGAACTTCGCCGATCTGATCCGCAGCGGCAACGAGCGGGGCCTGTTGCGCGGCAACTGGCCGGCGTGGAAGACCTATCGCGACATGTGGGCCAAGACCAGCCACACCTACGACGAGACCGTGGCCCGCGAAGTGGTCGGCGGCATCGACGCCTTTCTCGACGAGGCGGAGTTCCTGCTGGCCCGGCTGCAGGAACGCTCGGTATGAGCACCGGCGGACTCGACGTCAGTCCTGCCGAGCTCGACATCGTCCGCGCGATCCTGCGCCGGCATGTGCCGGACCGTGAGGTGTGGGCCTTCGGGTCGCGGGTGACGGGACGCGCCAGGACATATTCCGACCTCGATCTGGCCGTGATCGGCGAATCGCCGCTCGGCTTGACCGTCGCGGCGGCGCTTGCCGACGATTTTTCCGAATCGGATCTGCCGTTCAAGGTGGATGTGGTCGACTGGGCCACCACCAGCCCGGCCTTCCGGAAAATCATCATGGCCGAACGAGCGACGGTACAGACCGGCGCGGCGTGAGGCTGGACAAGCGCCGCCGCCGCCCTTAAACCGGGGGGAGACCCTTCGCCGAGGCGGACCGACGCCGTGATCGAGAACATGAGCCTGGCTGTCCTGGTGCTGTCCGGCCTGGTGGCCGCCAGCATCTTTTCCAGCCTGCTGTCGTTCCGCATCGGCGCGCCGCTGCTGCTGGTGTTCCTGGGCGTCGGGCTGCTGGCCGGCGAGGACGGGTTGGGCGGCATCACCTTCAACGACGCCGGCACCGCCTATCTGGTCGCCAGCACCGCCCTGGCGGTGGTGCTGTTCGATTCCGGATTCCACACCAGCATCAAAAGCGTCCGCCTCGCCGCCCTGCCGGCGTTGAGCATGGCGACGCTGGGCGTGGTGGTGACCGCCGCGGTGGTGGCGGTGCCGGCCCACTACCTTCTGTCGCTGTCGTGGACCGAGGGCCTGCTGCTCGGCGCCATCGTCGCCTCGACCGACGCGGCGGCGGTGTTCTTCCTGTTGCGCGTCGGCGGCATTACCGTTCGCGACCGGGTGCGCTCGGTCCTGGAGATCGAGTCGGGGTCCAACGACCCGATGGCCATCTTCCTCACCGTGGTCCTGGTCCATTTCCTCGCCGACCGCTCGATTCACACCGGCTTCGGCCTGTTCGTGATCCTGGAGCTGGCCCGCGAGTTCGGCCTCGGCCTGCTGGGCGGGGCGGCCGGCGGGGCGCTGATCGTCCAGGCGGTCAACCGCCTGGGCATCGAGCGCTCGCTGCTGCCCATCGCCGCCCTGTCGCTGGCGCTGATGGTCTACGCCGCCACCACCCTGGTCGGCGGCTCGGGCTTCCTCGCCGTCTACATCGCCGGACTGGTGGCCGGAAACTCCCGTCTGGTGGCGCCCGACACCCTGCGCCGCTTCCAGGACGGCGCCCTGTGGCTGGCGCAGATCGCCATGTTCCTCACCCTCGGCCTGCTGGCGACGCCATCCGAGTTTCCGCCGCTGATCCTCTCGGCCCTGGCCATAGCCGCGGTGCTGATCCTGGTGGCGCGGCCGCTGGCGGCGTGGGTGGCACTGCTGCCGTTCCGGATGAAGAGCAACGAGACCGCCTTCATCTCCTGGGTCGGGCTGCGCGGCGCGGTATCGATCCTGCTGGCGCTGCTGCCGATCATGTCCGGGCTCGAACAGGGGCGGCTGCTGTTCAACATCACCTTCCTGGTGGTGATGGTGTCGCTGGCCGTGCAGGGCTGGACCATCCGCCCGGTGGCCCGCTGGCTGGGCCAGATCGTGCCGCGTCGCCTGGGGCCGGTGCAGCGGATGGAGCTGGAGGTCCCCGGCGCCCGCCACGAACTGGTCTCCTACCGCATCGTCGCCGACGCCCTGGTGGCGCGCGGCCACCGCATGCCGCGCTGGGCCGAGCCGTCGCTGGTGGTGCGCGACGGCCGCTCGCTGCTCGCCCATGCCGCCGGGGTATTGCGGCCGGGCGATACCGTCTACCTGTTCGCCAAGCCCGAGCGGGTGCCGCATCTCGACCGTCTGTTCGCCAGCTCCGCCCCCGCCGCCGAGGGCGATCACCGCTTCTTCGGCGACTTCCCCATCGACCCGATGGCGCGGATGGGCGAACTGACGCTGATGTACGGCCTGCCGGTGCCCGACGAAGCCGCCGACGTCACCGTCGCCCAATACCTGGAATGGATGCTCGGCGCACCGCCGGGGATCGGCGACCGCATCGGCATCGGCGAGGTGGAACTGATCGTCCGCGCCCTGACCCCCGAGGACACCATCGCCGAAATCGGCCTCGCCGCCGAGCCGACCCGCATCGACACCCCCCGCCTGCCGCTGTTCCCCAATGGCCGCGAGGTCCGCCAAAAGATCAAACGGTGGCTGCGGCGGTGACGAAAACGGCCCCCCTCCCGCATGGAAAGGGGGCCGGAAACGCCGGTCTCATACCGCCGAGCTACTGACGTGACTCGGCGGATTGCCCCTCGCCGGGCGCTCGCGTCCGCTCGCTTGGCCGCCGCCTCAATGGCGGCAAATACCGGCGAACGGGTCAGTTCGAGCGTTCGCCGGTCTCAGTGCATCAGGCCCGCTTCGCCCTTGGCGGTTTCCTTGACCTTGCGCACCGCCTCGCCGCCCTCTTCCTTGGCCGCGGTCACCGCCCGGCCGGCGACGCGCTTGGCCCGTTCCATCAACTCGCCGCCGGTCGAGCGGGCGCGGGACATCATCTGCTCCATGGTCTCGCCCGACATCATCTCGGATTCGATGCGGGTGCGCGGCAGCAGCGCCCCGATCGCCGCCCCCACCGCCACCGCCACCGCGCCCATGGTCAGCGGGTGGTCTTCGTAGAGTTCCCGACTGCGGTCGGCCGCCTGGCCGGCCTGGCGGCGGGCCTCGCGGCTCCATTCGCCGACCCGCTCACGGGTGATGTCGCCGGCCTGGCTGAGACGTTCGCGGGCCTGCGCGGCCAGCTGGCTGGCCTTGTCGCGCAACGCCCCGCCGCCGTCGCCGACGACGGGACTTTCGACCGCGCCGGCCGCGCCCATGCCGGCGGCATAGCCGAAGCCGGATTCGCCCTACCAGGGCTCGGCAAACACGTTCTCGCGGCGGCCGACGCTGCCCGCGACGGCCAGCCAGCCGATGCCAAGGCCGATGAGAGCCAGGGGAATGGGGTTCTCGCGCACCATCTGGCTGACGCGAGACTGATCGCTTGCTAGTTCACGCATGGTGTCCACCGCCTGATCCATGAGTTGCCTGGGAGAGAGTTTGCGTTCGATGGCGCTCAGGGTGCTCGCCATCTCCCCTCGGGTCCGTTCGATCTGTTCCTGGATGTCTTCGGTCGTCATCTCATCTGCTCCCTCGCCCAGCGGGTATTGGCCCTGAGCGTGTCGATGGTCCGCTGCGGCGCCAGTGTCTCGCGCCGCAGATTCGCCAACCCCCGTGCCAGCACCCCCGCCCCCACCACGGCCACCGCGACGGCCACCGCCAGCGCCGCCAGCCACGGCGGGATGCGGAGGGCCAGTCCCAGCACCGCCGCCGCCAGCAGCGCCTGCAGCGCCACGAACAGCAACAGCCCGCCGATGGTGAGCATGATCAGGCCGGATCCGGCCTGACGGATCTTCTCCGCCACCTCGGCCTTGGCCAGGGAGATTTCCTGGCGGAACAGGGTCGCGGTCTCGCGGGTGAGCTCGGTGAACAGGCCGGCCAGGGTCCGGTCGGGGGTGATTTCCGTCATGGCCTCTCCCCCGTTGCCGCGAGGCCCGCGCGCGCCGGATTGCTGGCGAAGCCGGCCGGTGCCACCGTCGGCATCACCCCCGCCCCCGCCGCCTTGGCTTCGGGAGCGGCGGTGGTGGCCTTGAGGGCGCGGGCGATCATGAAGCCGGCCACCGCGGCGCCGCCGATGAACCACGCCGGCTGACGCCGCGCCATCTTCTCGGCCCCGGTGACGATGTCGTTCCAGTTGGTCTGGCGCAGGTACTGGGCGGCCTCGTCGAGGCGCTTGGCGGCCATGTCGGTGTAGCGGGCCATGGTCACATTCTCCGGCTGCAGGTTGGTGGCGGTGCGGCGAAGGGCCTGGGCGATGCCCAGCATGCCTTCGGCGGCCTTGCGGCGTTGGGTGTCGGCGAGGTCGCGCACCATCACCCGCGCCTCGTCGATGGCCTGGTCGCGGCCGGCACGAAACATCTCGGTCACCGAGCGGGTCTCTCCCGCCGCCGAGGTTTGGGCGGTGGCGACGGTCCCCGGCGCCTCCCCGGCCACGACCTGGCCGGCACCCGTTCGCGTACTACGTTCTGCCATGTCGTCTTCTCCTGTTGGCGGCGATCAAGGCCGGCGTGCCGTCGTTCCCGTCTCCACCGCGGCAATCGGCGCATAGCCGAAATAGGCGGAGACGATGGCGATCAGCGCGTGCAGCCAGATGTCGTGCCCATAGAGCGGCATCAGGCCGAAGGTCGTTCTCAACACCGGGAGCAGGCCCATCACCGCCAGCACGGCGAAGACGACGGCAGTCGTGCGGGCGAACACCCGCGAGGCGCCGAAGCTGCGCCATACCACCACCCCCCAGACGCCGAACGCCAGGTGGACGAGGTTGAGCAGCACGTTGACGGGGAACAGGGCGTACAGCAGCCCATAACCGGCGCCAACCCGCAGGGGGGCGTCGGCGATGGGCGGAGCCATCAAGCCCGGCACGAAGCCGAGGATACCGAAGGCAATCAGGAAGATGCCCATCACCAGGGCGTAATACCGCGTCCTCATTGGCGTTCCTCCGCTCCGTTGCGGCCTGCTTGGGAAGCGATCGACCTTACGGACGGTCGAGAGGTGGCGCCGGAACAGCGGGCCGGCAACGACTCCCTCTCCCTCCGCAGCGGCCCTTCCCCGCTTGCGCCCAAAACCAAAATCGGATCGCCGTTGGGGGAACCCGTCTGCTACGGACGGGTTCCCCCCTTGCCGGCGATATAGGCGATGACGTTCTGCCGGTCCTCGGGCTTTTTCAGGCCGTTGAAGGCCATCTTGTTGCCGGGGATAAACCCTTTGGGATCGGCCAGGTATTTGTCGATGTTTTCCGGCGTCCACGTCACGTCGGCGTTCTTCATCGCCGGGGAATAGGAGAACCCTTCGACCGTTCCCGCCTTGCGCCCGATCACGCCGGCCAGGCTGGGCCCGATCAGCTTCTTGCCCGGTTCCAGGGAGTGGCAGGCCTTGCACTGCATGAAGATCTTCTCGCCGGCGACCGGATCGCCCGCCGGCGGCTGGGCCGACGCCGCCGCGGACATCAACGCCAGCAGGGCCACGGCGGCAGCGGCAGAGGGCGCAGAGGGCACGGGCATCGCCTCCTCCTCGGGTGGTTGCGCTCCGGCCAACAGGCGCGGCGCGGGAAGGTTCCCCTTCCCTCTTGCAATTCACCGTGCGACGGAGAAGATGCGGCGATGATCAGCCCCAACGAACGTCCCATCGGCGTGTTCGATTCCGGCGTCGGCGGCCTGACGGTGGTGAAGGCCCTGCGCGAGCGGCTGCCGGCCGAGTCGCTGCTCTATCTCGGCGACACCGCCCGCCTGCCCTATGGCACCAAGAGCGCCGCCACCGTCAGCGCCTATGCCGCAGAAGCCGCCGGAGCCCTGGTCCGCCAGGGCATCAAGGCGCTGGTGGTGGCCGACAACACCTCGTCGGCGCACGCCATCGACCATCTGCGCGCCACCTTCCCCGGACTGCCGGTGATCGGCGTGGTCGAGCCCGGCTGCGCCGCCGCCAGCCACGCCAGCGCCCGCGGCCGCATCGTCGTCATCGCCACCGAAAGCACGGTCCAGGCCGGCACCTATCCCCGCACCATCCTCCACCTGCGGCCGGGAGCAACGGTGGTGTCCAAGGCCTGCCCGCTGTTCGTCGCCCTGGCCGAGGAAGGTCTGGTCGAGGGAACGCTGGCCGAGATGATCGCCCGCCACTATCTCGACCCGCTGTTTTCCGGCCCCGCCGAGCGCCACGGCGACTGCCTGCTGCTGGGCTGCACCCATTTCCCGCTGCTGGCGCCGCTGTTCGCCCGCCTGCTCGGCCCCGAGGTGGCGATCGTCGATTCGGCCACCACCACCGCCCACGCGGTCGAGGACCTGCTGGAGAACCGCCGCCTCGCCGCCCCCGCGGGACATGCGGGCACGCTGCGCACCCTGGCCACCGACGACCCCGAGCGCTTCGCCCGGGTGGCGCGGGCCTTCGTCCCGTGGGAAATGACGGCCGACATGGTCGAGAGGGTGGATCTGGGGTAGGGAGAGGAACGCGAATGCCCTGCCATCCGGCGTGACGGCATTCACACATCTCTATTTGGTTTTGCCGCGCCCCCAAAATAATCGTCATGCCCGGACTTGATCCGGGCATCCACGTCTTTCCGCATGACGATCCTTGTCGAAAGCGGCACCACGTGGATGGCCGGGTCAAGCCCGGCCATGACGGCAATTCCTTGCGAAGGCGGGGATCCATGGTCGGGACGGATGATACGGAAGGCCGAAGATCACGCCTGCGGACGCATGGATCCCCGCCTTCGCGGGGATGACGACCATGTTTGGGGACCGCATCCCTTCACCCCGATTGCCTCTGCCCCCCAATCCTTCTTGCGCCGTTTGCCGCAGCGCTGCATGAATATCGGCCATCAGTCCCTGTCGACTCGGCGCTGACCACCCAATGACCGGACCCCAACCATGACCGCCGACCTCTCCGCCCTGATGCACGACCTTGGTGCCCGCGCCCGCGCCGCCGGGCGGTTGCTGGCGCGCGCCGACGGTGCGGCCAAGGACGACGCGCTTCGCCGCGCCGCCGCCGCGCTGCGGGCCGCTGCGCCGGCCATCAAGGCCGCCAACGCCGCGGACATGGCCGCCGGAGCGGCCAAGGGCCTGACCAAGGCGATGCTCGACCGCCTGTTCCTCGACGATACGCGCATCGAGGCGATGGCCAGGGGGCTGGAGGACATCGCCGCCCTTCCCGATCCGGTCGGCCGCACCCTGGCCGCGTGGCAGCGACCCAACGGCCTGACCATCGCCCGCGTCGCCGTGCCGCTGGGGGTGGTCGGGATCATCTACGAGAGCCGGCCCAACGTCACCGCCGATGCCGCCGGGCTGTGCCTGAAGTCGGGCAACGCCGCCATCCTGCGCGGCGGCTCGGAGAGCTTCGCCTCGTCGCGGGCGATCATGGCGGCGCTGGGCACCGGCATCGCCGCCGCCGGCCTGCCCGCCGATGGCATCCAGATGGTCCCCACCACCGACCGCGCGGCGGTGGGCGAGATGCTGAAGATGAGCGAGTTCATCGACGTCATCGTCCCGCGCGGCGGCAAGTCGCTGGTCGCCCGGGTGGTCGAGGAAAGCCGCATCCCGCTGTTCCAGCACCTCGAAGGCATCTGCCACACCTACGTCCACGCCTCGGCCGCGTTGGAGATGGCGCGCACGGTGGTGCTCAATGCCAAGCTGCGCCGCACCGGGGTGTGCGGCGCCACCGAGACCCTGCTGGTCGACCGCAACTGTCCCCATCTCGGACCGCTGGTCGTCGCCCTGCTCGATGCCGGCTGCGAAGTCCGCGGCGACGCGGCCGCCCAGGCGGTCGATCCCCGCGTGGTGCCCGCCGCCGAGGACGACTGGCGCACCGAGTACCTCGACGCCATCATCTCGGTGAAGGTGGTCGACGGCGTCGAGGCGGCGGTGGCGCACATCAACACCTACGGCTCGCATCACCCCGAGAGCAACATCGCCGCCGACCCGGCGGCGGCGAAGGAATTCCTCGCCGGCTGCGATTCGGCGATCGTGCTGTGGAACGCCTCGACCCAGTTCGCCGATGGCGGCGAGTTCGGCATGGGCGCGGAAATCGGCATCTCCACCGGCAAGCT
>JACRFY010000279.1 GCA_016212565.1 Magnetospirillum sp. | reverse complement strand
TCAAGGATGAGATCGACGCCATGGAGCGCCTTGGCAAGGCGCGGCGCGGGGGAGAAGAGGCCTACCGCCGCCAGCAGGCGATCGAAGAGGCCGACCGCCACATTCGGTCCTCCGGGGTCACCGACCCGGAGGCCAAGGACGCCATTCGCAAGGAATACAGCGACCGCTCCGCGATGGCGTCGGCCTACGAGGCGGAGGCTCGCGTGCTGGGGGACCTCCACGGACGCCGCGAGCGGGCGATCCAGGACCAGGAGGCCATCAACCGCCTCTACAAGGAAGGAGCCATCGACGCCGGCCAGTACAGGCGGTTGTGGCGGGATGCCGAGATCGCCCGTCTGGAAGATTCGCAGAATGCCAACGACGGCATGACCCGGGGACTGCTCAAGTACGTTCGCGATGCCGAAGACGCGGCCTCCCAGGTGGAAAGCCTCACCGCCAACGCCTTCCGGGGTATGGAGGATGTGTTCGTCGATTTCGCGAAGACGGGGAAGCTGTCCTTCT
This sequence comes from Magnetospirillum sp., assembly GCA_016212565.1. Classification (GTDB taxonomy): domain Bacteria; phylum Pseudomonadota; class Alphaproteobacteria; order Rhodospirillales; family Magnetospirillaceae; genus JACRFY01. The sequence continues at coordinate 14,540 of JACRFY010000279.1, read as the reverse complement.
CGAAGCTCGCCGACTCGATCATCGAAGACATCACGCGGATGACCGCGAAGGCGCTGCTGCTTGCCCCGCTCGCGCAGTTCCTGGCCTCGGTGTTCGGGACCGGAGGCGGTGCCGGGGGCAACGTCAACCTCGGCTCCCTGGGGTCGATGGCGATGATGGGCGGCGGAGGCGGAAGCGGCCTCAACATCGGCTCGTTCGGTGGCCTGGCGGCCGGCGCCGCCGGAATGATGGGGGCCGGCGGCGGGATGTCCAACCTGTGGAGCTATCTGACGACGCCCGATTACCTGTGGAGCGGAGGAAGCCCGTTCGACTTCTTCAGCGCCGCGCCCGACATGTCGGGCGCCGTGGATCTCTTCGCCAACGTGCCGATGGAGGGGGCGGGGGAACTCATGGACCTGGGCATGATGGCCTTCCGGAACGGGGGCGTCTTCGCCAACGACAACGTGAGTTCCTTTGCCCACGGATCGGTCTTCGGCGGCCGGACCATGTTCAGCTTCGCCAACGGCGGCTTGCCCTCGCTCGGGGAATTGGCGGAGGCGGGGCGGTCGGAAGGGATCATCCCGCTGGTGCGGGGGCCGAACGGCGACCTCGGTGTCCAGAACTTCGGCGGCGGGGCGGGGGGAGCCAACGTCCAGGTGACCGTCGAGGTCTACGACCAGCGTCGCTCGGGCACCGACGATATCGAGGTCGAAACGTTCATGACCAAGCTCGGCCCGGTCGTCCGCATCATCGCCAAGGACGAGGCGGACAAGCGGGTGGGCGAGTTTCGCAACCGCGAGATGCCGGCGCTGATGCGCGGCGATTACTCCATGTCCCGACAGCCGGTGGCCCGATGACGGCGACAAAGGGATTCAGATCATGGGAAAGCGCACTCCCTCCATCCTCACCCCGGTCGGGGATCGCTCCTTCCTTGGGGCGGCGGTTCCAGTCGCCTCCGCCACGGGTTACCTTTGGGTCGAACTCCGGCCATTCCTGAAGGCCCTGCCCATCGCCCGAGAAATCCGCCGGCGGATCGAGAAGGGCATGGCCGGAAAGAGCAAGGGCACCACCTGGCTTCCCGGCTCCGATGGGGCGGTTTGGGTCCGCATGGCATCGGCGGAAATGATCGTCGCGGGGCTGGTGGAGACGGGGGTAATTGCCGACGACATGATCGACGCGGTTGCCCGATTCGGCGTGTGATCGTGCGTCTGGCCGCTTGAATGTGATAGCGCAAGGCGCTATCTTTCCTCATGAACAACGCGCACCGCAAGACCCTCGCTGCGATCTTCTCGCGCCCGACACAGGCGGGCATCCGGTGGGCCGACATTGAGGCACTGGTGATCGCCCTTGGCGGCGAAGTGGACGGGAAGCGGGAGGGCAGCCGGGTGGCGATGACCCTCAACGGGGTCCGCGCCATCTTCCATCGTCCCCATCCCAAGCCCGACACCAAGAAGGGCGCAGTGGATGCGGTGCGTCAGTTTCTGAGCAATGCAGGTATCAGGCCATGATGGAATACAAGGGCTACCTCGCTGGTCCCATCGATTTCGATCCCGAAGAAAAGACCTTCTCCGGGACGGTGGCTGGGTTGAAGGACGTCATCCACTTCGAGGGCTCGACTGCGGAAGACCTGGAGCGGGCATTCCGCGACAGCATCGACGACTATCTGGCCTATTGTGCCGAGCGGGGCGACGAGCCGGACAAGCCGTTCAACGGGAAAATCCTGCTGCGCACCGAACCGGAGCTTCACCGCAAGGCCGCGTTGCGGGCGGCGGCGGCCGGAATCAGCCTCAGCCAGTGGATTTCCCAGCAGATCAACACCGCACCATGACGTGAGCCAGGACAGGGGCGAGGCGATGGCGCCCGCCCCTGCCTACAATCCTCAGCTCTCGACGTTCAGTCGCACCAGCCGGCGGCCAGTCCAGCGGTAGAGAGCAAGGGCTCGCTGCCCATTCCGGATGAAGATCCGACTCGAAGTACGATTTCACCGCATGGTCAACAAGTTCGGTTTCGTAATACGAACGGCGCGAGCCGGAGTGAACGCCCAACGCCGTTCACCCCTGTTCAGGGGCGTATATTGGACAGGGATTGGACTCACGCCCCGTCGGGGCGCTGTTTTCGTCTGCTAACTCATTGAAATCGCTGGCGTCCCCTACGGGATTCGAACCCGTGTCGCCGCCGTGAAAGAGGGATAACCCGCACTTTTCCGCACATTGGTGGACTCCGTACGGACACAGTAGGCGTTGAAAACGCCTGCATTTTCATCCGCCGTTATCCCCTTGCGTCCGGGAACATATTTTCCGTACAATTTCCGTACGGAAAAATGGAGGCTCCCCGATGGCCCGTACCGTTCGCAACGCAAAGCTCGACAGCCGATCTGCCCGCGTGAAATTGGATGCGCGCCGCGAACCCTATTGGGTGGTGATGTCGAAAGGGTGCGCCCTGGGATATCGGAAGGGGGCAGACGGTGGAACATGGATTGCCCGCTATCGGGATGATGCCGGGAAACAGCATTACCGGTCCCTTGGCGCGGCCGATGACGCCATGGACAGCGACGGGGGCGGATTGTGCCTGACCTATGCCGAGGCCCAACGGCAGGCGGACCAGTGGTTCAAGCTGGCGGCACGGGGCTTTGAGGATGACGCGCCCCGATCCGGCCCCTACACCGTCAAGGATGCGCTTGCGGACTACCTGGAGGCCTACAAGCGGGGGCACACCACCAAGGGCACCGGACGGGCCGCAAACCGCATGCAATGGACCATAGACGCCCTTATCAACCCCTCGCTTGGCGATGTGCAGGTAATGAAGCTCACCCGCCGCCGGATTGAGCAATGGCATGCCAGCTTGGCAACGGCGGCCCCGCGCCTGCGGACAAGGCCAGGGAAGCCCCAGAAGTTCCGGGAGATGGATGATAGCCCGGAATCCATCCGCCGCCGCCGTTCGTCCGCAAATCGCGTTCTGACTGTGCTTAAAGCGGCCCTGAACCTTGCTTACCACGAGCGCAAGGTTGCCAGCGATGACCCATGGCGTAGTGTCAAGCCGTTCAGGGAAGCCGATGCCGCCCGCGTCCGTTACCTGAACGATGACGAAGCCCGCCGGGTGGTCAATGGCTGCACCCCAGATTTTCGCCCGCTGGTGCAGGCCGCGCTTTTGACCGGATGCCGTTATGGCGAACTCGTGGCCCTGACCGTGGCGGATTACAATGCCGACGCCGGAACCGTTCACGTTCGCGTTAGCAAATCAGGCAAGCCCCGCCACGTTGTCTTGACCGACGAAGGCCGCAAGTTCTTCGAAGGCACCACCGCCGGCAAGGCGGGGAATGCACTGGTGTTCACCAAGGCCGATGGCAGCCGGTGGGGCACCTCGCACCAACAGCGCCCTTTCAAGGCCGCGTGCGAAAAGGCCAAGGTGGGCGTCCTGACCTTCCACGAGCTACGTCACACCTACGCCAGCCGTCTTGTCATGGCCGGCGCCCCGCTGGCGGTGGTTGCGGCACAGTTGGGCCACACCGACACCCGCATGGTCGAAAAGCATTACGGGCACATGGCGCCCTCGTATGTGGCTGATACCGTACGTGCCACCTTCACCAGCATGGGCGTGGTGGAGGAAACCAACATCACGCCTTTTCGCAAGGCGGATTAGCCGGGACGGAGGGGCGTTGCCGCGCCCCGCCGCCCCTGACCACAACCCGAACAACGGAGGTTCGGACCATGGCTTCAAAGACTTTACCACCCCACCCCAATTCCGCTCGTGCAACCGTTAGCGCCATATGGAACGCCCACCTTGCAGTAAGGCAAGCCGCCGATAACCTGGGGAGCATTTCGGCGCCGACATTCGGACTCAGTGGTGACCATCCCGCCGACGTAGCCGGAATGGCGGGGCACAACATTCTTCCCGCCATCTTGGCCGTCCCTGCGAGAACCGCTGACGAAGCGATGATGCAAATTTTGGCTCTGGCGGAACTTGTGACGCTCGAAGCTGACACAGAGGAGCCGGTTTTGTCGGACACCGTGAAGCTTTGGCGCACCGCGCTTGTGTCCATAGTTCATGCCATGGCCGAAGGTTCCGCGCTGCCACCGGGCCTGACGCCGGCCGCTATGACGGGCATGGTGGGCCGGGGCGCAGTTGATGGCATCCGCGCCCGTATCGCGGCTCTCGATGCATTGGACGTCGCCCCCGCTGCTGCGTAAATTCAACCGGTGGGGATAGGGTAGCTCCCGACACGGCCGGCACCGCACCGGCTTTCCCCACCGCGACCATGCGGGCACTTGCGGGGTGTGATGGATCAAGAGATTGCGCCGGAAAGCAACAGCGACTGGAAAGCGTTGGCCGAGCGTGCCATGGCTCTTGTCGAGGAAATGGCGAAGCGCCTAACTGCCCAAGATACTGAAATTGCCTATATGCGGCTGGCGCTGGCGTTGGGTACGCCGGCAAAGAGAGGACGGGGGAGACCCAAGAAATATATTTCGCCGTTTCCTGCTGACCCTGAAAGGCGCCCGGCTGGCCGACCACCGAAAAACACAGAAGATTTTGACAGGAAGCTTCTGGAATATGTCGAAAATCTGATGGTCGAAAATGGATTTTCTAAATACAAGCAAGCATGTGAAAAATTTGTAGTTAGTCGGAGGCCTATTGGGTGCCGCTTGAGCGAGATTAAGGAAATGCAGGTTATGGTTTCGCGCGCGAGGGGGAAATTGCGGAAATTGTCGGAAAAATAGCCGATTATTTTCCAGTTTTTCGGAATTTTAGATCGACCAGAGTGACTTCCGTTGTCCACACACGGAGGTCAGTATGCACTCGGATGCCATCAAGAAAGACCGCCTCGCCTACAGCATTAATGATGCACTGGCGGTCGTCCCCGTAGGCCGCTCACTTCTTTACGAAGAAATCCGGGCCGGCAATCTCAAGATTTTCAAGATTGGTGCCCGCACGCTCATTGCTGCGGACGACCTGAACGCATGGCTTGAAGGCTACCGGCGCGCCGCCGCCTGAAATGGAAGCGCCCCGGCTAACCGTTCGTGGAGGTTCGGCTGCCGGGGCAATTCGCGGCCCATCCCCCATTCCCTGAGGTCTGAACATGTTGAACATAGCGCAAGCCGGTAATACCGGCAACGCCCTTGGCTTGTCTGCCGCCCGCCACCGACGCCCCGATCCGGTGGCTTATCCCGCCCGCTGGGTGGCCCGCCGCTTCAACGTCTCGCCCACCGTCGCCCGGCTAATCTCCGAGGCCCATTTCGCGGAGGCGCGCCAATGAAAGCCGCCACCTACCTCCGCGCCACCGTGCATGAACCGAATGGCACAACCTGGCCTCTCGTCACCAATGGGCGCCTTGCATGGGCGTTGGGCAACCTGATCCAGGCAGGCGATGAGGGATGCACGCCGCTCGACAACCCCGGCCCCCGGTGGAGCGCCTACGTCCATAAACTCAGGCGCGAATTTGGGCTGGATATCGAAACCATCGATGAGCGGCACGAGGGGCCGTATCCGGGCACCCATGCCCGCTACGTCCTGCGTTCGCGGGTGGAATTGATCCGCGCGGCCTGACCCTGACCGGGAGGGGGCAACGCGCCCCCTCCCACCCAGGAAATCCGCCATTCCCGCAGCCGAATCCGAGCCTCCGAAAAAATGGAAACATCTTTGCCTGCCGCTACTGGCGAAACCAAGGATATCCGCCGTGTTCAGGCTGTAAAAGGCCGCCCCTCGCACGGGCGCATATATAACAGTGGAAAGTCTGTAGCCAAACCCGCCCGCCTGCATCTTAGCTTCACCGATGCCGCAAGCCTCATTGCCGCCGTTCAATATGGCGCATCCCGCCACCGGCATTGGCGGGGCATTACCGTCAACCTGACCATGCTTGATGCTCCCCAGGCGACCGAAGCCACCTTGCGCGCATTGACGGACCACATTCGCCATTGGCAAGAACGCAACGGCGTCCCGCCGTTTTGGGCGTGGGTCCGAGAACAAGGCGCCCTCCGTGGCACCCACGTTCATATCATCGCGGCGGCTCCGGACGGCACCGGCCGCGCCCTCTCCAATGCACTGACCCGGTGGTTGCGCGGCCCATCTATTCGGGGCGAGGTGGCGCGCGGAACCCTGCACACCCGCCCCACCACGGCGGCCGGTTGGCTTGGCTATGTGTGCAAGACCCTCACCCCCACCGACGCGGCAGCCCTCTTCGCACAAACCGGAATCCGCATCATTTCCGAAAAGCCGGGCGGCCCGGTTATCGGACAGCGACGGGGCGTTGCGCGATGCTTAGGCCCAAAGGCCCGCGAAGCCGACGCATTGCGAATGTATTGCGGGCTGCAACACGAACTAGCCAGCGTTCACCTTCCGTGCTAGTGTATTGCGAACGCAACACGAGGCAATACGATGCCACCGCTCCCGACAATTTCGCTCCGGTGTGCCCCCGAACATTCCGCGCTAATCCGTGACGTTGCCCGCGCCCTGCGGAACCGGCCGGAGATGGCGGACATGCTGGCGGCAATGCTGACCGACCCGACCACGGCGGCACCGTCGCCCGCGCTTGCGGACGTGCTGGCCCGCCTGGCAGCCATAGAGCGGTGGATTGCCGAACGCAATACGGACGCATTTAGCGGCGACACCGCCCCGGCCATAGCGCCGACCACCACGGCTGAAGATGACTTTCCCGCGCGGATGCAGGCGGCACGCAAGGCCAAGGGCTGGACAACGCGGCAATTGGCCGCCGAAGCAGGGGTAAGCCAAACCGTGGTTAGCCATGTGGAAAGCCGCCGCACTGCCGGCAGCCCGGCAACCCGCGCCAAGATAGCCGCCGCCCTGGAAATGGGCGGGGCGTGACTACAGGGACACAGCAAGGGGACCAACACCATATGCCCCTGTCCCTCGGCGCCAACATCGGAGCAATCCCATGAGCACCAAGCGCGCCCGCAATCCCGGCGCATTGTCGAAGGCCAAGGCCACCATCACGGAACCCTGCGAGGCGACCATCCCAATGCCGCCGCGAACCTTGGAAGAACAGGCTCTTGTGGACGGTCGCCTTGCTCGGTCCCGGCTATCGAAAGCGCCCAAGGTAAAAATTAACGAGCGCGCAGCACTGGTTCCGTCATCGGATGACCCTGAGCTTTGGGTTGCACGGCTATCAATGGCGGCCGGTGTGGAGGATGACGAACTTGCTCTTCACATCGCGTCTCAAACTGCCGACTGCATACGTGGCACCTCCAAGAACGAGGCCCGTTTCAATCTGGCGACCGCCGGCATCCATTCGGTTGCTCCGACCGATGGCATCGAATCCATGTTGGCGGCGCAGATGGTGGCGACACACCATGCGGCAATGTCATTCCTGAAGAAGGCGGAATGCGCCGAAATCTTGGAGCAGTTGCACGCATCCGGCGGCATGGCCGTAAAGCTGCTTCGGACCTTCACCGCCCAGGTCGAGGCGCTGTCCCGCTATCGTGGCAAGGGGCAGCAGAAAGTGACGGTCGAGCACGTCCACGTTCACGCAGGCGGGCAAGCCATCGTCGGCACCGTCACTGGGGGGAGGGGGGATGCATCGAAAACGGAGGGACAACCTCATGCGATTGCCCATGCACCTGTCACCCCGGTGTGGAGCGCGGAGCCGGAACGGGAAGCCGTGCCAAGCCCCCGCGATGAAGAATGGCCGATGTAGGTTGCACGGCGGCAAGTCGCCCGGCGCGCCTAAGGGGAAAGCCAACGGCAATTACCGGCATGGGCGATACACTGCTGAGGCGCTTGCCGAACGGCGCGCGCTGGCGGATATGGTTCGTGAGTGTCGGGAGACGATGGCCTGGGTGCGGGAACACACCGGCTGGCCCGTCACTATCGTGACGCGGACGCGGAATACCGAGCGTTTTCGACCGGTATCGGCACGGGAGCGCACGAACTGAACTACCGTATCGGTTACGGCACGCAGTCGTAAACGGTCGTAGCATGGCGGGCATTCGTCATCGCGGGCCGGGCGATTAGGCCGTACTTCGCGCAGTGGGCGTCGGCCAGTTGCAACGCTTTGGCATCGTTCAGTCCGGTGATGTTTCCGATGGTGACGGAGCGGGCATTGCCGCCGACGAATTCCGGCGCACAGGCGGCTAACATCGCCAGAACAGCCAAGAGAAGCAATCGCGTGGCAAGCATCATGGCCCTCCCGAAAACAATCGTAGAGCGGGCATCCTCCCACACACATCCGCCCAAATCCACCCCCTTCCGGGAGCGCCTTTTCCGTATAATTTCCGTACGAGACGACAAAGGCCGCCCGAAGGCGGCCTTAAGTCATTGAAATCGCTTGGCGTCCCCTACGGGATTCGAACCCGTGTCGCCGCCGTGAAAGGGCGGTGTCCTAGGCCTCTAGACGAAGGGGACTTCGAGGCGAGAGGGCGCCTTGATAGCGGAACCGGGCCAAGAGATCAAGCCGGCTTGGAAATTTTTCCGCCCCGCCCCGATTCCCTTTGCCCGGCAGCCGATCCTAATGGGCGAATTCGGCGAAGAAATCGTTGCCCTTGTCGTCGACGACGATGAAGGCGGGGAAGTCGACGACCTCGATCCGCCACACCGCTTCCATGCCCAGTTCGGGGTATTCCAGCACCTCGACCTTCTTGATGCAGTCCTGGGCCAGCCGCGCCGCCGCGCCGCCCACCGAGCCGAGGTAGAAGCCGCCGTGCTTGTGGCATGCCGCCGTCACCGCCGCCGAGCGGTTGCCTTTGGCGATCATCACCATCGAGCCGCCGTTGGCCTGGAACAGGTCGACATACGAATCCATCCGCCCGGCGGTGGTGGGGCCGAACGAGCCCGAGGCATAGTTGGCCGGGGTCTTGGCCGGGCCGGCGTAGTAGACCGCACCCTGGCGGAAATAGTCCGGCAGGCCCTCGCCGCGGTCGAGGCGCTCCTTGAGCTTGGCGTGGGCGATGTCGCGGGCGACGATCATCGGCCCGCTGAGCGACACCCGGGTCTTGATCGGGTATTGCGACAGGGTCTTCCTGATCTCTTCCATCGGCCGGGTGAGGTCGATCTTCACCACCGCGCCGGACAGCCTGGCGAGATCGACGTCGGGCAGGTACTTGGCCGGGTCCTTCTCCAGCGCCTCGACATAGACGCCGTCCCTGGTGATCTTGCCGAGGATCTGGCGGTCGGCCGAGCACGACACCCCGATCGCCACCGGGCACGAGGCGCCGTGGCGGGGCAGGCGGATCACGCGGACGTCGTGGCAGAAGTACTTGCCGCCGAACTGCGCCCCCAGCCCCATGGTGCGGGTCATCTCCAGCACCGTCGCCTCCAACTCGCGGTCGCGGAAGGCGCGGCCGCCGGTGCTGCCGGTGTCGGGCAGCGAGTCGAGATAGCGGGCCGAGGCCAGCTTGACCGTCTTCAGCGTCATCTCCGCCGACAGGCCGCCGATGACGATCGCCAGGTGATAGGGCGGGCAGGCGGAGGTCCCCAGGGTGCGGATCTGCTCGTCGAGGAATTTCAGCAGGCTGGTCGGGTTCAGCAGCGCCTTGGTCTGCTGGTAGAGGAAGGTCTTGTTGGCCGAGCCGCCGCCCTTGGCCATGAACATGAACTTGTAGGCGTCGCCGTCGGTGGCGTAGAGGTCGATCTGCGCCGGCAGGTTGGTGCCGGTGTTGACCTCGTCGTACATGGTCAGCGGCGCGGTCTGCGAGTAACGCAGGTTGAGGCGGTCATAGGCCTGCTGCACGCCCTCGGACAGGGCCGCCTCGTCGCCGCCGCCGGTCCAGATCCGCTGGCCCTTCTTGCCCATGATCACCGCGGTGCCGGTGTCCTGGCACATCGGCAGGGTGCCGCCGGCGGCGATGCAGGCGTTCTTCAGCAGGTCGTAGGCGACGAACTTGTCGTTGGCCGAGGCCTCGCCGTCGTCGAGGATCTGGCGCAACTGCGCCAGGTGGCCCGGCCGCAGCAGGTGCGAGGTGTCGCGGAAGGCCTCGAAGGTCAGCCGGGTCAGCGCCGACGGCGCCACCGTCACCACCTCCTGGCCGCCAAGGCTGGCGGTGCCGACGCCCTCGGCGGTCAGCTTGCGGTAGGGGGTATCGTCATGGGCAAGCGGAAACAGGTCGTGGAAGACGAAATCGGACATGCGGGCGCCTTCGAAGCGAGGAGTGGGACGGAAACGGAAGGAGAGAGACTAGACGTCGCGCTCGGGATCGATATCGTGGCAGCGCTTGCCGTATTTGTCGGTCAGCGACGGGCCTTCGGCGATCTCGATGTGGAAGCGGTGGTGTTGCTCCGCCGCCTTGGCGAGGAAATTCTGCTGCAACTCCAGCCCATGGCGCCACAGGTCGAACGCCTGGCGGGTGGTGTTGAGCCAGGCGTCGAACATGGCGGCCTGGAGGTCGGAAAGGGGCTTCAGGGGATCGGCCATGGCATCCTCATCTCGCACGCGCAGGGCAGTACGCCATCCTAGCACCGAAGCCGCGGGCCTGCCACCATGGCTGCGGGTCATGCCCTCGCCACCCATCGACTTTCCCCGACCGATGGAATCGGGCGGAAACGATCTGCGCCGTGCGACCCTGATGGACCTGGCGGCGTCGCTGCCCCGGCAGGCCGAACGGCTAGGACATGTGGATCATCGCCCTGTCCGAGGCCCCGACCGTCCATCGCGCCTTCGATTACCGGGGGATCGAGGCCATGTCTTCCGACGTCAAGACCCGGGGTTCGGCCTGGAGGACAGCAGCACCCAGGTCAGTTCGTGCTTGTTGTGATGCAGGTGCATCAGCCGGGCACCGGGAATGGCGGCGAAACGGGCGGCCAGCGCGTGGTCGGTGGCTCCCTGGAACTTCACCGAACAGATGAAGTTGCGCACCGTCCCGGTCGCCCGCCAGCGCTCGATCATCGCCAGCAGCCGCTCGGGGTAGCAGATGACGTCCGAGCACAGCCAGTCCACCGGACCGATGGCCGCCGGGTCGAGACCGAAGGCGCTTTCCTGGCGCACCGCGACGCCCGGCATGGCGGCGATGCGCGGATCGAGCGGCGCCTTGTCCACCGACAGCACCGTGGCGCCCAGGCTGGCCAGCACCCAGGTCCAGCCGCCCGGGCTGGCGCCGAGATCGACGCAACGCTCGCCGGCCCCGGGCGCCACGCCCAGGCGGGTGAACGCCTCCCACAGCTTGAGATAGGCGCGGTTGGGCGGCACCTGCTTGTCCTCGACGAACTGCACCTCGCCGTTGGCGAACGGGCTGGAGCAGCGGGCGGCCGCCCACAGCGTATGCTCGTCGCGAAGGGTGAACGAGCCCAACGGCGAGGTCGGCGCCGGCTGGCCGAACACCTGCGGCTTGGCCGACACCTTGGGCAGCTTCTCCACCAGCAGGGCGGTGCGGCGGTGCAGGGCCGGCGCATAGGGCCACCAGTTGCGCTGGATGGCACGCAGGGAACGGGCGCCCTCGCCGATCGAGGCGATGGGGATCTCGACCACCTCGTCCCACACATTGGCCGCCCAGGCGGCGGGACGGAGCGGCAACGGCGCCAGCAGCAGGCGGCCGTGGGCGACGGCGACCGTGCCCAATTCGGCGGCCAGATCGTCCTCGAACCCCTCGGCGGCGAGATAGCCGGCAAGGCCGAGGGGACGGATGGGCGGGAGCTCGTTCACCGCCGCGTCCCATCCAGCCACCCCAGAAACATCAGGGCATGCCACAGCTCGGTCTGCCGGTCGTGGGTGCCGGCGCGGTGCTCGCGCCAACAGCGGGTCACCACCGCGGCATCGAGGATGCCGTCGCGCTTCAAGCGGTCCTCGGCCAGCAGGTCGTCGGCCCACTCCTTGAGCCCGCCGTTCAGCCACCGTCCCAGCGGCGCCGTGCAGGGGGCACCGGGCATCTCGCACAGGGCGGGCGGCAGGTAGCGGCGCAGCAGGTGGCCGAGCATCGCCTTGCCGGTCTCGCCGGCGATGTGGAAGGCGGTGGGCAGGGTCCAGGCGAACTCGATCACCGCCTGGTCGAGGAACGGCAGCCGCGCCTCCAGGCCGGCAGCCCCGGCGGCGCGGTCGAGGGCGACGCACACGTCGTCGGGCAACATGGTGGTGGTATCGAGCAGCATTACCGCCAGGGCGGGGTCGACCGCCTCGGGGATGTCGCCGAAGCTCGCCGCGGCCCGGCTGGCGCCCAGCACCGGACTCCCCGGTCCCTGCCAGCGCGAATAGTGCTGGCGATGGAGGTCGCCGATGCCGCTGGCGGAAAACGACTGCAGGGCCCGGCGATGGCGGTGGCCCAGCGCCGCCGACGGCAGCCCGTCGGCGATGCCGGCGGCGGCGCGGCGGATCCAGCGCGGCCAGCGCGACAGCCGCGCCCACGCCTGGGGAATCGAGCGATGGATGCCGGCCCCGGCGAACAGGGCGTCGGCGCCGGCACTGACCAGCGCCACGCCCATCTCGCGCCGGGCGGTCTCGGCCAGCAGACAGGCCGGCAATTGCAGCGGATCGGCAAACGGCTCGTCGCACAGCAGCGCCAGCCGCCGGACCGTCGCCAAGGCTTCGCGTTCGCCGATCTCGATCTGGGTATGGCGGGTGCCCAGCGCCGCGGCCACCGTGGCCGCCCGGACGCCGTCGTCGCAGCCGGGAATGGCCAGGCCGACGGTGGGGATCGAGCCGGCGGCCATCTCCTGCATCACCGCCGTCATCAGCGCGGAATCGACTCCGCCCGACAGCATCGCCCCCACCGGAACGTCGGCATCCATGCGCAGCGTCACCGCCGAGCGCAGGTGCTGGTTGAGCCGCTCGGCCGCCGCTTCGGGGCCGCCGGAGAACCGTCCGGCGATGGCCGCCGCCCGGTCGGGCGCCGACCAGGTGACCCGCTCGCTGCGCCGGCCGCCGGCAAAGGTGACGATGGTCGCCGGCATCACCTTGCGGGCGGCGCGATAGATGGTGTGGGGGGCGGGAATCCATCCCTGGCGCATGTAAAGCGCCAAGGCGTCGCGGTCCAGGGTCGCGTCCCAGGCCGGATGCGCGGCCAGGGCCCGGACCTCGGAGCCGAACAGGATCCGGCCGCCCACCGCGGCATAGGCCAGCGGCTTCTCGCCGATGCGGTCGCGGGCCAGCGACAGGGCGCGATCGCTGCGATCCCACAGGGCGAGGGCGAACATGCCGTCGGCGGCGGCCAGCGCCCGCTCCAGCCCCCAGCGGGATATGGCTTCGAGGAACACCTCGGCATCCGAATGCCCCCGCCAGGCGATGGGATCGAGGCGGCGGCGCAGCTCGTGGTGATTGAAGATCGCCCCATCCAGGGCCAGCACCCAGCGCCCGTCGCGCGATTCCATCGGCTGGCGCCCGGACGGCGAGGGTTCGAGCAGCGCCAGGCGACGGAACCCGAAGGCGAGGCCGGCGGCGTCGTCGACCCACACCCGGGCGTCGTCGGGACCGCGATGGGCCACGGCGGCAGCCATGCGGGTGGCCACCGTCTCCCGATCCGGAGTGTTGACGTCGATGTCGAGGAAACCGGCAAGTCCGCTCATGCCATGACCATCCGTTACCCCCACGCCGACAGTAGCGGGACGCGCGGCGGGGAGCAAGATGGTGCCGGGAGGATGCGTCCTGTCATAAGCAGGGCATGACCCGGCGCATATAGGCATCGAACAGCGGAACGGTGAATGCCGTATCACCGTGTTGCGGTGAGTAGATCATGCCCTTCCTGATCAGCTTGCCGCGGGTTGGGCCAACGCTGGTCGTTTTCACCCCCAGCCGCTCGGCTATATCGCCCGATCGGTGAGGGCCGGGACCGAACTCGGCAAGCGCGCGCATATAACGCTTTTCCGACGGCGTGCAACGGTCGAACCGCACCCGAAAGAAGCTGATGTCGAGTGTGTCAATGGCCGTCACCGTCGCCTTGGTCACATCCTGAAGCCGAATTACGCTGTCGCCGGCAATGTTCCAAGCGTCGTGGGCCCATTGCTGGAGAAAGTACGGATATCTCTCCGTAATGTTGAGAATTTCGCGAATCGCATCGTCGTCAACCTCGGCCCCTTCCGCCTTTGCCGGCCCAATAATGGCGGCTCGCGCGTCACCTTCATCGAGTGCACCAATCTTCGGATATTTGAAAAGACGCTCTGCGTAGGACTTGGACTCTCCCGCGAGCCCCAGGATTTGTGGAAGGCCCGCTCCGAAGAGGATCAGGGGCAATTGCAGTTGATTGATCTTGTGCATCGCCATGATCAGCGCACTGAATTCCTTCTCAGACAGGTACTGGAGCTCATCGACAAGCAGGGCCACCGGGCGCCCCGAAGCCCGCGCCGCCTCGCCGACAGCGACGAAAAGCCCAGGAAGATCGGCTTCAAGGTCGCCGCTGTCCGCCGTACCTGCCTCGGGATCGACACCAATGCCCAATTCAAATTCACCCGCCGACGAGAGCTTTATGGTCGCGGCGAAGCCTTTGAGAACCCGTAGCGCCCGCCGCGCCACCTCACGCCCCATTTCTGCGGAACTAAGAGAGAACAGGATCGATCTTAGGGGTTTCGCCAAAATAGCCGAATCGATCTGGCGCAACTGACGGTTGGCGATTCTCAGGGGTAGGCCGGTCGGCTAGAATCGGCGGCATGATCGATGAAGATGAAATCCGCCGCCACTACGAACTGCTGCGCCCGAG
>JACRFY010000278.1 GCA_016212565.1 Magnetospirillum sp. | reverse complement strand
GGCACGGTGCCGGTGATGGCGATCACGTCCTCGGGGCTGGTGCCCCAGGTGATCTGCGGCACCAGGGTGGTGGCGTCGAGGGTGATCTCGGTGTCGAACCGGGCGCCGTCGTCGCTTTTCAGCAATTTCCAGGTCGAGACCGCCGCCTCCCACGCCGCACCCTTGGGGGCGCGGGGCTTGCCCTGGACATAGGCGAAGGTCTTCTCGTCGGGGGCGATGAGGCCGGCGCGCGCGCCGGCTTCGATGGTCATGTTGCACACCGTCATGCGACCTTCCATCGACAGCGAGCGGATCGCCTCGCCGGCATACTCGACCACGTAGCCGGTGCCGCAGGCGGTGCCGATCCTGCCGATGATCGCCAGGACGATGTCCTTGGCGGTCACGCCCGCGGGGATGGCGCCGTCGACGGTGATGCGCATGTTCTTGGCCGGCTTCTGCACCTGGGTCTGGGTGGCCAGCACGTGCTCGACCTCCGAGGGGCCGATGCCGAAGGCCAGCGCCCCGAAGGCGCCGTGGGTCGAGGTGTGCGAATCGCCGCAGACGATGGTGCTCCCTGGCAGGGTGAAGCCCTGCTCGGGGCCGACGATGTGCACCACGCCCTGGCGGATGTCGTCCATGGCGTAGTAATCGACGCCGAAGTCCCGCGCGTTGGTGGCCAGCGCCTCGACCTGGATGCGGCTTTCCTCGTTCTCGATGCCCTTGGTGCGGTCGGTGGTCGGCACGTTGTGGTCGGCCACCGCCAGGGTCAGCTCGGGGTGGCGAACCTTGCGCCCGGCCAGCCGCAGCCCTTCGAACGCCTGCGGGCTGGTCACTTCGTGGACCAGATGGCGGTCGATGTAGATCAGGCAGGTGCCGTCGTCCTGGACATCGACCAGGTGGGCATCCCAGATCTTGTCGAACAGCGTGCGGGGCTTGGACATCGAATCACCTTCTCCAGCATCGAGCCACTGTCTCCCGTCATCCCCGCGAAAGCGGGGATCCATGGCGGGAACGAACAAATTGCCGGCCACGACGGTGGTGCCGGCACAACCGTGGATCCCCGCTTGCGCGGGGATGACGGCAATCCTGCAAGAGGCAGAGGCCTTGCGGCCTATTCCTCGGCGGCGGCGGCGGCCTTCTCGGCGGCCTTGGCCTTGTTCTTGGCCTGGGTCGCGGCCTTCTCGGCGGCGGCCACTTCGCGCTCGGCGGCGCTGACCTTGGCCGAGAAGCCGGTGGTCTGCTCGGCGATGCGCGCCGACTTGCCGCGACGGTCGCGCAGGTAATACAGCTTGGCGCGGCGCACGTCGCCGCGACGGATCACCTCGATGGAGGCGATGTTCGGCGAATAGAGCGGGAAGATACGCTCGACGCCTTCGCCGTAGCTGATCTTGCGCACCACGAACGAGCTGTTCAGCGCGTCGTTCTTGCGGGCGATGCACACGCCCTCATAGGCCTGCACGCGCTCGCGGCCGCCTTCGACGACCTTGACGTTGACCTTGAGCGTGTCGCCGGAGGCGAACTGGGGAATCGCCTTGCCTTCGGTCAGCTTGGCGATCTGCTCCTTCTCGAGCTCCTGGATGATGTTCATCGCTTCACGTCCTGTTCTTGCTGGGCAGAGCGACGTACCGGGACCACAGGTCCGGGCGTCGATGCTTGGTTACCTCTTCCGCCTGGCGCCGTCGCCAGTCGCGAATTTTTTCATGGTGACCGGAAAGCAGAATCTCCGGCACCGCCCGCCCGTCCCAGATCTGGGGCCGGGTATAGTGGGGGTATTCCAACAGCCCCCACTCGAAACTCTCCTCGGCCAGCGATTCCTCCTTGCCGATCACCCCCGGCAGCAGCCGCACGACCGCGTCGAGGAGCGTCAAGGCCGCCGGCTCGCCGCCGGACAGCACGAAATCGCCCAGACTCACCTCTTCGACCGCGTGAGCCTCCAGCACCCGGCTGTCGACTCCCTCGAACCGGCCGCAGATCAGGGTCACCCCCCCGCCTGCCGCCAGCTCCCGCGCGCGGGCCTGATCGAACAGGCGCCCGCGCGGGGTCAGATAGATCAACGGCCCCGTCCCGCCGCAGCCGCGAATGGCGGCGTCCACCACGTCGGGACGCATCACCATGCCGGCACCGCCGCCGAAGGGCTCGTCGTCGACCGAGCGGTGTTTGCCGGTCGCGAAGCCGCGAATGTCCACCGCATCGAGCCGCCACGTCTCCCGCTCCAGGGCCCGCCCGGCCAAGGAATGGCCCAACGACCCCGGGAACATCTCGGGGAAGATGGTCAACACCGTGGCCCGCCAGGGAGCCCTCGTCTCAACCACCGTCCCCTCAACCACCGTCCTCGTCCTCCTCGGGCGCCTCGGCCGGCAGATCGACCACCAGCTTCCCGCCCGCCACATCCACCACCGGCACCGCGGCGCGGGTGAAGGCAACGAGATGGTTGCCGCCCGCCCCGTCGATTTCCAGCAGCGCACCGGCGCCGAAATCGTGCACGGCCTTGACCGTGCCCAGGGACGCGCCGTCCAGCCCGTCCGCCCGCAAGCCCACCAGGTCGGCGTAGAGGAACTCGTCCTCCTCCGTCTCCGGCAGGCACTCCCGCTCGACCAGCAACCGGGTGCCCTTCAGCGCCTCGGCCGCGTCGCGGTCCCGTACCCCCTCCAGCCGGGCGATGACCAGGCCCTTGACCAGGCCGACCACCGACAGCGGCAACACCCGGCCCGTGGTCTCCTCCCTCACCGGGCCATAGGCGCCGACATCGGCGGCCTCGGCGGTGAAGCTCTTGATCCGGACCTGTCCCCTGACTCCGTGGGCGCCGACGATGACGCCGACACAGACCAGGGGGGGGGCCATCTCCTACTCGCCGGCTTCGGCAGCGGCGGCGGCGGCGCGCTCGGCCGCTTCCTTGGCGCGCAGCTGGGCCTTGGCCTTCATGTTCGGCTGCTTGGTCTGCTCGGTGCGGGCGCGGGCCGGCGCCAGGCCGGCATTGGCGAGGAAGCGGGCGACGCGGTCGGTCGCCTGGGCGCCCATCTTCAGCCAATGGGCGATGCGCTCGCCGTTGAGCACGATGCGCTCGGCGTGGTCGCTGGGCAGCATGGGGTTGTAGACGCCCAGCTTCTCGATGAACTTGCCGTCGCGGGGCGAGCGGGAATCGGCCAGCACGATCTTGTAGAAGGGGCGCTTCTTGGCGCCGGCGCGGGTCAGGCGGATCTTGAGAGACATATCGTACGTTTCCTTCGGTCTAGCACTTCAATCTTCAACGCGAAAAACACTTAGCGGCCGAACCTCTTGCCGCCGCCGAATCCGCCACCCGGGGGCATCAGCCCGCCCAGCCCGTGGCGCATCAGTCCCTTCTGGCCCAGCTTGCCGACCTTCTTCATCATGTCGGCCATCTGCTGGTACTGCTTCAAGAGCTTGTTGACGTCCTGGATCGACACCCCCGACCCGGCGGCGATGCGCTTCTTGCGCGAGGCCTTGATCAGGTCGGGATTGCGCCGCTCGCCGGGCGTCATCGACAGGATGATGGCCTTCTGGCGGCCCATCACCTTGTTGTCGATCTTGGCGTCCTTGAGCTGGTCGGCCATCTTGCCCATGCCGGGCAGCATGCCGAGGATGCCCTTGAGGTCGCCCATCTTCTCGACCTGGCGGAACTGCGACAGCATGTCGTTGAGGTCGAACTTGCCCTTCTCCATCCGCTTGGCGAGGCGCTCGGCCTCGTCCTGGTCGACGGTTTCCATGGCCTTCTCGACCAGGGAAACGACGTCGCCCATGCCGAGGATGCGCCCGGCGAGGCGGTCGGGATGGAAGGGTTCGAGGGCATCGAGCTTCTCGCCCATGCCGAGGAATTTGATCGGCCGGCCGGTGACCGCGCGCATGGACAGCGCCGCGCCGCCGCGGGAATCGCCGTCGACGCGGGTCAGCACGATGCCGGTGACGCCGACCTTTTCGTTGAACTCGCGGGCCAGGGTGACGGCGTCCTGGCCGGTCATGGCATCGGCGACCAGCAGGGTCTCGACCGGTTTGGCGACGTCGCGCACCGCGGCCACTTCGGCCATCAGCTCGGCATCGATGTGCAGGCGGCCGGCGGTGTCGAGGACGACGACGTCGTAGCCTTCCTTGCGCCCGACGTCGAGGGCGCGCCGCGCGATGGCCACCGGCATCTCGCCCATCACGATCGGCAGCGCGCCGACCTCGGCCTGGCGGGCGAGGATTTCCAGCTGCTGCTGGGCGGCGGGACGATAGACGTCGAGCGAGGCGAGCAGGACCTTCTTGCGGTCCTTCTTCAGCCGCACCGCCAGCTTGCCCGAGGTGGTGGTCTTGCCCGAGCCCTGGAGGCCGACCATCAGGATCACCGCCGGCGGCACCGCGGCGAGGTTGAGCTCGACGCCCTCGGCCCCCAGGGTGGCGATCAGCTCGTCGTGGACGATCTTGACCACCATCTGGCCGGGGCTGACCGACTTGACCACCTCCTGGCCGACGGCGCGCTCCTTGACGCGGGCGACGAAGTCCTTGACCACCGACAGGGCGACGTCGGCTTCGAGCAGCGCCAGGCGGACCTCGCGCAGCGCCTCGGTGACGTCGGCCTCCGACAGCGCACCGCGGCCGGTGAGCTTGGCAAAGACTTTGGACAGGCGGTCGGACAGCGACTCGAACATCACGGGACCCGTTGCGTTGGCTTCAGACGGTTTCGGGTTCCCACAACGAACGACACGCCGGCGCGCGACACTCGCGGACCGGCGGGTCTCCTCGGAGACGGGTTCCCAGGGCGAACCTGAAGAGGGTCAACCTTCTACGCCCCGCCGGCGGGCGAGTCAAGGATGGCGGCGGGCGGGCCAGGGCAATCGGATGAAGGACCACAGTCCTTTGCATTGTCCGTCATCCCCGCGAAGGCGGGGATCCATGGTCGGGACGGATGATGCGCAAGGCCGAAGATCACGCCCGCGGACGCCTGGATCCCCGCCTTCGCGCATCGGCGCTGACTTAAGCCTTTTTCTCGCCACCAACACACCAAGCCACCGAGGGAGATCGATCCGGTTCGGAGATTCGTCGCACCTTTCATCTTGGTGCCTTGGTGCCTTGGTGTCTTGGTGGCGGATCGTCCCCCTTCGCCCCGAACACGCGCCTCGTCTTCGCCGTACGTCAGTGCCTATGCGCACCAGCGGGGATGACGACCTTGTTTGCGGGACCGCATTCCTTCACCCGATGACCCTGCCTACCGCCCCAGCATCGCGCCCAAGCTCGGAGCGGCAGGGATGCCGCCGCGGGTGAGGGCGTAGATGCCGCGCTGGTCGGGGATCGGCTTGAATTTGTCGGAAATCCCCAGCACCGTCTCGGCCCCCCCCAGATAGAGGAAGCCGTCGTCGGGCATCACCTTGCTCATGTTGTCGAGCACCCGGGTCTTGGTCGGCTGGTCGAAATAGATCAGCACGTTGCGGCAGAAGACGATATCGAACTGCCCCAGCGGCTTCATGTCGTGGAGCAGGTTGTATTCGCGGTACTGGACCATCGCCCGGATCGACGGGTCGATCTGCCACATCTCGTTGTTTTTCTTGAAATATTTGACCAGATACTGGATCGGCAGCCCGCGTTGCACCTCGAACTGCGAATAGAGGCCGGCCTTGGCCTTTTCCAGCATCTCCGAGGAAATGTCGGTGCCGACGATCTCGATCTTCCAGCCGGCCAGCTTGGCGCCCTCTTCCTTGAGCAGCATGGCCAGGGTATAGGCCTCCTGCCCCGACGAGCAGGCCGCCGACCAGATGCGGAACGAGCGTTTCGAGGCGCGGCTGGCCAGGATTTGCGGCAGGACCACGGCCTTGAACTGGTCGAACGGCTTGATGTCGCGGAAGAAGAACGACTCGTTGGTGGTCATCGCCTCGGTGACCTCGCGCAGGAGGTCCTCGCCGGCGGTGCGCATGCCGAGCATCAGTTCGTCGAGGCCCTTCAAGCCGCGCTTGCGCGCCACCGGGGTCAGCCGGCTTTCCAGCAGATAGGCCTTGTCGCGGGTGATCACCAGGCCCGAACGGTCCTTCAGGAGCTTGGCGATGAAATCGAAGTCTTCTGGCCGCATCGTCCTAGCGCCTCGCCGCCAGCTTCATGATCCACGGGGCGACCTCGGGCAGCGGCAACACCGCCGAGCAGATGCCGGCATTGGCAGCAGCGCCGGGCATCCCCCATACCACGCTGGTGGCCTCGTCCTGGGCGATCACCGTGCCGCCCCCGGCCACCACCGCCTGTCCGCCCTTGGTGCCGTCGGCGCCCATCCCGGTGAGGATGCAGGCCAGCACCCGCTTGCCGTAGGCCGCGGCGATGCTGCGCAGCATCGGATCGACCGAGGGGCGGCAAAAGTTTTCCGGCGGATTCTTGTTCAGTCGAATGATGCGGTCGTTGCCGCGGACCTCGACCACCATGTGGAAGTCGCCGGGAGCGATGTAGACGCGGCCGCCGCGGATCACCTCGCCGTCGATACCCTCGGCGGCCTCCCAGGCGGAAACACGGGTGATGTGCTCGGCGAGGATGGTGGTGAAGGTGGCGGGCATATGCTGGGTGATGAGGATCGGCTGGCGGACGGTTCCGGCGCGCATGGTCCCCAGCAGCGAGAACAGGGCCTGCGGCCCACCGGTCGAGCTGCCGATGGCGATGACGTCCGGCGGCTCGGCGGCGTGGGTGCGCAGGGTCGGCGGCGCCGCGGGCGCCTTGGGCGCCGGGACATAGGCCGCCCGCGGCGTCACCGCGGCCTGCGCCCCGGGGCGAATG
>JACRFY010000275.1 GCA_016212565.1 Magnetospirillum sp. | reverse complement strand
GATGAACACAGATAAACACAGATAGGATATTTGGCGCGAAGCGCAGCTGTGTTCATCTGTGTTCATCTGTGGCTTATTCATGGTCCTGTCCGATGGCCCTAGACCTCCGCCCCGGTGCCCGTGTCGTCGTCGCCATGTCCGGCGGCGTGGATTCCTCGGCGACGGCGGCGCTGTTGGTCGAGGAAGGGTACGACGTGGTCGGCGTCACCCTTCAGCTTTACGACCACGGGGCCGCCATCGCCCGCGCCAACACCTGCTGCGCCGGCAAGGACATCCACGACGCCCGCCGCGTCGCCGATGTGCTGGGCATTGCCCATTACGTCGTCGACATGGAGGCCACCTTCCGCGCCGAAGTGATCGAGTCCTTCGCCGCCGCCTATGCGCGCGGCGAGACTCCGGTGCCGTGCATCGAGTGCAACCGCACGGTCAAGTTCCGCGATCTGTTGGCCGTGGCTCGCGACCTCGGCGCCGAGGCGCTGGCGACCGGCCATTACGTTCGCCGCGAGCCGGGTCCGGTGATGCGCAGGGGCGCCGATCCGGCCCGCGATCAGAGCTACTTCCTGTTCGCCACCACGCGGGATCAACTCGACTTCCTGCGCTTTCCCCTGGGCGGAATGGCCTCGAAGGATCAGACCCGGGCCATCGCCGCCCGCCATGGCCTGCCGGTGGCGACCAAGCCCGATAGCCAGGACATCTGCTTCATTCCCGATGGCGACTATGCCGCTCTGGTTGCCCGTCTCCACCCCGCGGCCGCCGAACCGGGCGACATCGTCGACGTTGCCGGGCGGGTGTTGGGGCAGCATGCCGGCGTGATCCATTTCACCATCGGCCAACGCAAGGGCATCGGCATCGCCGCCGCCGAGCCGCTCTACGTCGTCGCCCTCGATCCTGCCGCCCGGCAGGTGGTGGTGGGGCCGCGCGAGGCGCTGGGGCGGTCGAAGATTACCCTTCGCGACGTCAATTGGCTGGGGGGCGAGGCGACGATCGACCAAGTCGAGGTACGGGTCCGCTCGACCCGCCCGCCGCAGCCGGCCCGGCTGGAACGGTCGGCCGACGGTGCGGCATTGGTGACTCTCGCGGCGCCCGAGCAAGGGGTCGCCCCCGGTCAGGCCTGCGTGTTCTATCAGGGCGACCGGGTCTTGGGCGGTGGCTGGATCGCCTCGGCCCGTTGAGCGACAGCCCCTTGCCGGGCTTTCGGGACCGGCGCATGATCGCGACCATCTTTGGGGGAGCGACATGAACGAGATTACGTCCGCGGTCTCGGCGGCCATGGTGGACCTGCTGCGCCGCAATGCGCTGTTCGCCACCATGGGCGAGGACATCCTTTCCACCCTGCTGGCCCGGGCGGCGATTCAGCGGCTGGCGCCCGGCGAGGTGCTGTTCCGCCAGGGCGAACCCGGCGATTGCGCCTACCTGATCGATACCGGCCGGCTCGAGGTGGTGGTGGAGACCGACTTGGGCGGGGTCTCCATGGCCTATATGGGGCCGCAGGAAATCGTCGGCGAGACGGCGGTCTTTACCGACCTCGTCCGCACCGCCACCGTTTGCGCCGTCGAGCCGACGGTGCTGCTGCGGTTGGAACGCCGGGCGATGGAGGAGTCGGTGGCTGGCCACAGTCCCGTCGCCTTCGCCCTGATCGCGGCCTTGGCACGGCGTATCGTGGCGCTCAATCGCCCGCTGGCGTTGCTGTCCCTGGCGGCGCAGGCGCTGGAGAAGGACCGTCTGGATACGGTGTTGCTCACCGCCCTCACCGAGGAGGCCGGCGAGGTCAGCCCCTTCGCCCGCTCGTTTCAGCGCATTCTCACCGCGATGGAGAGCAAGCAGAGCTATCGCCAGGAGATGGACGTGGCGCGGCGGATCCAACAGTCGATCCTGCCGCGGCGCCTGGAGATCGGTCCCGGCTTCGCCATCGATGCCCTTCTGCGTCCCGCCGCCGAGGTGGGCGGCGACTTCTACGACTTTTTCCCCGTCGACGACGGCCATCGCGTGATGTTCGTCATCGGCGACGTCTCGGGCAAGGGCGTGCCGGCGGCACTGTTCATGACCATGGTTCGCTCGGTCCTGCGTTCACTGGTTCCCATCGTGCGCCCGCTGGAATCGTGCCTGGGCCGGGTCAACGAGGTGGTGGTGAGCGAAAGTCGCGCCGGCATGTTCGCCACCGTGTTCATCGGCGAGATCCACCTCGCATCGGGGGTATTGCGCTACTGCAATGCCGGCCACACCGCCGCCTTGCTGGTCGGTCGTACCGGCGGCGTGCGCCGCTTGACCGCCAATGGTCCGGCCTTGGGCCTCAAGTCCGGGCACGCCTACAGCGCCGAGCGGCTGGAGATGGCGCCGGGCAGCGTGCTGCTGGCGGCATCCGATGGCGTGACCGAGGCCACCGCCCCGGATGGCCGTGCCTTCGGCGAGGGCCGCCTCGACGTGCTCGCCGCCAATCTGGCCGGCGGTACGCCGACCCGAACGGTGGAGGCGATTGCCGCCGCGGTCGATGACTTCACCCAGGGTTGCGAACGCTGCGACGATCTCAGTTGCCTGGCTTTGGCCCGGGCGGGTTGACGGCGGAAGCGGTGGCGCGTCGAGCAGCGCGGTTGCCGAGGCGCGTTCCATCTGCGATGATCCGCCGCCACAAGAACGAACCCCGCGACAGGGAGTAATGGACCATGGGTAGTTTCAGCATCTGGCATTGGCTGATTGTGCTGGTCATCGTGCTGCTGCTGTTCGGGGCCAACAAGATCCCGAACCTGATGGGCGACATGGCCAAGGGCGTCAAGGCGTTCAAGCGCGGCCTGAAGGATGAGGACGAGGCTCCGGCCGCCGCTCCCCAGGGCTCGATCGATGCCCAGCCGGCTGCCAAGCCGGCGGAAAAGGACAGCGCCGTCAAGCACTAGGGGCGCTGGTCCATGTTCGACGTCGGCTGGGACGAAATGGCGCTGATTGCGCTGGTGGCGTTGATCGTCATCGGCCCCAAGGACCTGCCCAATGTGCTGCGGATGGTCGGTCGCATGACCCGCAAGGCACGCGACCTCGCCGGCGAGTTCCAGCGCGGCGTCGACGACATGGTGCGCGAGTCCGAGTTGGCCGAGCTCAAGACCCAGGTGGAAAAGGTGGCCGACACCAATGCGCTGCGGGCCGAGGTGGAAAGGGCCATCGATCCGGCCGGGGATATCGCCCGCAGTCTGGCGCCACCGGTGGTCGACGAGCCGGTGATCGCCGAACTGCCGGAATCCGCCCCGCTCGCTCCGCCCGCCAAGCCGCCGGAGCCCTGAGCCGTGAACGCTGGCGAGACCCAGGACGACAAGACCATGCCGCTGCTCGACCATCTGATCGAGCTGCGCTCGCGGCTGATGTGGTCGATGCTGGCCTTTCTGCTGTGCTTCCTGGTGTGCTTCTATTTCTCGGCCGAGATCTACGCCTTCCTGCTCGATCCCTACGCCAAGGTGGCGCTGCAAAAGAGCGGCGGCATGGTCCGTCGGCTGATCTATACCAATCCCACCGAGGCCTTCTTCACCTACGTCAAGGTCGCCGCCTTCGCCGCCGCGGTGGTGTGCTTCCCGGTATGGGCGGGCCAGTTGTGGGCCTTCGTCGCCCCCGGCCTGTATCGCCACGAGCGCAAGGCCTTCCTGCCGTTCCTGTTCGCCACCCCGGTGCTGTTCACCATGGGCGCGGCGCTGGTCTATTTTCTCGTCCTGCCGATGGTCTACACCTACCTGCTGGGGTTTGAGAATCTGGCCGCCGGTCCAGGTGAGTTGCCCATCCAGCTCGAAGCCAAGGTCAGCGAGTCGCTGGCGCTGATCATGACCTTGGTGTTCGCCTTCGGTCTGGCCTTCCAGATGCCGGTACTGCTGACCCTGCTGGCCCGCGTCGGGATCGTTACCGCTGCCGGCTTGGCCGAGAAGCGCCGCTATGCCATCGTCGGCGTATTCATCTTCGCCGCGGTGGTGACGCCGCCCGACGTCATCAGCCAGCTGTCGCTGGCGGTGCCGATGGTCCTGCTCTACGAGCTCTCGATCCTGTCGGCCAAGATGGTCGAGAAGCGCCGGGGCGAGTCCCTGGGGGAGGACGAGGCCGACGAGCCGGAGCCCAAGGACGAGACCGACTTCAACGGGTAGTCTCGACAAGGGGCGGGCTCCACCGTATAAGCCAATGACCCCGACCACCCCATAGGCCTTCCATGCACGATCTGAAGTCGATCCGCGACAACCCCGAGGCCTTCGACAGCGGGCTGGCCCGCCGTGGCCTGGAGGCGAGTGCCGCCCGCATCCTGGATCTCGACGAGAAGCGCCGCGCCGCCCAGACGCGGTTCCAGGAGCTTCAGGCCCGGCGCAATGACGCCAACAAGCAGATCGGCATGCTGAAGAAGCAGGGCGGCGACGCCTCCGCCCTGATGGCCGAAGTGGCCGCGTTGAAGGACGCGGTGTCGGCGCTGGAGGAGGAAGAGAAGCGCCTTGGCGCCGAAATCGACGACCTGCTGTCGCGCATCCCCAACCTGCCGGCTGCCGATACCCCCGACGGCCCGGACGAGGAGTCCAACGTCGAACTGAAGCGCTGGAGCACGCCGCCGGCCTTCGACTTCCCTCCGCTCGAACACGACGCCCTGGGCGAGAAGCTGGGGCTGATGGATTTCGACGGTGCCGCCAAGATTTCCGGCGCTCGCTTCGTCGTCCTCAAGGGTCCGCTGGCGCGGCTGGAGCGGGCCTTGGGCCAGTTCATGCTCGACGTCCAGACCGGCGCGCACGGCTACACCGAGGTCAGCCCGCCGACTCTGGTCAAGGACACGGCCCTGTTCGGCACCGGCCAACTGCCCAAGTTCGGCGAGGACCTGTTCAAGACCAATACCGGCCACTGGCTGATTCCCACCGCCGAGGTGCCGCTGACCAATCTGGTCGCCGAGTCCATCCTCGACGAGGCCAAGCTGCCGCTGCGTCTGACCGCGCTGACGCCCTGCTATCGCTCCGAGGCCGGGGCGGCGGGCAAGGACACCCGCGGCATGATCCGCCAGCACCAGTTCTGGAAGGTCGAGATGGTCTCCATCGCCCATCCCGACGCCTCCGAGGACGAGCATCAGCGCATGACCGCCTGTGCCGAGGCCATCCTGGAGAAGCTCGGCTTGCCCTATCGCCGCATCGTGCTGTGCGCCGGCGACATGGGCTTTTCGGCGCAGAAGACCTACGACCTCGAAGTCTGGCTGCCCGGGCAGGGGCGCTATCGCGAGATTTCATCGTGCTCGAATTGCGGCGACTTCCAGGCGCGGCGGATGAAGGCCCGGTTCCGTTCGGAAAAGGGCAACCGGTTCGTCCATACCCTGAACGGCTCGGGCCTAGCCGTCGGGCGGACCCTGGTGGCGGTGATGGAGAACTACCAGCAAGCCGACGGCACCATCCGTGTCCCCGAAGCCCTGCGACCCTACATGGCTGGCATCGAGGTGATCGGCTGACATGCACCTGCCGATCCCCGACTTGGCCAACGCCCGCATCCTGGTCTCCAACGACGACGGCATCAACGCTCCGGGCATCAAGGTGCTGGAGCGGATCGCCCGTGCCCTGTCCAAGGACGTATGGGTGGTGGCCCCCGAGCACGAGCAGTCGGCCGCCGGCCATTCGCTGACCATCCGCCGGCCGCTCAGGGTTCGCCAGCTGTCGCGGCGCCGCTTCGCCGTCGACGGGACGCCGACCGATGCGGTGCTGCTCGGGGTCAACGCGGTGATCAAGGGGAGGCGGCCGGATCTGGTGCTGTCGGGGGTCAATCGCGGCGGCAACCTCGGCGAGGACGTGACTTATTCCGGCACCGTGGCGGCGGCGATGGAGGGAACCATCCTCGGCATCCCCGCCATCGCCTTTTCGCAGCACTATACCCCCGAAGCGCCGGTCAAGTGGTCGACCGCCGAGCATTGGGCGCCGGAGATCGTCCGCCGCGCGGTTGCCGTCGGCTGGGGGAAGAACGTGCTGATCAACGTCAATTTCCCCGATGTCGCTCACACCCAGGTGGCGGGGATCGAGATCACCCGTCAGGGCAAGCGCAAGATCGGCGATCAGATCTCCGAGCGCTTGGATCCGCGCGGCGAGCCCTATATCTGGATCGGAGCGCAGCGGACCGAAGACCGTTCGACGGTCGGCACCGACCTGGAGGCGGTCTATCGCGGTGCGGTTGCGGTGACGCCGTTATGCGTCGACCTGACCGACCGTGATACGATGCAGGCGCTCGCCACCGTCTTCGCCTGACAGGCCCCGTCATGCCGCCCGCCGATGCCCGCATTACCCGCCTGATTACCGAGCTGCGCCGCTCCGGCGTCACCGAGCCATCGGTGCTGGCGGTGCTGGAACGCATGCCCCGCGACCTGTTCGTCGCCCCGCCCTTCGCCCATCAGGCGTGGGAGAATACCGCCTTGCCGATCGCCTGCAGCCAGACCATCAGCCAACCGCTGGTGGTCGGCATGATGACCCAGGAATTGCAGGTGGGCGAGCGGATGAAGGTCCTGGAGATCGGCACCGGCTCGGGCTACCAGACCGCGGTTCTCGCCAAGCTGGCGCGACGCGTCTATACCATCGAACGTCACCGCCCGCTGCTGAAAGCGGCCGAAGAGCGCTTCAAGACCCTCGGCCTGCACAACGTGACCACCCGCGTCGGCGACGGCACCCTGGGCTGGCCCGAGCAGGCGCCGTTCGACCGCATCATGGTGACTGCCGCTGCCCACGACGTGCCCCCGGCCTTGGTTGCCCAGTTGAAGATCGGCGGCATTCTGGTGCTGCCGGTCGGAGACGAGGCCGGCCAGGACCTGATCCGCGTCACGCGCACCGAGGAGGGGCTGGACATCCGCTCGTTCCTGCCGGTGCGATTTGTGCCTTTGGTCGAGGGGACGGCGGAGGGCTGAGGGGTGGTTGCCCGCCTGCATCGGCGCGGCTATAGTCCCCCGCATGGGCAGGGTTGACCCTCATTATTTGTGGCGGCTGGCCTCGCTGGTGGGGGCGGTTGCGGTGTTGGCCGGCTGCGAGATGGCGCCGTCGGGCGGTGGCGCGCCGGTGTCCCGTCGGGGGGGCGGAGATGCACGGTGCGCTTCGCCCATCGGCGTCTATTCGGGCGATACCGTCTATTCCATTGCCCGGCGCTGCAATGTCGCGGTGCGCGATCTTATCGAGACCAACAACCTGCAGCCGCCCTACCAACTGTCGGGCGGCATGCGTCTCAAACTGCCGGGCGCGGCGGGGGAATACGTCGTGCAGCGCGGCGACACCCTGATCGCCTTGGCCCGCCGCTTCGGCACCGATCTGCAAACGCTCGCCCGCACCAACGGCAAGGAGCCGCCCTATACGATTCGGGTCGGCGAGACCCTGCGATTGCCCAATGCCTACGGCGTCGCCGCCAAGCCGGTGGCGGGCGGGCCGATCGTCATCGCCTCGCCCAATGCCCAGAGCCAGAAGGAGGCGGCGCGGCCCGTCGCGGTGGCGGTGCCGCCGCCGCCGGGCGTTCGCCCCGAGCCGGTGCCGCCGCCATCCGGTCAGACGGTGCGTTACCAGCCACCGCCACCGCTCCCGGCCGAGCCCCCCGCTTTGGCCGGACGCGGCTTCATCTGGCCGCTACGCGGCGAGGTGGTGGCCGAGTTCGGGCCGATGGGCAACAAGGGCCAGCACAACGACGGCATCAACATCGCCGCTGCCCGCGGCACGCCGATCCGGGCGATCGAGAACGGAGTCGTGGCCTATGTCGGCAACGAGCTGAAGGGCTTCGGCAACCTGTTGCTGATCAAGCACGCCGATGGCTGGGTCAGCGCCTATGCCCATGCCGACCAGATCCAGGTCCGCCGCGGCGAGGCGGTCAAGCGCGGCCAGTCGGTGGCGACCGTCGGCACCTCGGGCGGTGCCGCCTTTGCCCAACTGCACTTCGAGCTGCGCAAGGGCAAGGACGCGGTCAATCCGCTCGATCATCTGCACGACGCTCCCGGAGCTTGACCGCTGTCAATGTGCGACGGGCGGTAATTCGGCTTGAGTCCCCCCACCGGGGCCG
The DNA here is from genome assembly GCA_016212565.1 of Magnetospirillum sp. GTDB lineage: Bacteria > Pseudomonadota > Alphaproteobacteria > Rhodospirillales > Magnetospirillaceae > JACRFY01. Next base: position 1,924 of record JACRFY010000275.1, on the reverse strand, counting down.
CCGACCCGCGAGACATGAAACCAGCCGCCATTGAGGCGGCGGCCAAGCGGCCGGAGGGCCGCGCCCGGCGAGAGTATTTCTTTCTAGTGGTTGTGGACACCAAACCAGACGGGGATCCGATGAACCTTTGGAACGCTCAGGCCGTTGCCGCCGGTCCCGCCGATCCCGCCTATGCCCTGTCGCTGGGCATCGGCGTGCTGGTGGGCGGAACGCTGATTTTCGTCCTGCTGCTGCTGGGCGCGCGCTGGATGGCCAAACGCGGGTAGGGGGTCACTTTCCCGCCGCGTCGTCCTTCTTCGGCGGGGCTGGCGGCTTGTTGCGGATCTTGCCCAGATCGAGATCGGCGCGGTTGCCGCGGTTCGGCGGCGGGCCGTAGATCACCGTCATGTTGGTATCGCCCTGGATCCGGATCGGCTTCGGTGCTTCCTGCGCCACATCGCCGCCAGGAGCGACCGGCTGGGCGTCGGCACCTTGGGCCGCCGCCGGTGTGGCCGAGGCCATCACCGCCAAGGCGGCGAAGCGAAGCAGGAAATCGCGGTTTCCGGTCGTGCCCATCGTTCCTACTCCCACATTTCGCCGATCTTGCGCAAGCCGCAGGTCTCGACCGTTGGATCCTCCGGGTCGAAGAGGTGGAAGCCACCGCCTTCGCACAGCTCCCAATGCACGCATTCGCCGCACGAATCCGGGGCCAGCGAGCGCCGCTGCTCGCGGAAGGTGCCGAACCCGTTATCCCACAGGTCGAGAAACGGTCTCTCCCGTACCGAGCCCATCAGGAACCGCCGCGACACACTGGGACAGCCGGTGACGCTGCCGTCGTGGAGAATCGAAGCGATCACCGTCCCCGAGCCGCAATAGTGCAGGCCATCGCGCACCCGGCACTCCCAACTCGGCCCCCAATAGCCTTCCTCACTGAGCGTGACCTCGATGTCGCTGCGCGCCGTGCGCTGGGCGGCGACAAAGGCCAGCAGAGTGCGAACCTGTTCGCCCGACAGCATGAGCCCCGAACGGCGTCCGGCCCGCCCGCGCGAGAACACCGGGGTGAAACGCACCCGCGGCACGCCGATTTCGGCAAGGAAATCCACGAACGGCGCCAGACGCTCGATGTTCAGGGTGCTGACGCAGCAGATGACATCGAAGCCGTTGTAGAACGGATCGCCGATCAGGCGCCGGAGCGCCGCGACCACCTGGGCGAAGGCGCCGGGATGGCGGCGCAGGCTGTCGTGGTCGGCTTCCAGCCCATCGAGGCTGACCGAGATGGTGGCGAGCCCGGCCGCCTTCAGCGACGCCAGCCGCGCGTCGTCGAGCAGCAAGGCGTTGGTGGTGATGCCCCAGGCATAGCCGAGCCGCGCGGCATGGGCCCCGACGGCATCGATGTCGGCGCGGATCAGCGGCTCGCCGCCGATAATCGCAAAGGTGATGGCGCTCGGGTCGTAGCGTTGGGCGATGGCGTCGAGTTGGGCCTTGACCAGATCCGGCGCCAACTCGCGGGCGGCGGTGGAATCGTCGCGCCGGCAGTCGCTGCCGCAATGGCGGCACGACAGGTTGCAGCGCAGCGTCGATTCCCAGAACAGGTAGCGCAACGGATGCTCGGCGCGCAGCCGCGCCTTCTCGGCCACGAACCCCTCCAGGGCATCGGCCACGGACGCGACGGCAGCGGATGGGGGAGTGTCGGGGGACATAGGCCTACTCCAACCGCATTTCCAACCGCCCCGCCAGGTCCTGGATGAACTGCCAGGCCACCCGTCCCGAGCGCGCGCCGCGGGTGACCGACCACTCGTTGGCCTCGGCGATCAGCGTGTCGTCGGCAAGCGGCAGTCCGTAGCGGCGGGCATAGCCGCGGACGATGCTGAGGTAGGTGTCCTGGTCGACGTGGTGGAATCCCAGCCACAGGCCGAAGCGGTCGGACAGCGAGACCTTTTCCTCG
>JACRFY010000276.1 GCA_016212565.1 Magnetospirillum sp. | reverse complement strand
CGCCATTGGCCCAGCCGGCGGGCAGGTCGACCGCCGGGACCGCCAATTCGGTGGTGAACGAGCAGGCGGAGAGGAGTGCGGCGAAGGCCACCAGGCCCCTCGCCCGCAAGCGGGAGAGGGAGGGGCCCGCGGCGAAGCCGTGGGAAGGTGAGGGCGCCGCGAACGACTCCCTCACCCGGCGCTCCGCGCCACCCACTCCCGCGGGCGGGAGAGGGGCTATCGTCATGCCGGTGGTCGTCATCGTCGTCACTCCGCCGCCAGGGCCACGACCGGGTCGAGATTGGCCGCCTTGCGCGCCGGCATGTAGCCGAACACCAGACCGGTCAGGAAGGCGCAGCCGAAGGCCAGCACCACCGGCGGCAGCGAGAACACCACCGGCTGGCCGAACCAGCCGGCCGCCACGGCGACCGCCAGACCGCCGACGACCCCCAGCACGCCGCCGATGGCGCACACCACCAGCGCCTCGGTGAGGAACTGCATCAGGATGTTGGCGGTGCGCGCCCCGGTGGCCATGCGGATGCCGATCTCGCGGGTGCGCTCGGTGACGCTGACCAGCATGATGTTCATCACCCCGATGCCGCCGACCAGCAGCGAGATGGCGGCGATCGCTCCCAGCAGGATGGTCATGGTGTTCTGCGTCTCCTTGGCGGTGTCGAGGATCGCCGCCATGTTGCGGATCTGGAAATCCTGCACCCGGTGTCGCGCCAGCAGCAGGGTGGCGATCTGCTCCTGGGTGGCGGCCATGTCGTCGAGATTCTCGATCTGGATGGTCACCGCCCGCAGGTGGCGCTGGCCGAACAGGCGCAGGCTTCCGGTCGACAGCGGCACGAAGGCGACGTCGTCGAGGTCGCTGCCGAACGGCGAGGCGCCCTTGCGCGCCATCACCCCGATCACCTGGAAGGGCACGTTGTTGACCAGCACGTACTGGCCCAGCGGATCGGTGGCGGCAGGAAACAGGGTCTCGACCACCGTCTGGCCGAGCACGATCACCGGGGCGATGCTTTTCACGTCGTCGGGTTCGAAGAACACGCCGCTCTTCATCGGCCAGTCGCGGGCCAGGGGATAGTCGGCACTGGTGGCGGTGGCATTGGTCTGATAGTCGGCCGAGCCGTAGCGCAGCGTAACGCCGCCGCCCATCTCGGGCACCGCCGTGGCGACGTTGGGCAGGAGGGCGATCTCTTCGGCGTCCTCGGGGACCAGGGTGGCGATGGCGGTGCCGGCGCCCATGCGCAGATTGGAGGCGCCGGGGCGGACCAGCAGCAGGTTGGTGCCCATCGCCTGGATGCGCGACAGCACCTCCTCCTTGGCGCCGTCGCCCAGCGCCAGCATCGCCACCACCGAGCCGACGCCGATGATGATGCCGAGCAGGGTCAGCACGGTGCGGAACAGGTTGGCGAACAGCGAGCGCAGGGCGGTCGTCACCGCCTCGGCCAGCTCGGCGACGGTGCCGCCGTGGCGCCGCGGCGACGGGCCGAGGGCGAGGGTCGCGGACTCGGGTGCCGCGCCGGTCTCGCCGCTGTCGGAGACGATCAGCCCGTCGGCGATGGTCACCACCCGGCGTGCCTGGCCGGCGACGGCGGGGTCGTGGGTGATCAGCACCACGGTGTGGCCCTCGGCGTTGAGGCGGTGCAGCAGGGCCATCACCTCGCGGCCGCTGTGGCTGTCCAGCGCCCCGGTGGGCTCGTCGGCGAGGATGACGCTGCCGCCGTTCATCAGGGCGCGGGCGATCGACACTCGCTGCTGCTGGCCGCCGGACAACTGGCTGGGGCGGTGGTCGAGGCGGTCGCCCAGCCCCAGGGCGGTGAGGATCCCGGTCGCCCGCGCGCGGCGCTCGGGGCGCGGCATGCCGGCATAGGCGGCGGGGACCTCGACGTTCTCGAGGGCGGTGGCGGTGGCCAGCAGGTTGTATTGCTGGAAGACGAAGCCGAAGGCGTCGCGGCGCAGCAGCGCCAGCTGGTCGCGCTCCAGGCTGCCGACGTCGCGGCCGGCAAACCGGTAGCGCCCGCCGCTGGGACGGTCGAGACAGCCGATCAGGTTCATCAGCGTCGTCTTGCCCGAGCCCGAGGCGCCCATGACGGCGACGAACTCGCCCTTGGCGATCGACAGCGACACGCCGTGCAGCACCTCCACCGCCAGCGTGCCGCGGTGGTAGGTCTTGGTCACGCCGTCGAGCTCGATGATGGCGGTCAAATCCGCGGCCTCTGGGTGGGCGAGGCGCCGGGAGCGGCCTTCCTGGCTTCGGGAACGCGGGCGGCGATGGCCACCTCTTCGCCCTCGTCGAGGCCGGAGACGATCTCGGCCTGCACCCGGTTGCGCACCCCGACGGTGACCGGGCGGCGTTCGCTCGTGCCGTCCTTGAGCACCAGCAGGGCGTTGCCGGCCTCCTTGCCCTTTCCTTTGCCTCCCCTGGCCACGGTCAGCGCCGAGACCGGCACCAGGACGGCCTCCCTGGCCTCGGCATGGACGAAGAACACCTGCGCCGACATCTGGATGCCCAGGTCGCCGTCGGGATTGGCGACGTCGAACAGGGCGTCGTAGAGGACGACGTTGTTGATCACCTCCGGGGTGGGCAGGATCTGGCGCAACGTGCCATAGCGGCGCCGGTCGGGCTGGCCGAGGGTGGTGAAGTAGACCTTCTGGCCGATCTTGAGGCGGGTGACGTCGGCCTCCGAAACCTGGGTCCACACCGTCATGGTGGCGAGATCGGCGATGCGGACGATGGTCGGCGCCTGCTGGGTGGCGTTGAGCGTCTGGCCCTGGCGCGCCGGCTGGCTGACCACGGTGCCGGCGATGGGAGCATAGATGCGGGTATAGCCGAGATTGGCCTCGTCGCCCTTCAACTGCGATTCGATCTGGGCGATCTGGGCGCGCAATTGCGCCACCTGGGCCTGGGCGGTCTTGGCCGCGGCATTGGCGCTCTGGTAGGCGTCCTGGCTGGTGGCATTGGCCTTGAGCATCCGTTCCTGGCGGGCGAACTGCTCGCTGGCCAGCACCTGCTGGGCCTGCTTTTCCGCCAATTGGGCGCGCAGGCCGGTGAGCTGGGCGCGGCCGGCATCGACGCGGGTCCCGTAGATTGTGGGGTCGATCTCGGCCAGCGGCTGGCCTTCCTTCACCGTATCGCCGATCTCGACCAGGATGCGCCGCAACTGGCCGGACACCTGGGTGCCGACATCGACGTAGTTGAGCGGCTGCAAGGTGCCCAGCGCGGTGGTGGTGTCCTCGATGTCGCCACGAACCGCCTTGCCGGTGACCCACTTGGCGGTGTCTCCGCCATCGCCTCTCAGCACCAGCCAGCCGGCAGCGGCGGCGAGGGCGACGACCAGGACGGCAACGGCGAGCAGGCGCCGGCGAGGCGGGAGCGGAAGGCGTTTCATGCCCCGCATTGTGCGGCAAAGGCCACGCGGAATCGACGGCGGCTTTGTAACCGAGTGTATCGCTTGCGGTTTGGGTCCGACGGGGTGCGGGGCGGCACCACGCTATCGTCGAAAAACGTTATCTCGACCTTAGCTTTCCACCGATTTCCATGGGTTCCTTCACGGACATGAGCAAACGGCAACAGACATGCTGATTTATTCTCGCCTTGATCATCGCTTATGCCTGATGTACAAGCTTAGAACGTCAAACATGGCTTTTTAATGATCGCCACAGCCCCAAGGGTGGAGGGGTACGCCCGCAACCCATATTGCGCGCCTTGTAAGGCTCGCCTAGCCACAGGTTAATAGGCATGAGCAAAAGCCATTTACAACCTGTCATTACAGACTTACTGATATTCTGTTCAGCAAGCTCAAAAGAGACATTGCTGCAGTGCCCGGATGACGAGGTGAATCAGCATGTAACAATTGGGGCTATTGTAGCCATTACAGCCGTGTTTTCGTCTGTCGCAGCCTGCTATGCATTAAGCATGGTGTTCGGCGAGCCTTTGTATTCGTTTGCAATTGCCCTGGTATGGGGCCTGTTTATTTTTAGCATCGACAGGATGATCGTATCGACTATTTCTGCTGAGGAAAGAATTGCGCATAAATTATTTGGGGCTGTGATCAGATTGTGTCTCGCAGTTTTTGTATCAATAACGATTTCCCACCCCTTGAAGCTTAGAATTTACCAAGACGAAATAATGCAAGAACTTGAGATCTCCCTCCATAATGCATTAGACGGGGCTGAGGTGGATTTTCAAGGTAAACTTCAGGCAATGGCTGATGGGCTAAAGAATCGCCTATCGAGGGTAACCAATGATAGGAATGCAATCAACGCCCAAATCAACACATACCAACAAACACTTTCCCAAATTGCTGTGATTAACCATGAATTCGATTTGTCCATTAGCTGCAATTGCTATGGCAGTGGTGATTCATGCAAGATTAAACCCGGCCTGAACGGTCCTTATTGCAAAGATGCCAGACGTAGAAAAGCGGAAAGAAAATTTGCAGATGACCAGCAGATGTCGAAAATTAATGATTCCATGTTGGATGCGCGACGACGACTAATTGAGCTAAATGAACAAGAGATGGTAATTATCGGTGCAAGCAATAAAGATGAGGGTGATGCAAGGCTGCAGTATGCATCTAAAGTATCGTCAATAAAGTCATCCTTCTCGACGTCTCTTGTGTCGCGAACAAATTCATTGTATAGAATTGGTGGTGACACGTCACCCCTTGGTGTACTCATAACAATTCTCTTCCTCGTCGTGGAGACATCTCCAGTCATCATAAAATTGTTGGCGGGAGGTGGGGTGTATGGGATTTTAATTCGCGATGAGAAGCGTGGCATTGCCGCCTTTATGAATAGTCCGGACAAAGTTGATGGAGCTCTTTATAAGGAGATTGAACGATTTCGTATCGAGGTACAGCAGCGGCATGACCAGATGTGGAGGGATTATGCGCAGCACATCCTAGATCGCATCAAACCGCTGTTTTTGGCCCGATTTGAGGCAGCTGTCAGTTGCTGGTATGAGCGGGAATTCACCCCTGAGTATATGGCGAACGAGTTAGAGGGGTGGTTTCGGAGAATGTGGGCAAATATCGCAATGAGGGGCCAAGAGGGGCTCAGAAGCGGGACCCTATTTCGAAATTTTAGGGCCCAGCCCGGCCTGCATCAAGCCCCTGGTGATGGCGCGGTTGCTAAAATTAATCTTAAGATGTTAATGCATACATTCACTTCTATATTTCTTTTTGCGGGCATGTATTTTTTGTATAGCCGCATAAGCCCTACACCGGACCAGAAGGATGCTGTAACGTTGGGTGTGAGTTTGGTGGCGATATATTTATCTGTGTTTCAGTTGCGGGCTGCTGTGTTAAGTCCGCAAGCCGCAGAGCAGTAAGACGGAAATGTTTGCCAATATTAACTGGTCAAGGTTCAGGGGGGCATTATGACCGTGCGTGATTCTACCGTAAGCGTATTTGTCGGGGTTCTAGTGATGGCGGTGGCCTCATATACCTTTGTGACGATCGCGACAAAGACGTCGACATCGCAGCCTGTGTCAACTCAATCGTCATTACCGCTTACGGCAGCGGCAAGCGCGCAGGCTGTCAATAGCAGCGAGCAAACCTTGAAGGAGATACAGGCTGAGTTGTCCGATCTCAGAAAAAGGTTGCCGGCGGAGCCGCACAGCATTCCCACGATATCACTCTCAAAGCCCGCCGCTAACGTAGACCGCCCATCGGAGGACGAACTTCGCGCCCTTCGTGATATGCAGGCCGAGTTATTGGACCTCAGAAGGAGGCTGGCAATCGAGCCCCCTAGCGCAGCCGCCTCAGAAACATTGAAGCCCGCAGTTAACGCGGCTTCTCCGTTGGAGGGCGAACGCCGCAGCTCCCAGCCTACTGGTCTCCAAAGCATTGCAGTGGCCCTGCCCCTGGATACTAACAGCACCGAACGGGAGGTCGTCAATCCGGGAGGGTCAAGGGCCCAGACACCCAACCATAATCTCGAATTAGCTTCCAGCAAGCGGGAAGTGCCGAAGGCTGTACCCACGGCGCAACCTGAGACTCACCCCACCAAAAAAGGAGATAGTGTCGCCCAACCGGGGCGAGCCACTGGAGGCAAGGTATACAGAATAACTATCAATACTAGACCTGAGGGTGGCAAAATAGTGGAAAGGGGTGGAAAAACATATAAGGCTGGCACAGCTATTTTGGCCGGTCCTGGCAACCATAGCTTTGTCATTTCAAATCCTGGTTACCAGACAAAGTCGATAGATGTTTCAATTGCTGACGCGGACAAATCAATAACAATTGAATTGGTTAAATCAGCCATAGAAAAGTACTGAAATTGATTGCCAAATCTCGCCATGGGGAGTTTTCAGGACATCTCGCGATTTCTCGGGTTTCGGTGACACGGGTTCTGGTGACAGTCCACCTAATTGCGTCCGCTAATCCCGCCACCGCAATCCGTAACCGCGTCGTCGGCAATCCCCAAAAGCCGGCAGCGCTCCTACCCCTTGCGCAGATCCAGCTCCACCTCGACGATGTCGCCGTCGACGGTGCGCAGGGGGACGAAGCCCAGGTGTTCGACGAATTTCAGCATGCGGCCGTTGTCGCGCAGCACCTGGCCGACGATGGCGCCGGTGCCGCGGCTGCGGCAATAGGCGATCATCTTGGTCATCAGTCGCTTGCCCAGTCCGGTCCCCTTGAGGTCGGAGCGGGTGACGATGGCGAATTCGGCCTTTTCGTTGTCGGGATCGGTGACCGTGCGCACCACGCCCAGGGTTTCCTTGCTGCCGTCGGGGTTTTCGACCTCGCCGATGAAGGCCATCTCCCGGTCGTAGTCGATCTGGGTCAGGCGGGCCATTTCGGTGTGCGGCAGTTCGTGCACCAGACCGAAGAAGCGGAAGCGGATGTCCTCGGGGGTCAGCTTGGAGACGAAGACGTGGTGGTTGGGTTCGTCCTCGGGACGCAGCGGGCGCAGCAGCACCGGCCGGCCGTCCTTCATGGCGAACCATTCCTCCAACTCGGCCGGATAGGGGCGGATGGCCATGCGCTCGACGCCCGGCTTGGCCGGGGCGAGGCGGATGCGGGCATCGAGCGCGATCACCCCTTCCGAATCGCACAGCAGCGGGTTGATATCCAGCTCGACCAGTTCGGGGATGTCGACGGTCATCTGCGAGATCTGGATCAGGGTCAGCAGCAGCGCCTCGCGGTTGGCCGGCGGACGGCCGCGATAGCCTTCGAGCATGCGGGCGACCCGGGTGCGGTCGACCAGATCGGCGGCCAGGTGCATGTTGAGCGGTGGCAGGCCGACGGCGCGGTCGCCGATCACCTCGACGGCGATGCCGCCCTGGCCGAACAGGATCACCGGGCCGAACAGGGGGTCGGTGGCGACGCCGACGATCAGTTCTTCGGTGCCGGCGCGGCGCATCGCCATGCGCTGGACGGTGAAGCCGTCGATGCGGGCCTCGGGGTAGGAGTGCCGGACCCGTTCCAGCATGGCGTTGGCCGCCTTCTCCACCTCGAAGGCGCCGGACAGATTGATCATCACTCCGCCGACGTCGGACTTGTGGGTGACCTCCGGCGAGAGGATCTTCAGCGCCACCGGCGCGGCGAGGTCGTTGGCGATGCGCCCGGCCTCGGCCGGGTTGCGGGCAATGCGGGTCTCGACGGCGGGAATGCCGTAGGCGGTGAGCACGGCCTTGGCCTCGGGCTCGCGCAGGACGAACTCGCCGGCCGCCATCGCCTCGCGGACGATTTGCCGCGCCTTGGCGGTGTCGGGGACGAAGTCGACCGGTGCCGAGGCCGGCACTTCCATCAGCATCACCTGATTGCGGCGGTACTCCAGCACGTGCAGGAAGCCGTCCACCGCCGCCTTGGGCGTCTCGAACGAGGGAACCGCCGCCTCGCTGAACAGGCGCCGGGCGCGGGCCCCCTTCTCGCTGCCCACCCCGCAGGTGAGCAGGGTGGCGCGCGCGCGTTCCTTGAACACCTTGATCACCGCTTCGGCGATTTCGGTGGGATCGGAGACGGCGGTGGGGGCGTGCATGACCAGCACGGCGTCGAGCGCCTTGCAATCGAGCAGCACGTCGAGGGCCTTGACGTAGCGCTCGCCGGTGGCGTCGCCGACGATGTCGACCGGGTTGCCGCGCGACCAATTGGGCGGGAGGAAGGAATCGAGCCTGGCGATCACCTCGTCCGGCAACTCCGCCAGGCGCCCGCCGCCATCGGCGAGGTCGTCGGCGGCGATGACGCCGATGCCGCCGCCATTGGTCAGGATGGCCAGCCGGCTGCCCTTCATCGGCCGCGAGCGGGCCAGGGTTTCCACGGCGCCGAACAGTTCCTCGATGTCCTTCACCCGCAGCATGCCGGCGCGGCGGATGGCGGCGTCGAACACCATGTCCGATCCGGCCAGGGCGCCGGCATGGGAGATCGCCGCCCGCGCTCCCTCGGCCGAGCGGCCGGCCTTGATCACCAGGATCGGCTTGTTGCGGGCGGCGGCGCGGGCCGCCGACATGAAGTTGCGCCGCTCGTCGATGGTCTCGACATAGAGCAGGATCGCCCGCGTCGACGGATCGCCGCCCAGATAGTCGAGCAGGTCGCCGAAGCCGACGCCGACGCTGTCGCCGGTATGGATGAAGTGGGAGAATCCGATGCCGCGCGGCGCGGCCCAATCGAGCACCGTCGCGCACAGGGCGCCGGATTGCGAAACGAAGGCGATCTTGCCCGGTTGCGCCAGACCGGGGGCGACGCTGGCGTTGAGGCCGATGCCCGGCACCAGCAGCCCCATGCTGTTGGGGCCGAGGATGCGCATGTCGAAGGTCTTGGCGGCGGCCAGGACGTCGTCGAGGACGGTGCGGCCCTCGCCGGCCGCGACCTTATGCAGGGCCGGCGTGTTGATCACCGCCGCCCGCGTTCCCTTGGCCCCCAGCGCGCGGATCACCCCGGCCACCGCTTCGGGCGCCGAGCAGATCATGGCCAGATCCGGCGCCAGCGGCAGGGTGGCGACATCGGAATAGGCCAGCACTCCGGCCACCGACCGGTGCTCGGAGGTCACCGGCATCACCGGGCCGAGGAAGTTGGCCTGCAGGAGGTTGCGCATCACCACCGCCCCGGGCGTCTGCGGCTTGTTGCTGGCGCCGATGACGGCGACCGATTGCGGGCGGAGCAGGGCTTTGAGATTGCGCACGCTCATGAAGCGGAAAGCCTATATCGTTGCGAACCCGCGGGGAGGATAAGCCCACTCGATCGTGCAGCGCCATATCTTGAAACCGCATGCCGGCCATGTCGCCGGAATTTCCTCCGGCCCCTGCTCCCGGCGGCGCTGTTGTTGGCGATGAGCACAAGGGGTAGATCATGACCAGGAAGTGAAAGCTTCGGTGCAGACGTTGTATCTCTTCGGCGTCGGAGGCTATATTCCGCAGCGCAACATGGCGCCGGGTTGATGAGGAGGGCCGAGAATGGTCGAAATGCTGGAAAACCGCACCTGGGACGAGATCGCCGTCGGCGATACGGCTTCGCTGGTCCGCACCTGCCGCTCGGAAGACGTCGAGCTGTTCGGTGTCGCCACCGGCGGACTCAACCCCACCCACTTCTGCGCCGTCGAGGCCGCGCATCTCGCCCATCACGGCAAGGTCCTGGCCCACACGCTGTGGGGCGGCTCGCTGCTGTCGGCGCTGTTCGGCAATGAATTGCCCGGCCCGGGCAGCGTGCTCAAGAGCACGGATTTCGATTTCCTCCGCCCGGTGGAAGTGGGCGACACCCTGACCGTCTCCATCGCGGTCGCCGAGAAGACGCCGCCCACCGACGTGCTGTTCGACTGCAAGGCCACCAATCAGCGCGGCGAGGCGGTGTTCAACGGTCGCGCCCGCGTGGCGGCGCCGACCATCAAGGTGGTCCAGCCCAAGGTGTTGCTCCAGGAGGTATCGCTCCATCGCCGGCACAATGTCTTCGAGGACCTGATCGCTCGCTGCCAGGCGGCGGATCCGATCTCGGTGGCGGTGTGCCATCCCTGCGACCAGGTGTCGCTGGAAGGCGCCGTCGAGGCGGCGCGCCACAATCTGATCACCCCGATTCTGGTCGGGCCCGAGGCCAAGATCCGCGCGGTGGCCCTCGAATTCGGCATCGCCATCGACGGCATGCGCATCGTCGATACCGCCCACTCGCACGAATCGGCCGAGCGCTCGGTGGCTCTGTGCCGCTCGGGCGAGGCCGAGGCGCTGATGAAGGGCAGCCTGCACACCGACGAGTTGATGCACGAGGTGGCCAACCGCGACCACGGCCTGCGCACCAGCCGCCGCATCAGCCACGTCTTCGTCATGGATGTGCCGACCTACCCCAAGATGCTGCAAATCACCGATGCGGCGATCAACATCTATCCGACCCTGGAAGACAAGGTCGACATCCTGCAGAACGCCATCGAACTGGCGCATGTGCTGGGGGTCGAACTGCCGAAGGTGGCGCTTCTGTCGGCGGTCGAGACCGTCTATCCCAAGATCAATTCGACCATCGAAGCCGCCGCGCTGTGCAAGATGGCCGATCGCGGTCAGATCACCGGCGCGCTGCTCGACGGGCCGCTGGCCTTCGACAACGCCATTTCCGTCGAGGCGGCGAAGATCAAGAAGATCAACTCGGCGGTGGCCGGCCATGCCGACATCCTGCTGGTCCCCGACCTCGAAGCCGGCAACATGCTGGCCAAGCAGTTGTCCTATCTCGCCGACGCCGACGCCGCCGGCATCGTGCTCGGGGCCCGGGTGCCGATCGTGCTGACCAGCCGGGCCGATTCGGCCAAGGGCCGGTTGGCCAGTTGCGCGGTGGCGGTGCTGTTCGCCCTCGCCCGGCGGGCGCGGCCGCAGCAGGGCGCGGCCGAGTAGGGGGGGGCACGGACCATGCGCGACGGCATCCTGGTCATCAACGCCGGCTCGTCCTCGATCAAGTTCTCCCTCTACCTCGCCAATGGCGGCCTGCCGCAGCTGTCGAGCAAGGGCCAGGTCGAGGGTATCCATGTCGCGCCCACCTTCGTCGCCCGCGACCCCGCCGGGGTGCTGCTGGAGGAGAAGCGCTGGGACCACGGCGAGCGTCTCAGCCACGACATCCTGTTCGAGTTCCTGATCCGCTGGGTCGAGGGGCATCTCGACGGGGCGATGCTGAAGGCCGCCGGTCATCGCGTGGTTCACGGCGGTCTGAAGTACAGCCGGCCGACCCGCATCGACGGCGCCGTGCTCGACGAGCTGGAACAACTGGTGCCGCTGGCGCCGTTGCATCAGCCGCACAACCTGACCCCGATCCGGGCGCTGGCGGCGGTGCATCCGACCCTGCCGCAGGTGGCCTGCTTCGACACCGCCTTCCACCGCACCAATCCGCGGGTCTCCGAACTGTTCGCGCTGCCGCGGCAGCTGACCGCCGAGGGCGTGCGGCGCTACGGTTTCCACGGCCTGTCCTACGAATACATCGCCGGCCGCCTGAAGGAGGTCGCGCCCGCGGTGGCCGAGGGGCGGGTGGTGGTGGCGCATCTCGGCTCGGGGGCCTCGATGTGTGCGCTCAAGGGCGGGCACAGCATCGCCTCGACCATGGGCTTCACCGCGCTGGACGGCCTGCCGATGGGCACCCGGACCGGGACCCTCGATGCCGGCGTGGTGCTGTATCTGATGCAGCAGAAGGGCATGGACGCCAAGGCCATCGAGGATCTGCTCTACAAGCAGTCCGGCCTGTTGGGGGTGTCGGGCATCTCCAACGACATGCGGGTGCTGCTGGCCAGCGACGATCCCCATGCCCGCGAGGCCGTCGACCTGTTCGTCTATCGCATTGGCCGCGAGCTGGGCTCGCTGTCGGCGGCGGCCGGCGGGCTGGATGCGCTGGTGTTCACCGCCGGTATCGGCGAGCGCGCCGCCGCGATCCGGGCGATGGTCTGCCATCAGGCGGCGTGGCTCGGCGTGCGCCTGGACGAGGCGGCCAACGCGGCCGATGCTCAAGTGATCAGCACGGCCGATTCGGCGGTTCCGGTGCTGGTCCTGCCCACCGACGAGGAAATGATGATCGCACGACACACCCGCGAGGTGCTGGCGGCGGAGTAGCCAGGGGAATCGCATTTGAAAAAAGCGAGTAGCGCCGCGTGCTGAAAAGGATTCATTAGGGGGCTCTATCGGCGAAGGATGGAGCCCCCTGATGTCCTGGTTTGACAAGGCGTTCGACGCGCTGCCGGACCCGCGCACCGG
>JACRFY010000273.1 GCA_016212565.1 Magnetospirillum sp. | reverse complement strand
CCGGCGCGGATCGGCCATCACCGGCAGCAGGCCTTCCTGGACGTCGACGATCAGCAAACACGAGCGCGCAGCCTCGATCAACATGGGCAACCTCCGGCGAAAATGGCGGCGTTAAGCCTACAGCAAGCCCCGCCCGGCAACAATGTCGCGAGAACCGTCCGATATCGTTGACAGCGGCGCACGACGTTCTATTATCCCGCCGCAATGTCGACCGACACACAAAGCCGTTTGGACGGCTCGCAGAACTCCACGGCCTTCTCAGATCTGGGTCTTGGGCCGGAACTCATCCGAGCAGTGGAGGATGCGGGCTACACCAAGCCTACTCCGATTCAGGAACAGGCCATCCCCGGCGTCTTGATGGGCCGCGACGTGCTGGGCTGCGCCCAGACCGGCACCGGCAAGACGGCTTCCTTCACCCTGCCGATGATCGAGATCCTCGCCTCGGGTCGAGCCAAAGCGCGCATGCCGCGCTCGCTGATTCTGTGCCCGACCCGCGAACTGGCCGCCCAGGTGGCCGAGAACTTCGACAAATACGGCAAGCATCATCGCCTGACCAAGGCGTTGATCATCGGCGGCGAGTCGATGGGCGACCAGATCGCCATTCTCGACCGCGGGCCCGACGTGCTGATCGCCACCCCCGGGCGCCTGCTCGACATGTTCGAGCGTGGGCGCATCCTGCTCACCGACGTCAAGATCCTGGTCATCGACGAAGCCGACCGCATGCTCGACATGGGCTTCATCCCCGATGTCCAGCGCATCGTCGCCCTGCTGCCGAAGATGCGTCAGACCCTGTTCTTCTCGGCCACGCTCGGCCCGGAGATCAAGTCGCTGGCCGACGAGTTCCTGATGAACCCGAAGGAAATCAGCGTCTCGGTGCCGCATTCGACCGCCACCACCGTGGTGCTCGGTCTGGCGGTGGTCGACGAGATCGACAAGCGCGAGACGCTGCGCCATCTGCTGCGCATCGAGAACGTCAAGAACGCCTTCGTCTTCTGCAACCGCAAGCGCGACGTCGACGTGCTGTTCCGCTCGCTGAAGAAGCACGGCTTCGACGTGGTGCAGATGCACGGCGACATGGCCCAACCGGCGCGCATCGAGGCGCTGGGCAAGTTAAAGTCCGGCGAGGCGCGCCTGCTGGTGTGCTCGGACGTCGCCGCCCGCGGCATCGACATCAAGGCGGTCAGCCACGTCTTCAACTTCGACGTCCCCATCCATGCCGAGGACTACGTCCACCGCATCGGCCGCACCGGCCGGGCCGGCGAGGTCGGGCACGCCTACACCATAGCCACCCCCGACGACGGCCGCTTCGTCGCCGCCATCGAGAAGCTGATCGGCAAGGAAATTCCGCGCATCGAGGTCGAGGGGGTGCCACCCCTGGCGCTCGACATGGAGCCGCGGCGCCGCGGCCGTGGCGGGCGCAAGACCGGCGAGGAACGGGCCGAACGCGCGCCGCGCCCCGCGCGCAGCGAACGTCCCGCGCGCAGCGAACGTGCGCCGCAGGCCGAGCGTGCGCCGCAGGCCGAGCGTGCGCCGCAGGCCGAGCGTGCGCCGCAGGCCGAGCGTGCGCCGCAGGCCGAGCGTGCGCCACAGGTCGAGCGTGCGCCGCAGCCCGAACGGCCGCCGCAAGCCGAGCATCCGCCGCGCGCCGAACGTTCCGAACGCAGTGACCGTCCCGAGCGGGTGGCCGAGCGTCCCAGCCGCGACGACACCCGCCGTGACGATTCGCGCCGTGGCGGCCGTGGTCGCCGCGACGACGGTCGCTCGCAGGGGCGCCGCCGCGGTCGCATCGACGAACTGGGCATCGGCGAGATGCTCCATGACGACGGCGTGATCGGCTTCGGCGATCACATGCCCGATTTCATGCTGCGCGAAGTGCCGCCGCTCCCGCCGCGGGGTACGGCGGCCGAAGAGCCGGAAAGCGATTTCGAAGCCGAGATCGAAACCGAAGCCGAGACCGCGGAACCGTCCGAGGAGTAGCCATGCAGACCATCTTCGTCATGGTGAAGTGCGAACCCGGTCGCGCCTATGCCGTTGCCGACGAGGCGGTCGACGTCGAACAGGTGTCGGAGGTCCATTCGATCTCCGGCCAGTACGATCTGATGGTGAAATGCTACCTGGACGCCGGGCAGGACATCGGCCAGTTCGTGGTCGAAACCCTGCAAACCCTGCCGGGGGTGAAGGACACCTTCACCATCATCGCCTTCAAGGCGTTTTCCTGAGACGCCGGACCGGCCTCTCGGTCATCGGCCCCTCGGCACGGTGACCGCACGGCGGTTCTGTGCCTGGATCGCCTCGCCGTCGCCCTGGGCGACCGGCCGCTCCTTGCCGTAGGAGACGGTGGCGATGCGCGCGGCGGGCAGTCCCATCGCCACCATGTAGTTTTTGACCGCCCGGGCGTGCCGGTCGCCCAGCGCCAGATTGTATTCGGAGGTGCCGCGATTGTCGGTGTGGCCCTCGATGGTGACGGCGACCCCGGGATGGGCCTTCAGCCAGGCGATCTGCCGGTCGAGGATGGCCTTGGCCTTGGCGTCGAGGTCGGCGTGGTTGCGGGCGAAGTACACCCGGTCGCCCAGGGCGACGAATTCCGCGACGTCGACCGGCCAACCGCCGGGCGGCGGGCCATAGACGACCGGCGGCCCGCGCTCGGGCAACGGAGCGGCGACGATGGTCTCGGCGACCGGCGCCTCGCCGCAGCCACCGCCCGCCGCCGCCACGGCGGCAGCGGCGAAGCGAAGCAGGAAGTCGCGGCGCGAACCGGCCATCTATTCGCTCTTGTAGTTGGGCGCTTCCTTGGTGATCGACACGTCGTGGACGTGGCTCTCGCGCAGGCCGGCATTGGTGATGCGGCGGAAGCGGCACTTGGTCTGCATCTCGGCGATGGTGCGGTTGCCGGTATAGCCCATGCCCGAGCGCAGGCCGCCGATCAACTGGTGAATGACGTTGGCCACCGGCCCCTTATAGGGGACCCGGCCCTCGACGCCCTCGGGGACCAGCTTCTGGCTGTCGCCGACATCGGCCTGGAAATAGCGGTCGGCCGAGCCCTTGGCCATCGCCGCGATCGAGCCCATGCCGCGATAGGACTTGTACGACCGGCCCTGGTAGAGGAACACCTCGCCGGGGCTCTCCTCGGTGCCGGCGAACAGCGAGCCGATCATCACGCAATCGGCGCCGGCGGCAATGGCCTTGGCGAGGTCGCCGGAATACTTGATGCCGCCGTCGGCGATCACGCAGGCGCCGGCCTTGTGGGCGTACTCCGCCACCTCCATCACCGCCGAGAGCTGCGGTACGCCGACGCCGGCGACCATGCGGGTGGTGCAGATGGTGCCGGGACCGATGCCGACCTTGACCGCGTCGGCGCCGGCATCGATCAACGCCTTGGCCGCCTCGGGGGTGGCGATGTTGCCGCCGATCACCTGGGCGACGGCCGACATCTTCTTGATCGCCCGCACCGCTTCGATGACGCCGCGGGAATGGCCGTGGGCGGTGTCGACGACGATGATGTCGACCTCGGCCTCCAGCAGGCCTTCGGCCCGCTTCAGGCCGTCGGGACCGACGCCGGTGGCGGCGGCGACGCGCAGGCGGCCCTTCTCGTCCTTGCAGGCGTTGGGGTGGGCGTGGGCCTTCTCGATATCCTTGACGGTGATCAGGCCGACGCAGCGGTAGTCGGCATCGACCACCAGCAGCTTCTCGATGCGGTGCTGGTGCAGCAGCCGCTTGGCCTCGTCGCGGCCGACGCCTTCGCGCACGGTGACCAGGGTGTCCTTGGTCATCAGCTCGCTGACCGGCTGGGCGACGTCCGAGGCGAAGCGCACGTCGCGGTTGGTGAGAATCCCCACCAGCCGGCCCGAGCCGCGCTCGACCACCGGAATGCCGGAGATGCGCAGGTCGGCCATCAGCCGCAGCGCCTCGGCCAGGGTCTGGTCGGGGTGGATGGTCACCGGGTTGACCACCATGCCGGATTCGAATTTCTTGACCTTGCGCCCCTCGGCGGCCTGCTCGGCGATGTCGAGGTTCTTGTGGATCACGCCGATGCCGCCATGCTGGGCCAGGGCAATGGCCAGACGGCACTCGGTGACGGTGTCCATCGCCGCCGACATCAGCGGGATGCCGAGCTCGATGGTGCGGGTGAGGCGGGTCCGCGTATCGGCCAGCGCGGGCAGCACGTCGGATTCCGCCGGGACCAGCAGAACGTCGTCGAACGTCAGAGCTTCCTTGATTTCCATGCCACCTCCGGCGGGCGCGTTGTGGCGCGCCATCATACACAAAGCGCCTGCGGGCTCAAGCACGCCATGTCGTTCCGATGCGAGCCATGCGGCAGGGGCATTCCCGGTCGCGATATGTTAACATTCCTGCAGGGGGTGACTGGGAGGCTTGACATGCGCGCCACCGACACCTGGGTCTGCGTCGCCGACAATGCCCATGCTCACATCTTTCGCTGCGACGGCCCGGGCCGCAACCTGGAGCCGGTGCTCGATTGCAGCCTTCCCGCCGCCCATGGCGGCTCGGACTGCGCGCGGATGGAACGCCTGGCGGTCCGGCTGCGCCGGGCCGCCGACAGCCATCTCTACGAGCATCTGGTCCTGGTGGCGCCGTTCGAGATCCTCAACGACCTCAAGGGAGTCCTGGGGTCCGAGACGTTGCAGATGCTGGTGGGGGAAATCGACAAGAATCTGGTCAAGGCCACCCCGCGCGAGGTCGCCTGTCACGTCCGCGACCTCCTGCCCCACTAGGTCGAGACCCGATCGGATCCGCCACCTGATGTCGGCGGTCGCGTCGAAGGGGCTCGAAAGGGCCGCGGCAGCGATGGTGCGCCCCAAACGACCCTTCTCCCGCGCCTAAATAGGAACAAAGGTAGCTGATGTGGATTGACATCCGCATGGTGCTCGTGGCATTTGTTCTTTGTTCATTCCCATCGGAGGACATGCCATGGTCTCCCCGTTCCACTCCCTGTTCACCGCCCCACCCGCGCGCGACCGCGTCTCCGGCCTTGGCGCCGACGGCGGTTCGTGGCGGATCAGGCCGACTTCGATCCTCGACGACGAGGCGGACGACCGCTTTCCCGCCTTCCGGAGCGCCTGGAAACAGGGCAAGCCCCTGACGGAACTTTTTGGCAACGACGTCTTCGCCCTGCACGGCAGCGTCGGGCCGTCGGGGGCCGACAATCACCGCCCCGACGTCGCCAAGGTCGAGACCTTCCTCGCCACCACCGGCCATTACAAACCGGTGACCGCGGACGGCCCCTCGGGCTGGTACGGCCCGGCGCTCAAGGACGCCATCGGCCGGTTCCAGAAGGACAACGCCCTCGCCGTCGACCACACCCTGACCCCCGGCGGCGAGACCATCGGCAGGCTCGGCGGGCTGCTGGGCGG
>JACRFY010000266.1 GCA_016212565.1 Magnetospirillum sp. | reverse complement strand
GGAACGGCGGGGACGGCACCTTGGCCTTGGGCATCGGTGCCCCGAAGGTGCAGACCGCGCAGGCGACGAGGTTGGCGAGCGCGAAGGCGGCGGTCGCGACATCCAGGCGCCCGGACCATCCGGCGGCGGCGGCGCCTCCCACCGCCACGCCCGCATAGACGGCGGCGGCGGTGACGGCGACCAGATAGCGGTCGCGCTGGATCGACCAGCGGCGGCGGAACTCGTACCAGAATGCCGGCAGAATCAGCACCGCGCCGATGGCGAAACCCTGGCCGATCCACGATGGCCCGGCCAGGGCGGCGAGCCCGCCCGCGGCCCCCAGCCCCCCCGCCGCCAGCCCTGTCGCCCAGGCATTGAGCCGCCGCCACAGCGGCCCCTCGCTGTCCAGCACGCCCGGCCCGGCGGTGTGAATGACGAACGGCACCACCACCGCCGAGCGGTGCAGGTTGACCATGAACAACAGCGTCAGCCAGGCAAAGGAAAACACGCCGAAACTGGGGCCGGGCAACGTGCGGGCCAGCACCAGCATGGCGGCGAAGTTCGCCGCCGAGATCAGCCCCTGCTCGACCAGCGACAGGAGCCGGTCGGGCTTAAGCATCGCGGTCACATGACGGCCACCTCGATGCCATCCGGTTACCCCTCGACCAGATAGCCGAGCATGCGGCCGACCCGGTAGGTGCGGACCCGGACCAGGGTGCGCAGCGTCCGCCAGCGCTGGCCCCATCCCGACAAGGCCGGCGAGGCGAGGATCTTGGTCGCCTTCCACAACGGCGGCGTGGCCATCGCCGCGGTATAGGCGGCCCAACGCAGGCGGAACCACGGCCGTTCCGCCATGTAGTTGCGGGCATGCCAGGTGGTGCGGTCGATCTTGCGCGCCAGTTCCAACCAGGTGCGGCGGGCGGGATGACGGATCACCGCATCGGCGGCGAAGCCGATGCGGAACCCCATGGCGGCGGCACGGCGCCCCCACTCCAGATCTTCGGGGAGCTGGCCGTTGCGGAACGGCCCCACCGCCGCGAAGACGGAACGCGGCACCATGATATTGGCCCCGGCGGCGAAGGACTTGCGCCGCTCGTAGCGCTCCTGCTCGAAGCCGAACACCTTGTCGAACAGCTCGGCATCGGTGGGACGGGCCTCGTCGGCGGCGAACACGGCAATGCCGCCGCCGACGATGTCGGCCTGATGATGCGTCAGGCGGCGCACCCCGTTGGTCAGCCAGTCGCGATCGGGGCGGCAGTCGGAATCGGTGAAGGCCAGCACATCGCCGGTGGAGAGCGCCGCGCCGCGGTTGCGGGCACTGCCGCAGCCCTTTTCCGCCTCCTCGGCCAGGACGACGCCGGGAAAGCGGGCGATCAGGGCGTCGAGCGGGCGCTGCGAGCCGTTGTCGACGACGATGACGCGAAAGCGCTCGGCGGGGTAGCTCTGCTCGCCGAGCAGGGCCAAGCACTCCGCCAGCCGTTCGGCATCGTCGAGATGGGGAATGACGACATCGACCAAGGGCGTTTCCATCAGCGGTCCTCCAGAGCCCGATAGGCGGCCAGCAGCCGCGGCACCTGATGCTCCCAGGCCAACTCGTCCTCCATCCGCCGCCGCCCGATGGCACCCATCCGCCGCCTCAGCTCGGGATCGTCGAGCAGAAGGAGGATCTTGTCGGCAAGGTCGTCGTCGTCCTTGGCGTACAGGGCGGCGGCACCGGCCGAGCGCCGCCCCTCGACGAGGTCGAACAGCACCACCGGCTTGGCCATCGCCATGTATTCGAGGATCTTGTTCATGGTGCAGCTATGGTTGAAGGCATTGACCGGATCGGGCGAGACGCACACCTCGGCAGCCGCCAGCGTCGGCATCAGCAGCGAATCGTCGGCCCAGCCGGTGAAGGTGACGTGCTCGGCCAGCCCGGCCCGGGCGGCCATCTGCCGCAGCGCCGGCAGCATCGGCCCGTCGCCCATCAGCACGGCGTGGACGTCGTCGCGGCCGTGGTCGAAGACGATGCGGCCCAGGGCGGCAATCACCGATTCGACACCGTCCTGGCTGTTCATCACCCCGACATAGGCGATCAGGCGCCGCGCCCCCTGCGGCGGATCCGCAGGCGGCGCGATGGCCGCCAGACGGCGCAGATCGGGGCCGCTGCGGACCACGAACACCCGCTCCGGCGCCATTCGTCCGCGGATCACGGCAACGGTGCGGAAGGTCTCGTTGGTGGCGATGGCGACGTCGGCGGTGGCATAGGTCAGCCGCTCCAGCAACAGAAGAAGACGATGGAACGGGCCCTTGCGAGCGAACTTGGCGACATATAATTCCGGCGACAGGTCGTGGTGATCGAAGACGAAGCGCTTGCCCAACAGCAGCTTGAAGAAGCCGCCGACCAGGAACAGGGTCTCGGGCGGATTGCAGGCATGGATGACGTCGAAACCGCGCACGAACAGCACCCGCCAGGCGAGGACGAACTCCCAGAACAGGGCGACGGCGTATTCGCGCAGGTAGCCGAGCGCCCCCTCACCCTCGGACGGCAGGCGGTGCCGCCAGATGGCGATGCCGTCGAGCATCTCGAAGCCGGGGCGGAACGGCGCCAGCGCCGGGCAGATCACCGACACCACCCAGCCGGCGTCGCGCAGCGCCTGGGCTTCCTGCCACACCCGCCGATCCCGGGGGACCGGCAGGTTTTCGACCATCATCAGCACCTTGCCGGGCATCTGGGCTTACTCCCCGTAGTACTCGGCGTTGCGGAAGCAGAAGTCGACGTAGTCGCCGTACTCGCGCTGACGGTCGAGGTCGACCTTCGACAGCGCCACCCCGCCGATGGGAATGGCGAAGGCGCCGAGGTGCTCGATGCCGGCCTCGACGGCGCGGCGCGGCGTGCGGTCCCACTCCACCACGTAGACGGCAAAGGCCGCGGCGGGGGCGAGAACCGCGGCGTCGAAGGCGACCATGGTCGGCGGCGTGTCGACCAGCACCACCTCGTACTCCTCCTGCCAGCGGGCGAAGGCGGCCAGCAGCGTGGGATCGTCGAGCAGCCGCTGCGCGTCGGAGGCCGGCGTGCCGGCAGCGACGAAGTCGAGGCAGGTGCGGCTGTCGTGGCGGACGATCTCTTGCAGCGACGCTTCCTGGTTCAGATAGTCGGACAGCCCGGGCGCCTGGTAGGCGTCGAGGTGACGCGCCACCGACGGACGGCGCAGATCGCAATCGACCAGCAGCACCTTCTTCTCCGCCAGGGCCAGGCTGCGGCCAAGGCTGACGGCGAAGGCGGTCTTGCCCTCGTTGGGCAGCGACGAGGTGACCAGGACGATGCCGGGGCCGAAGCGGTCGCGGACATTCATCAGCCCCAGCTGCGCCGAGCGCACCGCCTCGGCATAGGTCGATTCGGGCTTGTCGACCAGCAGGTCGCCCGGCAACGGTGCACCCGGCCGGCGGCCGATATCCGGCAGGATGCCGAGCGTGGTCAGGCCGAGAGCCGCCTTGATCTGGCGGGTCGAGCGGAACCCGGCGCGGAAATGATCGAGCAGCAGAGCCAGCGACGTGGCCAGCCCCAGCGAGCCGGTGAAGGCGACGGCGAGGAACAGCAGCGGCTTGGGAAAGGACGGCCGCGTCGGTGGCGTCGCCCGCGACGCCAGCCGGGCATCGGGCGCCTCGATGTCGCTGCGGTTGGTCAGCTCGGCGAAGCGGGCGAGGAAGCTGTCGAGCATGATGTTCTTGGCCTGGATCTCGCGTTCGCGCAGTTCCAGTTCGGCCATGGTCTCGTCGTTGGCGGCGGCGCCGGTGCTGACGTCGCGCACCCGGGCCCTCAAGGCATCCTCGCGGGCCTTGGCCTGAGCCGCCTTGTGGGCCAGCATCTCGACCTGCCGGCCGATTTCGCGATCGATCTCGGCGCGCAGCGAGGCCAGCTGGCCTTTGACCGCCTGCACCGACGGGCTGTCGTCGCGATAGCCCACCGCCAGTTCGGCGACGCGGCCGAGCAGATGCGCTTCCTCCTTGCGCATCTCCTGGAGAAACGGCGACTGCTCGACGAAGGGCAGCGAGGCGAGACCGCCGCTCTTGACCGCCTTGCGCGCCTGGCCCAGGGCCGATTCGGCCTCGGCCCGCTCGCGCTCGACGCCGGCCAGTTCCTCGTTGAGACTGATCAGTTGTTGCGCCGCCACCTCGCTTTTGTCGCGGGTGTCGAGCGGCGACAGCTTGTGGCGTTGGCGGAAGGCCACCGCGGCGCCGGTATCCTGGGCCAATTGCTGGCGCAGATCGGTGATCTGCTTGCCGATCCAGTCGGTGGCCAGTTGCATCTCGGCGAACTTGGCCTCGCGGCCGCGGCGGATGTAGAGGTCGGCGAAGGCGTTGGCGATCAGCGCCGCCTTGCGCGCGTCCTCGGATTCGAAGATGACGCGCAGAGCAAAGGAATCGGTGCCGTTCTTGACCGTCAGGCGCTTGCTGACCGCATCCACGGCCGCGGTGCGGGCGTCGCGGGGCTCGGCGTCGACGATCCGGCGCCACAGATCGCGCAGCGCCGGCAGCAGCGCGGGCTTCAGGTCGGGATTGAACTCGGGGTCGCGATCCAGCGCCAGGGCCTCGACCACCTGGGTCGCCAGGGCGCGCGAATTGAGGATATCCATTTCGGTGCCCACCAGCACGGTCGCCAAGGGCGGACCGGCGATGGTCGGCTTGGTGTTGAGCACCGTCTCGGCGGCACCGATGCGGGTGTTGAGCGCGATCAGCGCCTCGGCGGCATAGCGCGGGGTGATGACCTGCAGCGTCAACGCCGCCAGGCCGGTCGCCCCCGCCACCATCGCCCCGATCAGCGCCTTGCGGCCCCACAGCACCGTCAGCGCGTTGGTCGAGCCACGGGTTTGGGTCTCGTCGGCCACCATTGTCCATGCTCCCGTCTTCGGGTTGAGAATTCAGGGCGATACCTTGTCCCTGAGCCGCTCCAGCGTCGCCGCGGCCAGCCGTACCAGTGCCGCCCGCCGCCCGGTTGCCCAGCCCTCGCTCACCGATGGCGGTTTCACCGGGTGCCACAGGCGATCCGGCTCCGGCCCGGGCTGCTCGCGCACCGGCCGGAACACGAACGATCCCGGCGCCAGCGAATTGGCCGCGGGGGTATTGGTGTAGAAGCGGTTCTCATTGCCCGGCGCGACGAACGGGCCGTTGCCGCCGATGTCCTCGATCGACAGGCCGGCGCGGGCGATCAAGGTCGGCACGGTGGCTTCGTAATGCCCGTCCCAGCCGGCGGCATAGGCCGTCTCCAGCGCGGCGAAGGCGGCGGCGGACAGGCGGCAGCAGGGGAGAAAGGCGCGCAACAGATCCCGGCGCTCGACCGGGCCGTCGGGAGCCGATACGGTTCGCCAGTTGTCCCAGCCGGGGTTGGCGGCATGGGAATGGATGGTGGTCGCCAGCAGATCGGCCGGCGACGCGGCGAAGGCATCGAACAGGGTGTGCCACCGCCCGGTGAAGGCGACGTCGTATTCGACCACCCACACGCGGTCGACCTCGGGATGATGGCGGCGGTAGAGCAGCGGAAACAGCTCGACATCCCACGCCGACCGCCGTCGCCCCTTGGCCGGGAAACCCAGGCCGCGGATATCGGCGGCGTCGAAGACGAAGCTGCCGGCCGGCCACCATGGACCCGGCCTCGGGTCGTCGCCGCGGTTGTAGAGCAGCACCACCGTCCGCCCCGCCTCTTCGACCAGACGGCGGAAGCCGGCGAGGATGGCGCCGTCCAGGCGGTGGGTCATCAGCAGGACGACCTCGATCATGGCAGCACACCCTCATGCGAATCGATCTATGTCGGCCGCTCACGTGGGGGTAAGGGACAGGGCTTTCAGCGGCTCCCGGAGGGCGATCCCCTGAGGAGGAGGCCCGACGCGCAGACGAGGTGGCGGACCAAAGAAAAGGGCCGCCGGTTGCCCGGCGGCCCCAAAGTTTGGGTGTTCCGAGTCCCTTAGTGGGACGCGGCACCCTCGGCGCCGAGGCCGGTCTCGGACCGGATGGCCTGAGCGATGTAGGCTTCACGCTCCGCCGCCGCACGCGGGCTGTTGTCGAGGACCGAGAACAGCCAGCAGGCGAAGAAGGACAGCGGCATCGAGAACAGGGTCGGATAGGCCCAGGGGAAGATGGCCGCGTCGTAGTGGAAGCTCTGCACCCACACCGCCTTGGACAACACCACCATGCCCACCGAGGACAGCAGACCCAGCCAGCCGCCGATCACGGCGCCCCGCGTGGTCAGGCCCTTGTAGAACATCGACATCACCAGCACCGGGAACGGACCCGAAGCGGCGACCGAGAAGGTCAGGGCGACGATGAACGCCACGTTGAGCTTCTCGAAGACGATGCCGAGGGCGACGGCGACGACGCCGAGCGCGATGCTCGACATCTTCGACACCATGACCTCGGTGCTCTCCTTGGCACGGCCGTGCATCAGGACGTTGGCATAGAGGTCGTGCGAAATCGCCGACGCGCCGGCCAGCGCCAGGCCCGACACCACCGCGAGGATGGTGGCGAAGGCCACGGCCGAGATGAAGCCGAAGAACAGGTCGCCGCCGATGGCGTGAGCCAGCAGAGGCGCGGCCATGTTGTTGCCGCCACGGAGGTTGAGACCGCCCTTGGCCGCGTCGAGGTACTGCGGATCGGTGGCCACCATGGTGATGGCGCCGAAGCCGATGATGAAGGTCAGGATGTAGAAGTAGCCGATGAAGCCGGTGGCATAGAACACCGACTTGCGGGCCGCCTTCGCATCGGGAACGGTGAAGAAGCGCATCAGGATGTGCGGCAGACCGGCGGTGCCGAACATCAGGGTCATGCCCAGCGAAATGGCATCGATCGGATCGCTGACCATGGCGCCCGGGCCCATGATGGCGCCGTGCTTGGGATGAACCTCGACCGCCTTCTTGAACATCTCTTCGAACGAGAAGCCGAAATTGGCCATCACGCCGAAGGCGATGAAGGTGGCGCCGCCCAACAGCAGGCAGGCCTTGATGATCTGCACCCAGGTGGTGGCAACCATGCCGCCGAAGGTGACGTAGATGATCATCAGCGCGCCGACCGCCATCACCGCGTAGATGAAGTCGAGACCGAACAGCAGCTTGATCAGCTGGCCGGCACCGACCATCTGGCCGATCAGGTAGAACAGCACCACCACCAGCGCCGCGGTGGCGGCGAAGGTGCGCACCGGCTCGCGGCCGAGGCGATAGGCGGCGACGTCGGCGAAGGTGTACTTGCCGAGGTTGCGCAGGCGTTCGGCGATCAGGAACAGGATCACCGGCCAGCCGACCAGCCAGCCGACCGAGAAGATCAGGCCGTCATAGCCGTTGGCGAACACCGCCGAGGAAATGCCCAGGAACGAAGCGGCCGACATGTAGTCGCCGGCGATCGCCAGACCGTTCTGGAACCCGGTGATGCCGCCGCCAGCGGCGTAGAAGTCCTTCGCCGTCTTGTTCCGCTTGGCCGCCCAGTAGGTGATGCCCAGCGTGATGCCGACGAAGATGATGAACATGATGATGGCATGCACGTTGGTGGCCTGCTTCTCGGCCCCCTCCACCGTACCGGCGGCCAGCGCCGCATTGGCCAGCAGCATCTGGGTCGCACCCAGCGCCGCCGCCATGAGAGTCTTGAGCGTCTTCATCAGCGCGATTCCTCGATGATCTGGCGGTTGAGCTCGTCGAACTCGCCGTTCGCGCGCCGGACATAGATGCCGGTCAGAGCGATGGAGAGCAGGATCACACCGACGCCGATGGGGAAGCCGATGGTGGCGATGCTGCTGACGCCCTCGGCGTTGGTGGACAGCGGCGTGGCCAGGAACGGCTTGTTGAACGCGACCAGCATGATGAACCCATAGTACAGGACCATCATCATTGCGGTCAGCGACCAGGCGAAGGTCCTACGCTTACTGACGAGCTCATGAAACTTCGGGTTATTCCCGATATGGAGCCCAGCTTTTGTGTTTGCGGCTTGTGTCACTTGACCCTCCACTATCATCGCCGGCCGCGTGCACAGCCGACGACTTGTCGTTATCACCCTCCGGTCTTGGCGCCGGCTCGATGCCCATGCCTCCTGGGCGACGGGGGGCACCTATGCGCTTGCGGCATGCCCCCTCAGCTTGCCTGAGACG
>JACRFY010000272.1 GCA_016212565.1 Magnetospirillum sp. | reverse complement strand
CGGCCTGTTCCAGGCCGCCCGCGCTCGCGCCAGGGGATACCGCAACACCACAACCTTCGCGACAATGATCTATCTGATCGCAGCTCCGCTCGGCGATCTCTTCAAATCCACTTGAGCCGTCGAAGAACCCCCTATGCTCCGCCTGGGTTTGGCCTATGACCAGCCCCCAGGTCCGAAAAGGACCATGGATAACAGGGAGGAGACCACAATGAAGAGGCTGTTCACCGGGCCGCTGATGCTGGCGGCCGCGCTCACGCTCACTTCGACCATCGCTCTGGCTGCTCAAGCGGAGCGGCTGGCTTTCGTTCCCAGTGAAGCAGATGGAAACGTGATGGTGGTGAATCTGCGGACGGAAACGGTCGAAAAGACCCTGCCGACCGGCAAGGTACCGCACGCCATGGCCATCGCACCGGGCGGCAAGATCTTCGTCAACAATCGCGGCAGCAAGGAACTGACCATCATCAACGGGATGGCGGTTGAGGTGGCCGGGGCGATTGCCTTGCCCGCGACCTCGTTCCAACTGGGGATGTCGCCTGACGGCAAGACCCTGGCCGTCGCCTACAAGGACGCCCTCAAGCTATCCCTGGTGGATGCGGCGACCAATGCCGTGACCAAAACCATCGACGTGGGCAAACTACCCGAAGGCGAGTTCAAGGGTGTGATGATGAAGCACCCCTATTGGACCCCGGACGGCAGGTTCGTCTATGTCGCCGATGCCGTGAACAAGGTCATCGTCAAGGTTGACGTCGCCCAGGGCAAGGTCGACAAGATCATCAATATCGACGGCATCAACCATTATCTTCACCCTTCGCCCGACGGCAAATTGCTCTATCTCGTCAACGAGAAGCGCGGCGGCGGCACCAGCCTGACGCTGATCGACCCGACCACCGACCAGATCGTGAAAGACCTTCCCGTTAGCCTGAACGCGGACGAGAAAGGCCTTGGTCATCACGGCGTATTCACCAAGGACGGTCGGTATTTTCTGTTCTGCAATGAAGGCGGCAACCGCGTCACGGTCCTCGACACGGCGAAGAAGGAATGGGTCAAGACCATTCCGACCGGCAAGGGTCCCGGCCACGCCGCTCTCACGCCGGACGGCAAGCACTTCTTCGTCATCCATCACAATGACGGGGTTCTCACGGTGATCGACGCCGCCAAGCTGGAAGCGGTCAAGACCATCAAGATCGGCGACGGCAACAAGCAGGCGCACGGCTTCTGGTTCTCGCCCGACGGCAAGTATTTCTATGCCGTCGCGTCCGCCGATGGTGCCCTCGTCAAAATTGACATCGCCAAACAGGAGATCGCCAGCCGGATGGCCGTTGGCCCCAACTCCTTCTTCTTCGCGGTCAAGGACGGCAACACGTTTGCTGCCTACGAGTAACTGTGTCGGCGGGGCCTTGGCCCCGCCGTACATCCCTTGGGAGCCGTGAAAATGTCGATACCGAAGAGTCTGACTGCCGCCGCCCTGGCCCTGGCGATGACCATGCCGCAAGTGGCGAATGCGGCCGAGCGGTCAGTCGTCCAAGTTCCGCCTGAAATTCGCCTCGCCATGGCTGAGGTGATGCGGCAGCAACTGGACGCTCTGAACGCGGTCATCTCGGCGGTTGCCGCAGGCGAGTTCGGAAAAGCCGCTGAGATCGCCGAACAGGGCCTCGGCATGACTGCTTCCGCTCGCTACGGCGGCGCCCGCTTCAGCCCCTACATGCCCGCCGACATGGGGCGCATGGGTGGGGCCACCCATCGGGCGGGCAGTCGTCTCGCCATTGCGCTCCAGGACGCCGAATTGCAGGCGCCCGGGGAAGCCCATGCCAGTGTCGTCAAGGCACTGGCCGCCGTCACGGAGGGCTGTAACGGCTGCCATGCGGCCTTTGGCTTCCGCTGATCCTACTCGAATTCCATCTCCTCGAACACGCGCATGGCGTTGCGGCGGGCGAGTTGGTCCGATCCGGTCAGGCGCAGGAACGCCGACTGGCCGATGGCGGCGGCGGCGTTCATGTCGCCGCCCGCGTCGATCACCTTGCGCACCTCGCGGCGAAGATGAAGCAGGTAGTCGTAAGTGTCGGCCCGCGCCCCGGCCAAAATGGTCGGATGTCCGTGACCGGGCACGACATGGACGGGCTTCAACGCCACCAAGATGTCGAAGGCGGTGATCCAGTCTTTCGACCGCGAGATGTCGAGGACGCCCAGCATGCGTTCGGTGAACACGATGTCCCCGGCGAACGCCACATGCTTTTCCGGCAGCCACACGATGCTGTCGCCCGCCGTATGGGCATGGCCCGCCGGGATGAGGGCGAACCGCATCCCACCGATTGTGATCTCCTTGCGCACGTCGAAGGTTTCGGTGGCGGTGATCGCCTGCGTACCGGCAAAGCGGTCGGCGCCGATCAACGCCGTCATCATCTGGAACTGCATGTCCGACCGCGCCTTCTGGTCCTCGACCGCCTTCGCCGAGGCGATCAGGCGCACGCCCTTGGCGCGGAAATAGCCATTGCCCAGCCAGCGGTGGTCCTGGCCGCCGGTGTTGATGACGGCCACCACCGGCTTGTCGCTGACGGTCCTGATCGCAGTTTCGATGGCTTCTGCCCCGGCACGGCTGCCGCCGGAATCGACCAGCACCACCCCCTCTGGGGTCACCACCGCGCCGAAGGTGGCGTTGTTGCCCCGGTTTTCCGCCGAGCGTTGGCCGAGATCGCCGACCAGCGCATAGACGTCATCGGCGATTTTCTGGACCTCCAGCGGCCCTGCGACCGCCGATGTCAGCGACAGCCACATCACTCCTGCCGCCGCCGTCAGGCGATGGGTAATTGCAACAAGCATCCTCGTTCCTCCCTGTTCGTTGGCCTCCCTGTTCGTTGGATCGATGGTAGCCGTTGATTAGGCAATCTGCATATGATTGGGATCATTAAGAAAAAATCAGGGAGGAACCAATGACGAGGCCGATGGGGCTGGACCCCGGCGAACTGCGAACCGCCCTCGGGGAAGCGGTCAAGACCAGAACCTTGCAGGCGGGCGAATTGCTGTTCCGGCAGGGCGACCCGACCTATGGAATCTTCAGCGTCGAAAGCGGGCGGCTGCGCATGGTCCGCCACACCGCCAGCGGAAACCAGGTGACCGTCCATGTGGCGCGGGCCGGAGAGAGCATTGCCGAACCGTCGATGTTCTCGCCCGCCTACCACTGCGACTGCGTGGCCGACATGCGAAGCGACGTGGCGGTGATCCCCAAGGAGGCGTTGATCCAGGCGATGGCAGGCGATCCCGACCTTGCGCTCAGAATGATGGCTCGTCTGGCCCGGCTGGTTCAGGCACTGCGCGGCCAGATCGAGCACCGCAACATCCGCTCGGCCAAGGATCGGGTGCTGCGGGCCTTGATGCTGCTTGAGCCGTCGAGAGGGGTGGGGTTCGAAATCGACGGGACGTTCAAGGATCTCGCCTCGGAGATCGGTCTGACCCACGAGGCTCTCTATCGCGCCCTGCACGATCTTGAGGCGGAGGGCCAGATCGCCAGTAGGGGCAGGGCGATCACCATTCACAAACGCGGCGACGATTGAGGAGGGTGAGGCCGAAATTTCCGTGCGTATGACAGCAATCATATGAGGGAGGGCACCCCAAGGCCATGATCGGCCGTCACGACAGGGAGGCCCAACAATGCGCAAAATTGCTTTTTCCGGGGCGATAGCCGCTATGCTCGTCGCTGCCGGGGGTGCCAGCGCGGCCGATAATCGGGAACTCGTCAAGATGCCCGGCCAAATGCAGGAGCACATGCTCGAAAGCATGCGCGACCATCTGGTGGCGTTGGACGAGATCCTGGCTGCGGTCTCGGCCGAAAAATACGATGAGGCCAGCAAGGTGGCCGAGGAACGCCTGGGCATGAGTTCGTTCGAACTGCACGGCGCCTCGCACATGGCCGCGTACATGCCGAAGCCGATGCAGGATGCGGGCGGTTCCCTTCACCGCGCCGCCAGCCGATTCGCCATCGCCGCCAAGGACACCGATCTCGATCGGTCGTATCCGGCCATGAAGAAGCTGATGGGAGCGCTGAGCGAGATGACGACCGCCTGCAACTCTTGCCACGTCAGCTACCGAATCCGCTGAGGGATGGAGGCACCTATGCCGTTGCCCGACATCGACCGCCGAACTTTTGTCGTCGGGGGTACTGCCGCCGCGTTGGCGCTCGGCCACGTCACCCTCGTTCCCCGCCCGGCGGCGGCGGCGCCCAACGAGTTCAAGGAGGTCATCAAGACCTTGTTGGGGCGCGAGCCGAAGGAAGGCAAGGTGACCCTGAAGCTGCCACCCATCGCCGAGAATGGCAATACGGTGCCGCTGACCGTCGGCGTCGACAGCCCGATGACCGCCAACGATCACGTCTCGGCCATCCACATCCTGGCGGAAGGCAACCCGGCGCCGCAGGTCTGCACCTTCCGGCTCAATCCCAACACCGGCAAGGCGGAAGCCACGATCCGCATCCGTCTCGCCAAGAGCCAGATCGTCACCGCCGTGGCGCAAATGGCCGACGGGTCGGCCTACATTGCAGGGGCCGAGGTGAAGATCACCGTCGGCGGCTGCGGCGGCTGAGAAGGGAGGAAGACCATGGCACGACCGCGTGTGAGATTGCCCAGTCAGGCGAAGCCGGGAGAGATCGTCGAGGTCAGGACGATGATCGACCATCCGATGGATTCCGGCCTGCGGAAGTCGGAGACCGGAGCCGTCATCCCCAGGAAGATCATCAATAGGTTCGAGTGCCTGTATCTGGGCGAGCCGGTGTTCGTCGCCGAACTCCAGCCCTCGGTCTCGGCCGATCCCTACATCGTGTTCCACCTGCGGGCACGCGGTTCTGGCAAGGTCGAATTCCGCTGGACCGACGACGACGGCACCGTTTACCGCGACGAGGCCACCCTGACGGTGGTCTGACGCGGGGAGCTTCCATGGCGTGGGGGCAAGGCGATCTCTAATCAAGAACCGGGAGGGGTGTATGAGAGACGTTTTCAGATTTGGCGAAGCGGTGCCCGGCTACGAAGTGCCCGTTCTCAATGAACGCGAGGTGCGCGCCGCAGCGGGCATATTGTTCTTTTTTGCTCTCGTATCGTTCATGAACTCGTGGCTGATGGGCAATTTTCGACTGACACAGATCTTCGTCGTCGCGTTTCTCATCGACTTCGCCATCCGCATCTTCGTCAATCCCAGCTATGCGCCGAGCATGATCCTCGGCCGCTTCGCCGTCCGCAACCAAGCGCCGGAATATGCCGGGGCACCACAGAAGCGCTTCGCCTGGTCCATCGGCTTTGCCTTGGCGGCATTGATGTTCTACCTGATCGTGCTCAACAACATGGTCGGCCCGGTGAATCTCATCGTTTGCGCCACATGCCTGACGCTGATGTTTTTTGAGACCGCCTTCGGCATTTGCCTCGCCTGCAAGATCTACGACCTCGCCTTACCGAACAAAGCCAGGCATTGCCCGGGCGGCGTCTGCGAAACCGGCAAGCGCCACGAAGGCCAGGACATAGGTGTGGTGCGGGCGGTTGTCGTCATTGCGTTCCTGGGCCTGATCGGCTTCGTCGGCTATCGGTATTTCCCCCCGGCCCAGGCCGTGGCGGCGCCGAGTGACACCACATGCGTTCCGCCCGATTGGGCCGTGGCCATGGGGCATGGCGAGATGTGGAAACTCCACAACAATTGCAAATAGGGCGAACTCTCATGACAGCATGCAGGCACCTGGTCGCGGCGCTGGTCGCCTCTATCTTCGGCTTCGCCGCAGGAGGCGCGCTGGCAGCCCCACCCGCCGTCGAAATCCTCAACATGCCCCATCCACCGGTCAAAATGGCCCTTGCGCCGCTACGCGATTGGCTGGCGTCACAGGGTGGCAAGATCAATGTTGTCGAAATCGATGTGGAAAGCCCGCAGGGGGAAAGTCGCCTCCATTCGGCTGGCCTTAACGGCCATGTTCCCATCGTCATTTTGATCGACGGTCAGTACCGCCATACGTTGAAGGACGGACGATCCATTGAATTCGTCAATTTCCCGTCAATCGCTGGCGCACCGCCCGGCGTGCGCGGCAATTGGACCATCACCGACGTGCAGGCCGTGCTGACCGAACTGATGAAGTAGTCTCAGCCCGCCGCCCCAAGCACGATGGAGAGTGCGACACCGGCCAGGATGACCCACAACGGGTCCCTCTTCATCATCAAGGCTGTGAATGCCAACAGGCCGATGCCTGCCGAGGGATAGCTCCATGGCTGCGCCTCGGCGAGCTTGACGCCCAGCGCGGCGATCAGGCCGGTGGCCGAGGCGCAGACGCCATGGAGCGCGTTGCCGACCAGCGGACTGTGTTTGATGCGGTCGACCAGCGGGGTGGTGGCGAGCAGGATCAGGAACGACGGCAGGAACACCGCCACCGTGGCGACAGTTGCGCCCGCGCCCCCGGCCACAAGCCATCCGACGAAAGTCGCGGTGATGACGATCGGCCCTGGCGTCACCTGACCCAGCGCGATGCCGTCGAGGAACGCCCTCGCGTCCAGCCACTGCCGGACCTCGACAACTTCGTGGGCCATGATTGGCAGCGATCCGAAGCCGCCGCCGAAGGCGAACAGGTCGATACGCGCCATGGTCATGGCCAACTCGGCCAGTAACCTCTCACCCGATAGCCACAGCAGCGCGATGATCACAGCGGCGGCCGCGAGGATCGCCAGCGCCGCCAGCCAGGGCGTGTGCGCCGCCATTGGCGCCCCCGACGGTGCCGCTTCGGCCGTCGGCCCCTTGAGCAGAACCATCCCCGCCAGTGCGGCGAGAGGAACCGCCCAATAGGGAGTAAGGCCGGAGAGGTAATAGGCAAACACTGCCGCTGCGATGGCAGCCTCCTGCCAGCATTTCATCCAGGCACGACCAAAGCCGATGGTCGCGTGGGCAATCAGGGCGACGACGATGGCGCCGACACCCTGGAAAACGGCGTCCGCCATGGGCAGCGACCGGCCGATCTCGTAGGTCCATGACAGACCGACCATCAGGCAGAACGCGGGAAGGGAGAAGCCGACGAAGGCGGCAGCGGCCCCGAGAGGCCCCCCGGCCCGCAGGCCGACATAGGCCGCTACCTGCATGGCGGTAGCACCGGGGATCACCTGGGCCAACGCCACGCCGTCCTTGAACGCGGCGGGCGACAGCCATCGCTCGCGCTTCACCGCGAGTTCGGCGATGCGCTGAATCATGGCGGGGCCGCCGAAGGCGGTCAGCCCGAGGCGCAGGAAGGCCGCGAACAGGCGGAGGGGGCTTGGGGGCTGGTCAGGGGACATTCAGGGGCTTCGCGGCAGACAAACGGGGACGTAATCTGGGTCACGAGAACAAGCCACTGTCATTGAATTCCCGCAATCTCTCTTTTCGCTCGGGTGACCTGTTGGAAAGCCATCGCCTGAAACCCGGCATCCGTGTCTTGCTTGGCGGTGCGACTGCCATCGGCCCGGGCAAGGCGGCATTACTCGAAGGCATTCGTGAAACCGGCTCGATCGCTGCGGCCGCACGGAGCATGCGGATCAGCTACCGCCGGGCCTGGGGTCTGGTGACCAGCATGAACGCCTGTTTCCGTGAACCCCTTGTCGTGGTGACGAAGGGTGGTTCCAAGCATGGTGGGGCGACCCTGACCGAAACTGGGGGCAGCGTTCTGGCGATCTACCGGTCGATGGAGGCCGAGGCAGCAGAAGCCTTGGCGAGCCAACTGCAAACCCTGAGGGCGTTGATGAGCGACACGCCCGACTGAACCACCGATATGCAGGAGATACCATATCGGCCCCCTATAGCCGCCGTGCTTTATTGATCCCTAATAGACGAGGCCCGCAAGCGAACGGGCCGCGACCATGGGGAGTGAAGGATGAGCGGATCCGGTGCCGCAGAGCAGGCCGTAACCGATGCGGACATGCCCGAGAAGACGAAGCATGTGCGCTTCGCCTGGGGATCGCAGGAAGTTTCCGGAGCCTTCGGCGATCTCGGAACCTTCCTGCCGCATGTGGTCGCCGCCATCGCCGTGGTAGGAATGGATCCGACCGGCGTCCTCGTCGGCTTCGGTCTTTTCTACATGTTTACCGGCGGTTTCTATGGCCTGCCGGTGGCTGTCCAACCCATGAAGGCGGCTTCGGCCGCCGTGCTGGTGGACAAACTGCCCGCCGGGGCCATCGCCGCCTCTGGCATGATGATCGGCCTGTTCTTCGCCCTGCTCGCCATGACCGGCCTACTCGGGCGGTTGGCGAAGATCCTTCCGCGCACCGTCGCCGCCGGGCTGCAACTGGGCCTCGGCATGGCATTGGCCCTCCTCGGGCTGAAGCTGATGGCGACCGGGATGTGGCTGGGCGCGGCTACCGCCGCTGTCATCGTCCTCCTCCTGCCCACACGCAGGTTGCCCGTGGCGTTGATCGCCCTGGTCGCCGGGACGGCGGCAGGCATGGCTGGCGGTCTGACACCGCCCTTGCCTGAGATCAGTCTCGGCTTCCATCTGCCTGCGCTCGTGGTGCCGACTTGGGAGGAAGTGACGCTCGGGTTCGACCGCGCCGTGCTGCCCCAACTGCCGCTGACCATCACCAACGCCATCATCGTCGCCGCCGCGCTGTCGCGCCAACTGTTCCCCGATCACGGCGATACGGTCACCGAAAAGCGTCTGGCGCTGACCACAGGCATCGGCAACCTGGTCGCCAGCGCCTTCGGCGGCTATCCCATGTGCCATGGCGCCGGAGGGATGGCTGCCCACCACCGCTTCGGCGCCCGCTCAGGTGCCGCGCCGATCGTCATCGGCGTGACGCTGCTCGCCCTCGGCCTGCTGCTTGGCGAGGGCGGGTACAACCTTCTCAAGCTGATTCCCGACCCGGTGCTGGGAGCGCTGTTGCTGTTCTCCGGCATCGACCTTGCCCAGGCGTCGAAGCCACACACCTATGACCAGGACAAGGTGTTCGTCATCCTGATCATCGCCGCCCTCTGCCTTGCGACGCCCCCTGCGATCGCCTTCCTGGTTGGACTGGCTTTGGCAATCTGCGTCGAGAAGGGGTGGCTGCGGATCAGTTGATCGGCTATCGGGCGGTATGTGCGGTGGTGCCGATCAACTGAGGGGACGTAGCGACCCTGGCCCCCGGCTTGGGGCGCAATTATCGAATTTCTTGCGGATGGAATATGGGTCATCAACTGCCCGCCTTCACCCGCGTGGCCCTGACCTCGCTCTCGACGAGATCGTAGAGTTGCTGGGCGCCGAAGCTCGGCAGGTGCTTGCCATTGACCAAGAAGGTGGGCGTTTTTGTCGCACCGACGGCCCTCGAATCGCTGATGTCCTGTTCCAGTACAGCCGTGACCTCAGGCGTCATCAGGGCGTTGCGTGCCCGGGTGACATCCAGGCCCGCCACCGCCGCCGCATCCCACGCCTTGTCGATGCGCGGCGCGCTGTGGCTCGCCCACTGCGGTTGTGCGTCCAGGATGGCTTCCAGCACCGGCTCGAATTTGCGTTGCAGGCGGGCGGTTTCGAGCAGACGCACCACCTCGTCGGAACCATGGTGGAGAGGGGTGTACCGGACCACCAGGCGAACCTGGCCGGGGAACTCGGCCATGATCTGCTTGACCACGGGGTAGAACGCCCGGCAGGTCTCGCAGGCCGGGTCGAAGAACTCGACGATGGTGACCGGCGCCGACCTGGGGCCGAAACTCGGCGAATGCGGTCGCACCAGCAAGCTGGCCTCGGCCACTGCCGCTCCCGCCTTCATGTCGGCATCCTTACCGGTGAACCACATGCCAGCGGCGGCGAACACGCTGACGGCAATGACGGCCGTCAGGACAACGAGGGTGCGTCTGGTCATGCGTTGACCCTTTTCCGAACGAGATGCAGGAGAACGGCGATGGCGCCGAACGCGCCAACGGCCAGGAGCGATAGCGGCAGCCCGCCGAGGATGGTCATGTTTTCACTGGAGCAGGAGGGGCCTTGCCCGCAGGGTTCCAGGGCGGTCGGCGCGACCCCGGTGAAAACCAGGGTGTGCCAACTGGCGATGGCGGCGCCGATGACCGCCAGCGGCATGCCGTAGCGCCAGACCGCGCCATCCGTCCGGAAGCAGGCGATGCCCAGGATCACAGCCAGCGGGAACATGAAGGCCCGCTGATACCAGCACAGCACGCAGGGTGTCTGGCCCATGATCTCGCCGATGAACAACACGCTGAGCGTCGAGCCGAGCGCTATGAGCCATGCGGCAAAGAGGAGCTTCCATATCTCCTCGTTCTCCAGCACCGCGCCCGCCGAGGTCGACGCCGCTGCGGCAGCATCGACGGCGCCCTGGCGCCTTTTTGTCCTTGGTTTGCTCATGTCGTCGATCCAGTGCTACTTCGGTTCCATGGCGCCGGGGCCATAGACAGTGACGGTCGTTTCTTTGGTGCCGCCGCGCTCGAACGTGAGTGACAGCGGGAACTGGTCGCCCTTCTTCAGGGGCTGCTTCAGGTTGACCAGCATGATGTGTAGCCCGCCGGGCTTCATCTCGATGCGCTGCCCGTTGGCGATGGGGATGGCGGCGACGTGCTCCATCTTCATGGTGCCGTCCTCCTCGAACGAGCGATGGACCATGACATCCGGTGCTACCGGGGATGCGACGCCAACCAGGCGATCGGGAGCGTTGCCGCCGTTATAGACGGTGACGAAGGCGGCGCCATTTCGGCCTGCCGAGGCCCTGGCCCAGGCCGACTCAACCCTCAACTCGTTGGCGCGAGTGCTTGCCGGTTCGGCGATAAGGACGCCGGTAGCGGCCAACATGCCGAGGGCAGCGGCGTAGAACTTCTTCATTGTCGTTCTCCATTGGACGACATGCGTCCAGTCAGATGTGGCTGAACCCGGTAATGAGCCGGGAACCGCCTTCTCAAATCAGGAGAACGACCGTGCGGAGAGAATGAAGGTGTGGGGATAGGTCAAGCGATGCTGCGCCCCAGGGCGTGCGCTGTTGCCACTGTGGCTTCGGCGCCGGATCGGCAGGCCGCCGGGGTGGTTCGCCGACGGTTGGCACTTGGGCAACCCGGGCGGCGTCCCGCTTCGCCGACAGGCTGGCTTCCATGGTATAGCCAAGGGCGATGTCAAAGCAGGGCGAGCCGGATGCAATGTGCTGGCCTTGTGGCGCAGGTTCCGGTCCGCAGGGCGGGTGCCCCGCGACCTCGACAGAGCGATGGTCGGTTGAAACACAAAGAGCGAAGGCGTGCTGCCCGAACAACCCGAGCAGCATGGCAAGTATGATACCGAAGCACACCAGCGCCTTCCGATTCAACTGACCTGCATCCTTCCTCTTGATCCCTGCGGACGAACAATAACGCCATCTTGGGGAGCCGCCCAGCAGCCTTCGCAGGGGATTACGCTATTCCGCCGCCAATAGGGGGAGCGCAGTTCGGCCAACGCATGGCGCAGCACTTGGACCGCACCCGAGAGCGCCAAGGCGGCCATAATCCCCGCCACTGCAAAGTCGGGCCAGCCGCTGCC
This sequence comes from Magnetospirillum sp., assembly GCA_016212565.1. GTDB lineage: Bacteria > Pseudomonadota > Alphaproteobacteria > Rhodospirillales > Magnetospirillaceae > JACRFY01. Next base: position 641 of record JACRFY010000272.1, on the reverse strand, counting down.
GGTGGCGAACACGCCGCTCGCGGCGCCCAGGACGGCCAGGTTGCCGATGGCGTCGTTGCGCGAGCAGATCCATACCGACCGCATGTTGCTGTCGCCGTCGCGGAAGGCGTACAGCATCACCGCCACCACCACGTTGGCGACCAGCGCGGCGACACCGACCGCGCCCATCACGGCGGCCTCGGGCACCGTGCCGGTCAGCAGATGCCTGCCGGTGTTGGCGATGACCCATAGGCCGAACGCCCCCATGGTCGCGCCCTTCAGCACCGACGCCATCGCCCTGCGGTGCAGCGACATGCCCAACACGAACAGGCTGACCCCGTAATTTGCGGCGTCGCCGAAGAAGTCGAGCGCATCGGCCTGCAAGGACGAGGACCCCGCCGCCACGCCCGCCACGATCTCGACCAGGAACATCCCGGCGTTGATCGCCAGCGCCACCCACAGCGCCTTGCGAAAGCGGGGTGCCGCATCCTTCACCGGGGTATGGCACCCACTGCAACAGCCCAGGGGAATCGCATTTGAAAAAAGCGAGTAGCGCCGCGTGCTGAAAAGGATTCATTAGGGGGCTCTATCGGCGAAGGATGGAGCCCCCTGATGTCCTGGTTTGACAAGGCGTTCGACGCGCTGCCGGACCCGCGCACCGG
>JACRFY010000271.1 GCA_016212565.1 Magnetospirillum sp. | reverse complement strand
GGTGAAATCGCCCTCGATGAAGCGGCCGTCGTCGAGGATGGCACCGGCGAGATCGGCGCTGACGAAACGAACGCGGTAGGCATCGACGGCGACCAAGGTCGCTCCCTTCAAATTGGCCCGTTGGAAACTGGTCTCGCGCAGGCGCGACCGCGACAGGTCGTGGCGGGCCAGATCGCGACCGTCGAGCAGTCAGCGTTGCCAGTCCACCCCCGGCGCGGCCGGGGCGGTGCAGTCGGCCGCTCGTGCCGGAATCGCCGCCAGGGCCAGAAAGAGGAACAGAAGCGCGCGCATCGTCTTAGGTGTAATCCGCTCGCCCGGCGAAGGCAAAGCGTAATTTCCTCATCCTCGCCTCCCGACAGCGGGAGGTTTACCGACGCCCGCTTGAGGCTTACCTTATGGACAGCGATCACTCTGCGAGGGACTGGACCATGGGCAAGACCACCGCCGACACCACCCTCGACGAGGCCGAGAAGCTGTGGCTTTCCGGCGAAATTCAGCAGGCGCGCGAAGCCTTCCGCCGCGCCCGGCTGCTCTATCACGAAAGCGGCGACGGCAGCGGCGAGGCGGCGGCGCTGATGGCGCTGGGCGATTTCGAGGCCGAGACCGGCCACCTGCCCGGCGCGCGCGAGGCCTATGTCGACGCGCGCGCCCTGTTCGCCGCCACCGGTGCCCAGCACGATCAGGCCGGCATCCTGGTGCGGCTGGCCCGTCTGGCCCACCGCGAAGGGGCGCTCGACGAGGCGCGGCAATGCCTGAGTTCGGCGCGCGCGCTTTACGACAGCGCCTCGGACAATTCCGGCCTCGCCCACTGCGCCAAGCGGCTCGGCCATCTCGAACGCGACGAAGGGCGCCAGGACCTGGCGCTGGACCGCTACGGCGAGGCGCTGACGCTCTATCGCCGCGCCAACGACACCCTGGGGCAGGCCGCGGCGCTGAAGGCGATGGCGGCGATCAACCGCCGGCTCGGCCATCTCGACCGCGCCCATCGCGAGCTGGACCAAGCCGTGACGCTGTATCACGAGACCGGCGACGCCCTGGGCGAAGGCGCCGCCCGCCACAGCCTCGGCCATCTGCTGCTCGGCCTGGGCGACCGCGCCGAGGCCCGCCGCGCCTTCGAAGGCGCCCGCGACCTGTTCGCCGCCGCCGGCCACCTGAGGGCCGAGGCCGAAGCGCTGCTCGACCTGGGAAAACTGGTGGCCGGCGAGGATGCCGCCAAGGCCAGAACCCTGCTCTCCCACGCGTCCGCCCTGGCGCGCCGGGTCGGCGCCGTTCCGCTGGCCGAAGCGGCCGATGCCGAGTTGAAGGGGTTGTAAAACGGCAGCGAAACCCCCATCCGTTGGTTCTGCTTGAAAACGCTGTCACAAAAGACACAATGCGGGCTGGTCTTTCGCGGAGGGTTTTCAATGCCGGTATGGTCGCCCGACGACATTCCGTGGCAGGATTTCGATTCCGCCCGCCTCGATCCCGACATCCTGATGGTGGTCAAGGCGGCGGCGATGGTCGAGCGCAATGCTGCCGACTACACGCATTATCTGCGCAACGTCTTCAGCAGCGATCCCTCCTTCCTGCCCATCGCCGCCGAATGGGAAGTCGAGGAGGTCCAGCACGGCGACATCCTCGGCCGCTATGCCCAGATGGCCGATCCGGCCTTCGATTTCCCCGCCGCCTTCAAGCGGTTCGTCGACGGCTTTCGCATCGACCTCGCCGCCACGGCGTCGGTGCGCGGCTCGCTGACCGGCGAACTGCTGGCCCGCTGCATCGTCGAGACCGGCACCAGCTCGCTGTATTCGGCGCTGCGCGACGCCACCGACGAGCCGGTGCTGAAGGCCATCTGCCACCGCATCGCCGGCGACGAGTTCCGCCACTACAAGACCTTCTACGAGATGATGAAGGGCTATCACGGCCGCGAGGGCATCGGCCTGTTCCGCCGCGTGATGGTGGCGGTCGGGCGCATCGCCGAGACCGACGACGACGAACTGGCCTTCGCCTGGCATGCCGCCAACGATCCGGCGGGAACCGCCTACAACCGTCTGCGCTGCAGCCGCGCCTACGCCCGGCGCGCCTTCCGCCACTACCAGCCCAAGCACGCCGAGCGGGCGGTCAACATGGTGATGAAGGCGGTGGGCTTCGATCCCCAGGGATGGCTGGGCGCGATGGCCAAGGCCTTCGCCTGGCGCAAGATGCGGGGCCTGGCGGCGCAGCAGGAACCGGCGGCATAGATTTCCGCCGTGCACGGCCCTAGAGTGTCGCCGCCATCGCCATCTTGCCGGGGTTCCATGCGCCGCTTCCGTCTCGCCGCCATCCTCGCCCTGGCCGCCGCCGCGCCCGGCCACGCGCAACCCATCGCCTCCGCCGACGAGTACAAGACCTGCCTGATCCTGGCCAAGACCAAGCCCGAGAGCGGCTGGGAGGAAGCCCTGGCCTGGCAGTCGCTGGGCGGCGGCGAGGCGGCGCGGCACTGCGCCGCGGTGGCGCTGATCGGGCTGGGCAAGTACGGCGAGGCCGCCACGCGTCTGGAAACGCTGGCCAACGAGAGCGTCCGCGAGGATGCGGTGCGGGCCGAAATGCTGGCTCAGGCGGCCCAGGCCTGGCTGCTGCTGGGTAAGCTGCCGCGCGCCGACGCCGCCTTGCGCTCGGCCGAACGCCTGCAACCGGGTTCGCCCGAACTGATGCTCGACCGCGCCGTGGTGCTGGCCCAGGCCAAGAACTACCGCGAGGCCAGCGATGTCCTGTCGCGCCTGCTGCTGGCCCAACCCAATCGGGTCGAGGCGCTGGCGCTGCGGGCCAGCGCGCTGCGCTATCTCGACGACATGCTGGGGGCCTTGGACGACGTCGAAAAGGCATTGAAGCTCGACCCCGACTACCCCGACGCCCTGCTCGAACGCGGCATCCTGCGCCGGCTGAAGGGCGAGGATGCCGGCGCCCGCGAGGATTGGCTGCGGGCAATCCGGGTTCTGCCGGACTCGCCGGTCGCCGATACCGCGCGGCTCAATCTGGAACGCATGGACGTCAAGGTGAAGTGATGACCCAGTCTCCCGCCCATCAGGTTGCCGCCGGCTCGTTCGTGATGGCCGACCTCGAGTCCGGCCGCACCCTGTGCCTGAAGGTCGAGCGGATCAGCCGGGAGCACGTCAACCACTATCTGGTCCCGCTCGATCCGCTTGGCGACCGCCGCGGGTTGATGCTGATCTACGTCGACCCGGAGCGGATGGTCACGGTTCGCCGGGGAATCGCCCTGGTTCTCGCCGAGACCGCGGCGCCGGCCCAGCCGGAGGTGGGCGATATCTTCGTCACTCCGCGCGGCCCCCACCTCAAGGTCAAGGACGACCCCCGGGCGGAGAAGGTGTTCGCCTATGTCGAACTTGCCACCGGCCAGGTCCGTCCGCGCATGGAGCGCGACATTCTGCACCTGCTGGCCTGGTCGCTCGAAGGGGTGTAGTCCCCCTATCTATTGATGGCAATTCTGTGACACCCACAATTCCTTGATGACTTGGTCCAAGGGTCTTGGTTAAAATCCGTTGCGGGCGCCGACCGTTTCCAGGAATGGGATGGCAAATTGACCAGCACGTGTCGCCGAGCATCTCCCGATCCATCGCTTCGCCTCCGGCGAGGCTTTCGCGCCCGCAATCGTTCTATGCCGACTTCACGGCCTCCCCTCACCGGGAGGCCGTTCTTTTGTCCCCAAGGCGAGGAGACGAACATGGCGAAGCGTGCCGTACGTGGTTCCGTGGCCCCTAAGGGCGAGGCGGTGGTGACCCTCTATCCCGACAGCGAGTGGACGCCGCTTGCCGGCGACCGCGACGACGACCGCGACCAGTCCTATGTCCGCAAGGTGCGGCCGCAGAGCGACAACCAGCGCCGCCTGCTCGACGCCTTCCGCCGCCACAACCTGACCCTGGCGCTGGGGCCGGCGGGCACCGGCAAGACCTATCTGGCGATCTCGGCGGCGGTCGAAGCCTTCGAAGAGGGCCAGGTGGGCAAGATCATCCTGTCGCGCCCGGCGGTGGAGGCCGGCGAGTCGCTGGGCTTCCTGCCCGGCGACATGCAGGAAAAGCTGGCGCCCTATCTGCGGCCGCTGACCGACGCCCTGTCCGACCGTCTGGGCGGCAAGCGGCTGCGCCAATACCTCGCCGACGGCTCGATCGAGGTCGCGCCGATCGCATTCATGCGCGGACGCACCCTCAACAACGCCTTCGTGGTCATCGACGAGGCGCAGAACTGCACCTACGGGCAGCTGAAGATGCTGCTGACCCGGCTGGGCTGGCATTCGACCATGGTCTTGACCGGCGATCCCGATCAGACCGACCTGCTGCCCGGCGTGTCGGGCCTCGCCGACATCGCCCGGCGCCTGGAAGCCCTGCCGGAGGTGGCGGTGGTCCACCTCGCCGAGCAGGACATCGTCCGCCACCCGCTGGTGGCGGGGATGCTGACGGTGCTGTAGGGGCTCCGCCCCTACAGGCTCCGCACGTCGGTCAGGTGCCCGGTCACCGCCGCCGCCGCGGCCATGGCCGGGCTGACCAGATGGGTGCGGCCGCCGCGGCCCTGGCGGCCCTCGAAGTTGCGGTTCGAGGTCGAGGCGGAGCGCTGGCCGGGCTTCAGCTGGTCGGCGTTCATCGCCAGGCACATCGAGCAGCCGGGCTCGCGCCATTCGGCGCCGGCGGCGCGGAAGATCTCGTCCAGCCCCTCCGATTCGGCCTGCTCCTTGACCAGACCGGAGCCGGGGACCACCAGCACCTGGACGCCCGCGGCCACCGTGCGGCCCTTGAGCACGTCGGCGGCGGCGCGCAGGTCCTCGATGCGGCCGTTGGTGCACGAGCCGATGAACACCACGTCGATGGCGATGTCGGTGGCCTTCATGCCGGCGGTCAGGCCCATATAGGCCAGCGAGCGCTCGACCGCGCGACGCTTGCCCTCGTCGGCGATCTCGGCCGGCACCGGCACGCGCCCGGCAATCGAGGCGACCTGCTCGGGGCTCGTGCCCC
>JACRFY010000274.1 GCA_016212565.1 Magnetospirillum sp. | reverse complement strand
TGGGCATGCTGGCGGTGCAGGGAGCAACCGGCCTGTTCGCCAGCGACGACGTGATCACCGAGGGGCCGCTGGCCGCTTTGGTCTCGGCAAAGACCGTGGCCCTGCTGTCGAGTCTCCACCGCCTCGGCTTCAAGGCGCTGCTGGGGTTGATCCTCCTCCATCTCGGGGCGATCGCCTTCTATCGCTGGGTGAAGAAGGAGGATCTGGTGCGGCCGATGCTGACCGGAACCAAGCCGATGCCCCCGGGAACGCCGGGGGTGGTCTTCGTCAGCCCGTGGCGGGCGCTGGTCGTGGCGGTCGTTGCGGCGGGGCTGGTGTTCGGCGGGTTGCGGCTGGCGGGCTGAACCGCCTCAGCCGATCCGTCCCAGGGCCATGCCGCCGCCGGCGGCCGGCAGGGCGGGGGCACCGGCCCCGGCGACCAGCTTCATCACCTTTTCGATCTCGGCGGCCGCCTTGTTGGCGGCATCGACGATGGGAGCGAAGCCGTTGGGATCGGCGATCGCCTCCAGCAGCGCCTTGGTGTGGGCCAGATAACGCAGCGCCCCGTCGCGGTCGTCGACGACCATCGGCTGGATCGTCTTGCGCATGCGCCCCGGGATGCGGCGCAGCAGCCCAAGGCGGCGATTGGACAGCACCTTGAAGTTCATCACGCTGGCCAGCAGCGGCAGGTGGCGGCCGGGATGCAGGGTTTCGAACAGGTACTCGATCAGCTCGATCTCGCTGAACTCCAGCACCAGGAAGGTGTTTTGGGTGCGGTGCCAGCCGAGGACGAATTCCGCGGTGACCGACAGGCGGTGGGCGAGGGCGTCCTCGTAGGCAATCGGGTCGAGCAGGCGCCACGCCTTCGAGGTGGCCATCGGCAACTTGCCCGGCAGTCCGAAGCTGCGCGACAGATTGACCGCCACCGCATGAAGGGCGCGGCTGGCGAAGTTGCCCCCGGTGCGCGGCCAACAGGCATAGAGCAGGTCGAGGGCGGCAAAATCGGTCGCCGGCAGCGTCGGATCGAGCCGGGCGGCGAGCGCGTCGGTCCGCTCGGGCAGCGCCGGGTCGCCCTTTCCGGGGGCGAGGGCATCGATGCGGCCCAGCAGTCCCGCCGGATCGGGGGCGGGAGGCGGCGGGGTGACCGGGCGGGCCGGGGGCGCCGCCGGCTCGCCCACCGCGGCTGCGGCGACGGCCTCGACCGCGGGAGAGGGCCGGAGGACCTCCATCGATGCGTCGAGCACCAGTTCCTCGTCCTCCGGCTCTGCCACGGGCAGGGCTGGGGCCGCCTCGGTGAGAAAGGAATCGATGTCGAAGACCGGCAGGTCGTCGTGGACCTCCATCGATTCGTCGAGGATCAGCGGTTCGTCATCATCCTCGGCCGCCGTCGCCGGGGCGGCGGAGTCAAGGTCGTCGTCGTCGTCGGCAAGCAGGGCGTCGATGTCCAACGGCGCCCTGGTCTGCGGTTTCGGCGGCGGAGCGTCGAAACCGGGCGGATTGACGACGATGGGGCCGATCTCGTCGAGGGCATCGTCGATGCTGGCGATGTCGAGCGCCGCCCGTCCATTGGCCGCCCGTCCGTTGGCAGTCCGTCCGTCCGGCAGGCGCGACGAACCGGCGGCAATGCCGGGCGGGTCGAGCGGGGACGAGGTGCCAGTCTGGCGGGTCATTGGGCTACCATAACCGAGCCGTGGGTTTCACTCCACGGGGGAATTGGGCCATGGGGAATTGGAGTTGCATATCAACCCGCGGCCACGCCGTCATCAATCGCCTCCGCCAGGGCGCAGAACGATTCGACCGGCAGTTCCTCGGCCCGGGCGGTCGGCGGCAGGCCGGTGGCGGCCAGCAGGGCGTCGGCATTGCCCAACGGCTTGAGGCTGGAGCGCAGCATCTTGCGCCGCTGGCCGAACGCGGCGGCGGTCACCCGCTCCAGGGTGGCGAAGCGGGCGGGGGCCAGCGGCGCCGGACGCGGCAACAGGCGCACCACCGTCGACATCACCGTCGGCGGCGGGGTGAAGGCGCGCTTGTCGATGTTGAACAGCGGCCGGACCTCGCACAGCCATTGGGTGATGACCGACAGGCGGCCGTAATCCGGACTGCGCGGCGCCGCCGCCAGACGGTCGACCACCTCGGCCTGGAACATCAGGGTCAGGCTCTCGAACGCCGCGATGTGGCGCAGCCACGCCAGCAGCAGGACGGTGGAGATGTTGTAGGGCAGGTTGGCGACGATTCGCCGCGGCGCCTCGCCCAGGGCCGCGGCATCGATGGCCAGCGCGTCGGCGGCAAGGACCTCCAGGCGGCCGGGATAGGCGGCGGCGATCTCGCGCTGGATCTCGACCGCGCGGTCGTCGCGCTCGACGGCGATCAGACGGGTCGCGCCGGCGTCGAGCAGGGCGCGGGTCAGGCCGCCGGGACCGGGGCCGATCTCGATGGTGGTGCCGACGCTCAGATCGCCGGCGGCGCGGGCGATGCGGCCGGTGAGGTTGAGGTCGAGCAGGAAGTGCTGGCCCAGCGACTTGCGCGCCGCCAGTCCGTGGCGGGCGATCACCTCGCGCAGCGGCGGCAATTCAGCCATGGGCGGCGCGGCGGCGATGGGCGGCGATCTCCATCGCCTGGACCTGGCCGGCGATCAGGCTGGTCGGCACCGCCTGGCCGGTCCCGGCCAGTTCGAAGGCGGTGCCGTGATCGGGCGAGGTGCGCACGAACGGCAGACCGAGGGTGATGTTGATGCCGCCGTCGAAGTCGATGGTCTTGAGCGGAATCAGCGCCTGGTCGTGGTACATGCACAGGGCGGCGTCGTACTGGGCGCGGGCGCGGGGGTGGAACAGGGTGTCGGCGGGAAGGGGGCCGACGGCATCGATGCCGGCCGCCTGCAATTCGGCGATGGCCGGGGAGATGATCTCGATCTCCTCGCACCCCATGGCGCCGCCCTCTCCGGCGTGGGGATTGAGGGCCGCCACCGCCAGACGCGGCGCGGCGATGGCGAAATCGGTTCTCAACGCCTGTGCCGTCACCTTGGCGACGGCGACGATATCGGCGCGGTTCAAGTGCCGCACGGCCTCGGCCAAAGCAACATGGATGGTCACCGGCACCACCCTCAGGCCCGGGCAGGCGAGCATCATCACCTCGCGTCCGCCGCTGCGTCCCAGCTCGGCGCCGACCAGACTGGCGAGGAACTCGGTATGGCCGGGAAAGCGGAACCCGCCCTGGTACATCACGCCCTTGTGGATGGGGTTGGTGACCACCGCCGCCGCTTCGCCGGCCCGCGCATAGGCGACGGCGCGGGCAATCGAGGCGCGGACTGCGGCGGCATTGGCGGGGGCGGGAGCGCCGGGTGCGACGGAGACGGCCAGCGGCTGGGCAATCACCGGCAGGGCCGCGGCGAATCGCTCCCCGGCCTGCGCGGGATGATCGATGACGGCCAGGGGGACGGCCAACCCCAGCCGCTCGGCCAGGGCGGCCAGCCGCGCCGGGTCGTCGATCAGGAAGAACGGCGGGATCCCGGACTCACGTTGCCGCCACGCGGCCAGGGCGATGTCGCCGCCGATTCCGGCGGGTTCGCCCATGGTCAGAGCCAATGGCGGCAGGGTGTCGGCAGCCATGAGGCGGGCTCAGATGCGAACGTCGACGAATGCCGACCGGCGCAAATCGCGCAGGCGACGCTTGGCCAGCACGTCCAGCCGCTCGTCTTCGATCTTATTGCGCACCTGCTCGCGCGACGGCATCTCCACCACCGACGCCTCGTTACGGGCGCAGACCATGGCGACGGAAATGCCCTCGGCCCGGTCGATGGGCTCGCTGGGCCGTTGCAGCGGCAGCGAGGCCATCACCCGGCGAAGCTCGGCCGGCAGGGTGCCGAGAACAATGTCGTCCTTGGTCTGCATCGTCGCACCGAGCTTGGCGCCGGTCTCCGTCAACTCGGCGCACGATCGGACTTCGGCGGTCAGGTCGCGGGCGCGGGCGATCAGGGCTCCCTTGGGCGGCCCGCCCTTGGGGGGCAGAGGCAGGACCATCAGCGCGTAGCCGAGGCGGGTGTTGCTGGGATCCGGCGCCGACCCGGCGACGCGTCGGTCGGCCAAGGTCACGATGTGAAAACCGGTGGCACTGCGGATCAACGGCGAGATGCCGTTGGGCGCCAGCTGTTCCACCGCCTCGGCGATTTCCACGTCCAGCGTGTCGGCCGACTGCCAGCCCAGCAGCCCGCCCGAGGCCGCGGATGCCGATTGCGAGAACTGCCGGGCCAGGGATTGGAACGGCGCCCCGGCACGGAGTTGCTCGAGCAAACGCTCGGCCAGCTTGCGGGCGTCGTCTTCCTGGGCCGGCGCATCGACGGCGAGGAAGATCTCGCCGAGAAGAAATTCCGGCTTGCCCTGGCGGGACTGGATGGCCTCCAGGCGGTCGTTGACCTCTTCCTCGCCGACCCGGATCTGCGGCTGGATGACCCGCATGGCCACCTTCATCCACACCAGGTCGGCGCGCACCTGTTCGCGAACCGCCTCGGCGTCGATGCCGTTCTTGACCACGTTGTTGAGCAGCGAGCCCTTCGGCATGCGGTTCTGCCGCTCGACATTGATGAGGTGGTTTTCGATTTCCAACGGCGTGGCGGTAATCTTGAATCGCGCCGCCTCCTGGATCTGCAGGCGCTCGTCGATCATCTTGCGCAGCACCTGGGACACGACGCGGCGCCGGTTTTCGGCGCCGTCGGGCAGATTCGACAGCATGAGGGCCAAACGGACCCGCTGGGTGAGATCCTGGACGGTAATGACCTCGTCGTTGATCACCGCCGCGATGCGGTCGGTGACCACCTGGGCCGCTGCGGGAGCGGAAACGAAGACGGCAGCTGCGACCGTGGCGAAGGCGGCGCAGGCGGAGACGACGAGGCGCGCGAACATCGGACCCTTGAGCCTCCTTGGCATGGACCGCGCACTCTTGCCGACGCCGGCCGGCACGAGAAGCCGCGCATCCGGGTTAGAACACGTTGAACGGGACGTCGCCGAGGGTCTTGAAGACCACATTGAACATCAGCTCGTATCCGGCGGCAAAATCGCGGTCGTGGGTATAGAAGCGCCGCATGTTGGTGATGAAGGCCAGGCACTCGTCGTTATAGGTCAGTCGGCCGGTCCAACCCAGCGGCCCGCCGCCGTCATTGAGGTCGTTGGTCGCGGTCGCCTGGGCCGACCAATAGCGGGTCAACGCCGAGGACACCGAATAGGTAATCTGCTGACGCCGGCCATAGATCGACGAATCGAGGTCGGGATTGCCGTCGAAGTAGATATAGTTGGCGCCGAGGCGAAATGCCGGCGGGCCGACCGTGATCGAGGTCTCGTTGCGCCGCAGGTCGAGGGTGTCCTTGTCCAGGCGCACCCGCGCGGTCAGGTTGAGGCTGCCGTTGGGGTTGACGCTCAGGCGGCCGACATAATCGGACAACTGATCGCCAAAGCCGCTGTTGCCGGCAAAGGTGCTGTCGTCGTGAAGGCGCCAGCCCTGGGCGACCTGACCGGCAACCGATCCGCCGACGCGGGGATAGGCCGCCCAGCGCAGGCCGTAGCCGCCGCGCACGCCGCCCTCGACGCGGTCGAGACCGGGCAGGCGGTTGGCGCGCAGGACGTTGGTGTCGTCGAGCTCGAAGTCGATGCTGTCTTCGTTGGGAATTCGGTTGCCGTTGCCGCCGTTGGGGCTGGCGGCGAGCATGGCCAGCGGCTCGATCACCTGGGGAAGATTAACGCTGTCGTTGACGAAGGGGTAACGCCAGTTGAGCGCCACCTGCGGTACGACGCGGCCGGTGGTGCCCGAGAGGTTGTTGGGCATGTCGTCGGAATGATAGCCGTCGGCGCGCAGCGAGGTCGTCACCGTGTAGGTGTCGCCCATCCGGGTGGTGATGGGGATCTGCCACGCCGCCTGGGTCGACAAGCGGGCCGAGTCGGTTCCTTCGGCGCGGGTATAGGCCAGGAAGTCGGTATCGAAATTCCAGTGGCCGCCGAGACGGCTCGGCGTGGTGACATGGCTGTAGGTCAGGTGCGGCAGGACCAGCGGCGACTGCCCGGGGTCGTCGGTGGAGCGAACGCCCTGGAAGGAATAGGCTTCGGCCATCCCGTAGCTGCGGCGGCCGAACCCTTCGAGATAGGGGCGGGTGGTCATCCAGGGACGGCTGGAGTTGATCGGGTAATGATAAAGCGACGTGTAGGTGTCGTCGCTGGATCGCTCGACCTTGTAGCCGGCGCGCCAGGTCTCCGACAGATCGAAGCGGCCTTCGGCGTCGATATGGCCCCGCAACTTGGCGGTGGTCTTGTCTTCGGTCAGGCTGGCGATGGTTCGCGATTCGCCGACCCGCCCCCGATAGCGGTGTTCGCCGGCCAGGACCATCCGCTGGAGGATGGTCTGGTCGATGTGCTCGATATCGCTCAGATCGTTGGACGTCTTCGAGGCTTTGGGAAACAGGAACCGCGGACTGAAGGTGAAATCCTCCTGGTCGTTCATCACCCAGAAATAGGGGACCGTCGCGTTGAAGCCGAGGTTGCTCGACATGCCGACGCTGGGGGTGAGGAAGCCGGATTTGCGCTTCACCGTCGGGTCGGGATGCGACAGGTAGGGGGTGTAGGCGACGGGAACGCCGGCCACTTCCAGCCATGCGTCGCGATACTCGATGGAGTGGTCGTCCTCGTTATGCGTCACCCGCTCGGCCTTGGCCTGCCACAGCGGCGTGCGCTCCGGATGTTCGCGGCAGGGTTCGCAGGCGGTATAGGCGGCGCGGTCGAAATCGGTACGGGTGCCGCCGACGCGAACCGCCGAGGCGGCGGCCAGGCGCGAACGGTCGGTCAGCAGCACGCGAATCTCGCGGGCGACGCCATCCTTGAAGTCGCCGCTGAGGTCGAAATAGTCGGCGAAGACCACCTCGCCGCTCGGTTCCAGCAAAACCACGTTGCCCCGGGCGCTGATCATGTCCTTTTTCAACGCGTAGGAGACGTTGTCGGCGATCATGGTCCGGCCGTTCTGGGTGATTTCCACCCGGCCGACGGCACTGACGATATCGAGGTCGCGGTCGTGGATGATCTGATCGGCGGTCAACTGGACCGCTTCGCTCTCCGCGTCGCCGCCGTTCTTCTTCTTTTTCTTGCCGGTGCCGGCCGTGGGCGCGGCACCGTCCGCCGGTGCCGCTTGCGGCGACGATGCGGCGGGCGCGGCCTGAGCGACAACGGCCGGCTGGGCCGCTGCCGGGGCGGGAGGGGGGGCCAGGATCTGACGGATCGGCGCGGTCGCCGGCTGTGCCGCCGGGATCTGCTCGTCGCCCCACGCCTGGCCCCAGCCGCCGACTTCCGGCCACGGTTGGCCGAGGAGGTTGCCCTGCTGCGCGGTGGCGGGCACGGGCCAGCCGGCCAGGATGCCGACGGCGACGAATACGGCGAAGAAGAGGCGGGGGGCGGTCACGGTGCCAATCCTCGGCTGCCGCTCACGTCGCCGCGAACGGCGAGGGAGGGCGGCGGCGGCGGAACGGCTTGCGGCCGAGCAGCAGCCACGTGCCGGCGACGATGGGCAACAGCGCCATCAGGTACATGGTGGGAACGAAGATCAACTTGGCGGTGGACAGATTCGCCGCCCCCAGTGCCGCCGCCTCCGCCGCCACCATCGCCGTCACGGCGATGGTGATCTCGCGGATCTGGCCGCGGCGATTGAATCCGGAGGGCAGCAGGCTGGCCAAGGCGATCATGGCGAAGCCGAGATTGTAGAGCGGCGAGGTGATGCGCTGATGGAGTTCGACGATGGCGCGGCGATATTCGCTGCTGCCCAATTCCCGCTCGTCGGCATGGGCAAGGTCGATGTTGGTCCACTCCCGCTGGTCGCGGAAGCGCTTTTCCTTGGGGTCGTTGGCGGCATCGAAGTCGATCGTATAGCTGTCGAAGTACAACACCGACAGACGCCCGCTCCCCATCGTCACTTGTTGCCTGTTGCCGTTCACCATCAACACCCTGGGTCCATTCTCCGTGTAGACCAGCGCCCCCCGCTCGGCCATCACCGTCACCGGCCTGGCGAGCGTACGCTTGTCGTGCACCAGGATCCCCAACAATTCGCCGCTGGCATTGCGCTCGCGCACATAAATGGTGAGCCCCTCGCCGAACTTGTTGAACACCCCTTCCTGCAACAGCACGCTGGTGATGTCGTTGCGAATGGACCACTGCATTTCGCGAAAACTGCGCACCGCCCCGGGAATACCCCACAAGGTGAGCAGCCAACCGACCACCGTGGCCACCAGCGCCAGGATCAAAGCCGGACGGGCCAAGGCCCAGTGGCTCAATCCCGAAGCACGCAGCACCACCAGCTCGCGGTCTGCATTAAGCTTGTTGTAAGTGAAAAGCACTACGGCGAAAAGGGAAATCGGCAGGATGACGACGAGGAAGCTCGGCATCAGCAACAGCGTCAGCAGCAAAAACGTGCCGATAGACAATCCCTTGTTGACGATCATTTCAACGAACCGCAGGGATTGTGTCAGCCACAAAACGCAGGCCAAAGCGGCGGAGACGAAAATCATCCCCACGGTAAGCTGTCGGAGCACGTAACGGGTCACTGTGGTCATGGCGGCGATCATATACGCCGGCGTTGCGGCCGGCCAAACGGAAATCGGCCAGGCCTCACCGTCAGAACTGGTCGTCGGAGAGCGCCATGACCGAGGTCGAGCCGGACTCCACCTGGGCCAGATAGCTCTCGGCCTGGACAAGATGCAGTTCGGCATAGGCTCGGGCGGTGACGATCTTGCCTTCCAGGAACGGGACGGCCTGGTCGCCGGCCGCCAGGCGGCGGCGGGCGGCGAGGGCCGCCTTGGCCATCAGCCAGCCGCAGGTGGCGGTGGCGACCAGCAACAGGAACGGCCAGGCGACGGCAGCGGCGAGGCGGGGATCGGCCCCGGCGCCGCCGAGAATGTGGCGGCCGGCGGCATCGGCGGCGTTCACCGCCTCGGCGAGGCGTCGCCGGAGCCCGGCGACCTCGGCGCCGGCCGCGGCCAAGGGGGCGTCGAGCGCGCGCATCTCGGCCACCAGGGCGGAAAAGGCGGCGCCGCCGTCCTTGAGCAGCTTGCGTCCGACCAGATCCAGGGCCTGGATCCCGTTGGTGCCCTCGTAGATGGGGGCGATCCGGGCGTCGCGCAGATGCTGGGCGACGCCGGTCTCGTCGATATAGCCCATGCCGCCGAACACCTGGATCGCGGTATCGGCGACGGCGACGCCGGTTTCGGTGCCATAGGCCTTGACCACCGGGGTCAGCAGCTCGACGCGCCGGTGGGCGTCGGGGCAGGTTCGCGCCCGGTCGATCTGGCCGGCGACATAGAGCGCCAGGGCGCGGGCGGCCTCGGTGCGCGCCTTGGCGTCGAGCAGCATCCGCCGCACGTCGGGATGGTGGAGGATGGTCACCGGTTGGCGGGTGAGCGGGTCGTGGCCCTGGACCCGTTCGCGGGCATAGGCGCGGGCCTTCTGGTAGGCGCGCTCGGCCTGGGCGATGCCCTCCAGGCCGACGGCGAGGCGGGCGTTGTTCATCATGGTGAACATCAGCGCCAGTCCCTGGTTTTCCGCGCCGATCATCCAGCCCAGCGCGCCGTCGCCGTCGCCGAAGGCCATCGTGCAGGTCGGGCTGCCGTTGATGCCCAGCTTGTGTTCGAGCTTGATGCAGGCGACCTCGTTGCGCGGGCCTAGCGCACCGTCGGGGCCGACGAGGAATTTCGGCACCAGGAACAGCGAGATGCCCCTGACCCCGGCCGGGGCGCCGGGCGTGCGGGCGAGGACGAGGTGGACGATGTTCTCGGCCAGATCGTGGTCGCCGCCGGTGATGAAGATCTTCTGACCGCTGATCCGCCAACTGCCGTCGCCGACCGGCACCGCCTTGGTGCGCAGCGCGCCGACGTCCGAGCCCGCCTGCGGCTCGGTGAGATTCATCGTCCCCGTCCATTCGCCGCGGATCAGCTTGGGCAGATAGAGGCGCTTCTGTTCGGCGGTGCCGTGGTGGGAGAGGGCCTCGACGGCGCCCTGGGTCAGCATCGGCACCAGTGCGAAGGCCATGTTGGCGGCGTGCCAGATCTCCTGCACCGCGGTGCCGACCGCCCACGGCAGGCCCTGGCCGCCGAAGTCCGGCGCGAAGGCGATGCCGTTCCAGCCGCCGTCGACGAAGCGGGCATAGGCGGCGGGAAAGCCCGCGGGGGTGGTGACCATGCCGTTCGACAGCCGGCAGCCCTGGCGATCGCCGACCGGATTCAGGGGGGCAAGGATCTCACCGCCGAAGCGGGCCGCCTCCTCCAGCACCGCCGCGACCAGATCGGGCGTCGCCTCCTCGCCGCCGGGCAGACCGGCGATCTCGGCCAGACCGGCGATCTCGTCGAGGACGAAGGCCAGCTCTTGAACCGGGGCGTCGAAGCGGGGCATGGCGGACGGTCTCCCGAGGTCGAAGTCGCCTCAGTGGAAGACAACGCTTCGATGGCGTCAAGCGGTTGCCCGCGCATAGGGGTATGCGTGGGCAACCGTTCGGGTGGATTTGTTTCCACACTTCAATGCGGTGGCGGTCCTCCCCAGACGCCCGGGAACCGGGCGTCTGGGGAGGACCGCTAGGCATTCCCCAGCAGATAGCCCAGCCGCAGCCCGCCCCAGTGACGGCCGCGGACCAGGATCGGCACCGAGACGTCCTGCATCATCACGAAGCGCCCGCCGCCCATGTCGCGCAGGTAGCTCTGCAGCAGGTGCGGCTGGGTATTCTGCGCCGCGCGCAGGCCGGTGCGGTCGGCGAAGATGCGGCGGTTGCGGCAATTGGCGCTGTTCCACACCGGATCCGGACCTTGCGGCTGCGAATACTTGGTGTTGTGGGTGGGCAGATAGGCGTTCCGGTCGACGGCCGCGGCGAACATCACCCCCGGCAGGGCGTCGAGCAGCGGCTCCTGGATCGGCGGCAGCAGGCGGTCGGTGAGGGCGGTGAAGCGGGTCAGGTGTTGCAGCGGATTGGATCCGCTCACCGGCTGGTAGTCGGTGTCGAACAGGTCGTCGAGGGTGATCTCGCGGCGCTCGACGGCGGCCTCGAAGGCGGCGCCGATGGTCTGCGCGGCAGCCTTGGTCAGGCTGAGGAACGGGGCGTCGAGCGACAGATAGCCGGCCAGCAGGGCCGACAGGCGGGTGGCGATGTCGCCGCTGGCGGCCAGGCGCACCTCCGCGCCGGTGCTGTCGACGAAGGTGATCCTGCCCGGGACCGCGCCGACCTCGGCCAGGTCCACCTCGACCGCGTCGCCGACCGCCAAGGGCCGCGGCGGAGCGGGGATGACGGCGCCGTCGAGGGACAGGTCGTTGAGGGCGACCGCATCGCGGCGGCCACCCGCGGACAGAACCGCGCGCACGTCGACCGGCAGGGCTCCGGTGCGGGCCGAATTCATCGCCGTGGTCTGCTTGAGGATGAAGCCCAGCCGCTCCTGGAGCGCGGTCAGCTTCTGCGCCGCATCGTCGGCCACCGCGGTCACCTGGTCCGACTGGGCGGCGGTCCCCTCGGTGGCGCGGGCGATGGACAGGATCTGCTCGCACACCTGCCGGGTATGGCCGGCGGCGTCGTGGGCGTTGGCGCTGATGTGCTGGGTGGCGGCGCTCTGCTCCTCGACCGCGGCGGCGATGGCCGCGGCGACGTGGTTGACCTGCTCGATGATGGTCGAGACCTCGCCGATGGCGCCCAGGGCCTCCTGAGCCACCGACAGGATGTCGGCGATGCGGGCGGAGATTTCGTCGGTTGCCTTGGCGGTCTGGCCGGCCAGCACCTTGACTTCGCCGGCGACCACCGCGAAGCCCTTGCCGGCCTCACCGGCCCGCGCCGCCTCGATGGTGGCGTTGAGCGCCAGCAGGTTGGTCTGGGCGGCGATGTCGTTGATCAGCGTCAGCACATGGCGGATCTCGCCGGCGGCATCGGCCATGCCGTTGATGGTCGTGGCGGCGGCGCCGGCCTTGGCTACCGCGTCCGCGGCGGTGGCGGCGGCGGTGTCCACCTGGCGGCCGATTTCGGCCCCCGATGCCGCCAGTTCCTCGGTGGCGGCGGCCCCCGCGTCGACGGCGGTGGCGGTGCGTTCGCTCGCCGCCTCGACGGCCAGGGCGAGATCGCGGACCTCGGTGGTGGCGCGGTTCATGGTATGGGCGAGGGTCACCACCTCTTGGGCCTCGGCCGCCACCTGGCCGACGGTGAACTGCGACTCGCCGTCCAGCGCGTCGGTCAGGGCCAGCATTTCCCGCTTGGCGTAGAAGTCCTGGCGGCGCTGGGCCTTCAGGGTGCGGATCCGGCACAGGTCCTGGGCGTGATCCTTGAACACCTGGATGGCACGGGCCATGGCGCCGATCTCGTCGGTGCGGGGGGCGTGGGGGATGGCGACATCCACCTGTCCGCCGGCCAGCGCGCTCATGCAGCCGGTGATGTCGCCGATCATGGCGATGGTGCGGCGGATCAGGATCGCCGACAGCGGCAGCGTCACCACCAGCCCGAGCACGTAGGACAGGACGATCATCGCCGTCGACTGCGCCATCAGCGCGTCCACCTGCGGGGCGGCGCCGAACTGGGCGGTCAAGGCCTGCTCCAGGCGGCGGTTGGCCACCAGGGCAACGGCGGTGAATATGGTCAGCGGCACGCCGGTCAACAGGCCGACGACGATCATTTTGGTCCGAAACGACCAGGTACCCATGTGCCCCTCCCGGCAACTGGGCACCGCCCTCCCCACCGAACGGCGCGATATGGAATGTCCCACTTTTTTTGGTTGAGGCGGATCCTAGGCCGTCGCGTCGGCGGGCGCTACGCCTGTTCGGGTGGGCTCAAGGTAGGATTTTGCCCGGATTCATAATCCCCCGCGGGTCGAGGGCGGTCTTGATCCGCCGCATCAGGTCGAGTTCGACCGGATCCTTGTAGCGGGCCATCTCGGCGATCTTCAGCCGGCCGATGCCGTGCTCCGCCGACACCGAGCCGGACAGATCGGCGACGATGTCGTGGACGATGCGGTTCATCCGCTCCCATTGGTCGAGGAAATCCTGGCGGTCGGCGCCGGGCGGCTGGGTGAGGTTGAAGTGGATATTGCCGTCGCCGATATGGCCGAAGGCCACCACCCGCACCCCCGGCAGGGCCGCCTCGACCGCCGGGGTGGCGCGGGCGAGGAACTCGGGCACCCGGCTGACCGGCACGGCGACGTCGTGTTTGATCGAGCCGCCTTCCTTCTTCTGCGCCTCGGGCACCCCTTCGCGCAGCCGCCACAGGGCGCGGCGCTGGGCTTCGGATTCCGCCAGCACCGCGTCGGCGGCCAGCCCGGCGTCCACCGCGTCGGCGAGCACCGTCTCCAGGGTCTCGCGCAGGCCGCCGGGGCGCGACGACGACAGCTCCAGCAGCAGCAGCCAGGGATGCGGGGTGGCGAAGGGGTCGCGCAGGTCGGGGAGATGGGCAAGGCCAAGCGCGACGCCGATGCGCGGAATCAGCTCGCAGGCGGTGACGGCGTCGCCGCTGGCCGTGCGGGCGCGGGCCAGGATCTCCACCGCCGCCGCCGGGTCGGGCAGGGCGATCAGCGCCGTGGCGCATTCGCGCGGCTGCGGAAACAGCTTCAGCACCGCGGCGGTGATGATCCCCAGCGTGCCCTCGGCGCCGAGGAACAGGTGCTTGAGGTCGTAGCCGGTATTGTCCTTGCGCAAGGCGCGCAGCCCGTTCCACACGCTGCCGTCGGGCAGCACCGCTTCCAGGCCGAGCACCAGGTCGCGGGCGTTGCCGTAGCGCAGCACGGCGGTGCCGCCGGCATTGGTCGATAGGTTGCCGCCGATGCGGCACGAGCCCTCGGCGCCCAGCGACAGCGGAAACAGCACCCCGGCGGCCGCGGCGGCCTCCTGGACATTGGCCAGCACGCAGCCGGCCTCGGCGGTGAGGGTGAAGTTGACCGCGTCGAGGGCGCGGATGCGGTCGAGCCGTGCCGTCGACACCACCACCGCGCGGCCGTGCTCGGGGGGGACGCCGCCGCCGCACAGGCCGGTATTGCCGCCCTGCGGGACCACGGCGAGTCCGGCTTCGGCGCACAGGCGCACCACCGCGGCGACCTCGGCGGTCGAGGCGGGGCGGACCACCGCCTGGGCGGCGCCGCGATAGAGCCCGCGCTCCTCGACCAGATAGGGGGCGAGATCCGCGGCCGCGGTCAGGCAATGGGCGGGGCCGACGATGGCGGCGAGGCGGTCGATCATGGTGCGGGTCTCGGCGCGGCGGCGCGGCGCAGGCGGTCGTTGATCGCCAGTCCCAGGCCGTGCTCGGGGATCGGCATCACCGCGATGGCCGTGAAGCCGCCGTGGTCGAGGCTGCGCAGCATGGCGAACAGGTTGGCCGCCGCTTCCTCGACATCGCCGGCCGGCGACAGGTTGAGGGTGGCGTCGGCGGGGGCGGGGCCGAAGGCCAGCAAGGCCTCGCCGGGCCGCGGCGAACAGGCGCCCAGGCGCACCGGAACCGAGGGGGCGTAGTGGCTTTCCAGCATGCCCGGCGCCTTGAGGGGGGCGCCGGCGGCGGCGAGGGCGGGCGGTCCCCCGAGCACCGCGGCCAGGGCCTCGGCGGTGATGCCGCCCGGGCGCAGCAGCACCGGGGTCGGGCCGGACAGGTCGAGCACCGTCGATTCGACCCCCACCCGGCAGGGGCCGCCGTCGAGGATCATCGCCACCCGCTCGTCCAGGCAGGCGGCGACATGCTCGGCCCGGGTCGGGCTGACCCGGCCGGAGGTGTTGGCCGACGGCGCCGCCAGCGGCCGGCCGGCGATCTTGATCAGGGCGCGGGCGACGCCGTGGTCGGGAATGCGCACGGCGATGGTGTCGAGTCCGGCGGAGGCCAGCAGCGACACCGGCGAATGCGGCGCCCGCGGCAGCACCAGGGTCAGCGGTCCGGGCCAGAAGCGGGCGGCCAGGGCGCGGGCGCGGGCCTCCATGACCACGATCGCTTCGGCCTCGGCGACCTCGGCGAGATGGACGATCAGCGGGTTGAAGCGCGGCCGGCCCTTGGCGGCGAAGATGGCCGCCACGGCACGATCCGCGGTGGCATCGCCGCCCAGGCCGTAGACGGTCTCGGTGGGAAACGCCACCAGCCCGCCGGCGGCGAGGATGCGGCCGGCTTCGGCGAGGGTTTGCGGGGTCGCGGGGACGGGATGCGGCGCGGTCATGCGGGGAAGATAGTGCAATCCGGCCGCCGACGGGAGGGGCCGTCTGAGCCGACGCTCATTTCCGCGCCCATCATCGGATCCATGCCGGTCATCGTCATGGCCGGACCTGCCCGGCCATGACGATTATCGCTGTCTTTCGCCGTTACTCCGCCGCTGCGGCCGGCCCCAGGGCCTTGGCCAGTTCCTGGACGCGGCGGCGCACTTCCGCGTCGGTGATGCGGAAGTAGGCGCGCACCAGCTCCAGCGTCTCGCGCTGGGCCATCAGGCTGTCCTCGAATTCCGGCGGGTCCTCGGTGGCGCGGACCATGTGGCGCGGGCTGGCGGCATGCATCTCGGCCGGCATTTCGTCGAAGAAATAGGTCACCGGCACGTCGAGGACGCGCGACAGGTCGAACAGGCGCGAGGCGCCGATGCGGTTGGCGCCGCGTTCGTATTTCTGCACCTGCTGGAAGGTCAGCCCCAGGGCCTCGCCCAGCGATTCCTGGCTCAACCCGAGCAGCGTGCGGCGCAGGCGGACCCGCGAACCGACATGCTCGTCGATGGGGTTGGGCCGGCCCGACGGCGTGCGGCCGCGGCTGGCGCGACGGGATACGGATGGAGTAGTCTTGTGAACAGGTTGTGTCATGCCCATGACCCCTGGCGAATCGGTTGACGCAAACGAATACCCTGTCGACGGCTCCTTGATTCGAGGCGGCATACCGTGGGTTGCGGTTTATGCCGGTCGAATGGGCCTATTAGGATCAAAGATAACGCCTTTCCGGCATTTTGGATAGCTGTTATGCACATCGATGTTTGCGATCCGGTCCTGGACTTCGCCGCTCGGTTGGAGCTTGCCGAGGGAAGCGTTGCGCGCGTGGCGGCGTTGGAGCAAGCGGTCGCGGGCTACGGTGTGTCGTGCTTCGCCTACCTGAACGCCGGGCAGCGGATGGGGCCGGTCCACCTCGAAACCACGTATCCCGACGCCTGGATCGCCCAATACGTTGCCAATGGCTATCAGCACGTGGATCCGGTGACGCTGACGGCGCAGCGGACCATCCTGCCGTTTCGCTGGCGCAGTCTGATCGATGGCGACGAGGGGCCGGGGGCGCGCCGGGTGTTTGCCGAGGCGGAGACGTTCGGCCTCGCCGACGGATTGTCGGTGCCGATCCACGGCCTCGACGGCTTCGCAATGATGAGTCTGGCGGTGGCCGATGCCGCGCTGTTCTCGGCGGCCGGACAGGCCGCCCGTCACGCCGTGCAGCTGATGGCCTTCCACTACCATGCCGCGGTCGAGCGCGAGGGCGCCGCCCGTCCGACGGCGGCGAATCCGCTGACCGCCCGCGAGCGCGAAGTGCTGCTGTGGGCGGCGCGCGGCAAGACGGCGTGGGAGATCGGGGCCATTCTGCGCGTTGCCGAGCGCACGGTGGTGTTCCACACCGAGAACGCCAAGCGCAAGCTGGGCGTCGGCAGCCGCAGCCACGCCATCGCCACCGCGGTGGCTCGCCGGCTCATATCCCCTTAGGGCAACCTGTCATTTCTTGCAGGTGCGGCGACGCCGTTGCCGGGACTACC
The DNA here is from genome assembly GCA_016212565.1 of Magnetospirillum sp. Lineage (GTDB taxonomy): Bacteria > Pseudomonadota > Alphaproteobacteria > Rhodospirillales > Magnetospirillaceae > JACRFY01. The sequence goes on along the minus strand of JACRFY010000274.1, from coordinate 4,494 downwards.
ATCATGCCAACACCCTCAGCCAGGAGGTGCCGGCGGTGACGGTCATTCCCTTTCCCCAGAGCGAAAACCGGGCCCAGCGCATTCGCGGCATCCAGGCGTGTCTGGCGCAACTCCGGGACGAGGCCGAGACGCTCGGGTTGCCGCTGATGGCGCACCTGCTGGGCGTGACCTACGCCGCAGCCGAGGACGCCTGCGACGAGGAATGCGCCTCCTCGCGGTAGACGGCGATCCGTCACGGACGAAAAAGCCCCCGGAGGCGATGCCTCCGGGGGCTTGAGCGTGCGGCGCGACGATCAGCCGGGGATGTCGCAGCCGGCGAAGAAGAAGCCGATTTCGATGGCGGCATTCTCGGCCGAGTCCGAGCCGTGGACGGAATTGGCCTCCACCGATTCGGCGAAGTCGGCGCGGATGGTGCCCGGCGCGGCGTTGGCCGGGTTGGTGGCGCCCATGATCTCGCGGTTGCGCGCCACGGCGCCTTCGCCCTCCAGCACCTGGACGACCACCGGACCGGAGATCATGAAATTGACCAGGTCGGGGAAGAACGAGCGCTCGCGATGGACGGAATAGAACTTCTCGGCCTGGTCCTTGGTCAGGCGCACGCGCCGCTGGGCGACGATGCGCAGGCCGGCTTCCTCGAAGCGGGCATTGATCTTGCCGGTCAGGTTGCGCCGCGTGGCGTCCGGCTTGATGATCGACAGGGTGCGTTCAGTGGCCATGGGTCATCCTCTGCGGCAAAAAACAATGCCCCAGCGAGCAACGCGCAGGGGGCGGGCGCGTTATACCCTTGACGGCGTGGTCGGGCAACCCCCGGCGTATGCGCTCAGGGACTCGGCTACCGCCGCCACCACCGACCGCCAGTCGTCGCGCTTGGGCTGACGGACCAGGCGCAGGGTCGGATACCACGGGCTGTCGTCGCGTCCCGACAGCCAGCGCCACTCGGCTTGCCACGGCAGCATCACCCAGGTGTCGCGCCCCAGCGCGCCGGCCAGATGGGCCACCGCGGTGTCGACCGTGACCACCGCATCCAGGCACGCCAGCGCCGCCGCGGTGTCGGCGAAGTCGGTGAGGTGAGGGGCGAGATCGACGGCGCCGTGCAGTCTTTCGCCCCGTCCCACCTGCAAGGAATAGCAGCGGATTCCGGGCAGACGGGTCAGCGGCGCCAGCGCCGCCGCCGGTGCCGAGCGCTTCCAGTCGGTGCGGTGGGTGGCGCTGCCGGCCCAGACCAGACCGACCCGCAGCCCCGGATCCGTTCCCAGCCGTTGCCGCCACCCCGCGACCAGGGCCGGATCGGCGGTGAGGTAGGGAATCGTGGCGGGAATGGTGCCGGCGAGCAGGCGCGGCAGCGACATCAGCGGGCAATGCAGGTCGCAATCGGGCGGCGGTGCGGTGTCGGCGACCACCGCCGCGACTCCGGCCATTCCCGACAGCAGCCGCACCAGTCCGGGCTGCACCGCCAGGGTCACCCGGGCGCCGGCCGCGGCCAGCATCGGCGCGTAGCGGACGAATTGCAGGGTGTCGCCGAAGCCCTGCTCGGCATGCAGCAGCAGAGTCCTGCCGGCCAGCGGACCGCCGTCCCAGGCCGGCATCGGCAGCGTGCGCGGCGGCTTGTCCGCCCACCGCCACTCCAGTTCCGCGAAGCCGCCGGCAAGGTCGCCGTCGCCCAGGCGGAGGAAGGCGCGGTTGAGGTGGGCGCCGGCATGGTCGGGGATGGCGGCGAGCAGGGTATCGAGGAGGTGGCGCGCCTCGTCCCGCCGGCCCAGTTCCTGGAAGGCGGTGGCGGCGTTGACCAGGGCCGCCGGGAAGGGGGCGCGGGCGGCCAGGGCGCGGTCGAGCAGGCCCAGCGCCTCCTCCATCGCGCCGTCGCCGATCAGCAGGCCGGCCAGGTTGTTGAGGGCGTCGGCATGGCGGGGATCGGCCTTGATGGCGGCGCGGTAGTGCTGCTTGGCGGTCTTGGTCTCGCCCCGGGCGCCAAGCACGGTGCCGAGGTTGTGGTGGGCCTCGGCATGGGCCGGATCGGCCTTCACCGCCCGTGTCCAGGCGGCGACGGCCGCCGCGTCGGCGCCGCGGGCATGCTCGACGACGCCGAGATTGTACCAGGCGTCGGCAAAGCGCGGCCGAAGCTGGACGGCGCGGGCGATCCACCCCGCCGCCTCGTCGAGGCGCCCGCGCCCGTGCGCCACCAGCCCGAGCCCGAGCAGGGCCCCGGCCTCGCCGGGATTGGCGGCGAGGATCGCGCCCAGCAGCGCCGCGGCGTCGTCGAGATGTCCGGCGGAAAGCAGCCGCGCGGCCTGATCGAGCCGCGGGTCGGCGCTCACCGTCCGCCCACCCGGCGGACGCACAGCGATTCGCAGCCCATGGCGCGGGCCAGACGGTCGAAGGTGCGGTCGTTCTCGAACACGAAGGCGGGATTGGCGGCCGGGACTTCGAGGACCAGATCGCCCTTGTCGACCAACAGCCGGGTGCAGCGCAGCAGGTTGGGGGCGCCGCCCGACAGGGTGTGGGCGAGGCGTAGCGCCAGGCCGGTGACGCGGCAGCGGCGGATCGCGTCGTCGTCGAGCAGTTGCATCGCCTTCTTCACCAGCGGGCTCTCTTCGTCGCCCTGGTAACGCAGGTAGACGGCCAGGGCGATGGCGACGCGCTCGCCATGGGGCACGCCCATGAACGGCAGGCGCAGGATGCGCAGGAAGGCCTGTTCGGCGCGGTAGTCGGGGTGTTCGCCCCAGAAGATGTCCGACACCAGACAGGCGGCATGGCGCAGGCGGGCATGGGCGGGAGGCTCGGCCGGGAACAGCGGCGCCATCCACGCCATCAGTTCCTCGCCGTGTTCGGGGAAACGGGCATTGACCAGCGCCATCTGCCGGCAGACCGACAGCAGCGGGCATTCGCTGCGGATGCGTTCGGGCAGGCGCTTGAAGAACTGCCCCTCGCGCATGCCGTAGATCGAGAACGCCAGCCGCTTGGGCTGCACCGCGCGCACCACCCGGTCGAGCACCACCGCCGCCATCGGCAGGCCGGGGACGCGCTTCTTGGACACGCCGGGAATCTTCTCCAGCGAGCGGCGGCTTTGGGTCGAGACCAGGCCGATGATCGACTGCGCCTCGGCGCTGTCCAGCGCGAAGTTGTCGAGCACGGTCAGCGGATGGCCGGTCTGGGCGATGCAGATGCGCGCGATGGCCCGCCAGGCGCCGCCGACGGCATAGAGGGTGCGTCCGTGCCCCTGCTCCAGCCACGACAGCGTCTTGAGATGACGGTCGATGATCGCCGCCGCCTTGCTGCGGTCGTCCCCCGAGGCATCGGTCAGGCGCAGCAGTCCCAGCGGCAAGGTGACGTGGTCGCCGAAATCCTGGTTGCGCACCGTCACCAGTTCCAGCGAGCCGCCGCCCATGTCGGCGACGATGCCATCCGCATCGGGCGAGCCGCACAGCACGCCCATCGCCGCCAGCTTGGCTTCCTGGGCGCCGGACAGGACCCGCACGTCGATGCCGCAACGGCGCTCCAACTCGGCGGCGAAGGCGGGACCGTCGGTGGCGTCGCGCACGGCGGCGGTGGCCAGCACGTCGAGGCGGCTCACCTCCATGGCCCGCGACAGGGCGACGAAGCGTCCCACCGCCGCCAGCGCCTGTTCGACGCCGGCGGGATTGAGGCGCCCGGAGGCGCCCACGCCCTCGCCCAGGCCGCACACCGCCTTTTCGTTGAACAGCGGCACCGGCACCCGCGCGGCACCGTCGTAGACGCACAGGCGGATGGAATTGGAGCCGATGTCGATGATGCCGACCGGGTCCTGGATCCGCTTGATCTTCATGGCCGTGCGCTCATTCCGTCCGGTCGACCAGAACCTTGGGCGAGCGTCCCTTCTCCAGGGCGCTGCCGCGTCCCGACAGCGAGGGGTTGGTCATGAAGTAGGTGTGGGCGCTGAACGCTCCCTCTTCGGCCTCGATGCGCTGGTAGAGGCCGTCGGCGCCCAGCAGCCATGACTGCGCCCGGTCCTTGAGGTTGGCGACCATGATCTGTTCGAGGATCTGGCGATGCACGGTGGCATTTTCGATCGGCACCAGCGACTCGACCCGCCAGTCCATGTTGCGCGGCATCCAGTCGGCCGAGGTGATGAAGATCTTGGCGTGGCGCGAGGGCAGGCGATGGCCGTTGCCGAAGGCGACGATGCGGGCGTGTTCGAGGTAGCGGCCGACGATCGACTTGACGCGGATGTTCTCGGACAATCCCGGCACCCCCGGGCGCAGGCAGCAGATGCCGCGGATCACCAGGTCGACCTCGACCCCGGCCTGCGAGGCGCGGTAGAGGGCGTCGATCATCTTCGGGCAGACCAGCGAATTCATCTTGGCCCAGATCGCCCCCGGCTTGCCGGACCTGGCGTTGTCGATCTCGGCCTCGATCAGCGCCAGGATCTTCTTGCGCAGGCCCAAGGGAGCGATGGCCAGCTTCTCCATCTTCTCGGGCACCGCGTAGCCGGTCATGTAGTTGAAGCACTTGGCGGCG
>JACRFY010000267.1 GCA_016212565.1 Magnetospirillum sp. | reverse complement strand
ATCACACCGACGAGAGCGCGTTCTGCAGCAGCCAGTTGAGTGCATTGATGGATTTGAAGGCGGACTTCAGCCGGTCCCGGTCACGTCCATTCAACCGCCTGGGATCGACGCGATTGGAGCGCGGCAGGCCGGCGGCGAGATCGGCCAACTGTTGTTCCAGCAGCACGCGGACCATCAGCTCGTGGCTCTCCCGGAATGCTTCCGCCTCGCCGTCGGGCAGGTGTCCGTCGCGGGCGAGCGCCATCAGGCGGTCGCCGGTGCCGCAGGCGGTGATGCCGTGCTTGAGCGCCAGCACCCGCGCCGCCGTGGTCAGCGGCAGCAGGCCGGACATCTTGAGATCCAAGCGCCCCTCTTTGGTGATGAACTGGCCGAGCACGCCCAGCGGCGCGCGCACGTCCCCCGCCGCCTGGGCCATTGCCCGCAGGAAGCGCGGCGAGCGGATGGAGGCATCGCGCAGGGCGGCGCGGAGCCCCGCACCCAGCTCCATTCGGCCGTAGACCGGCCGAAAATCGACGAAGATGTGAACATTAAGAAGTTCCCGGCCATCGGCCTCGCGAATCCAGCGATGGATGTGCCGGTCCCACCCCTCGACCGAATGGCGCCACTCGGAATTGCGGGCCATCACTCCCCCGCTGCAGTTCGGGATCCCGGCGGAGTCGAGGATGTCGCAGATCCGCTTGCCCAACTCGGCGAACCAGGGATCGTCGGCGTCGGCCCCGTCATGGATGATGGCGTTGTCCTGATCGGCCCCGAACAGGCTTTCTCTCCGGCCGCCCGAACCGAGCAGCAACAGGCACCATTGGGCCGGCGCCTCGCCCCACCCTGCGGCGGCCATCTCCCTCTCGGCCAAGCTGGCGGCGCGGGCTGTCAGGTCGCGCAGGACGGAACTGATGACCGCGGCGATCCCCAGCGCGCCGACCCCTTCGCCCAGCAACTCCGACGCCAGGCGCGGCAGCTTGTCCTTGGCCTTGGCCATGTCCGCGGCCGAGGCGGCAACCTCCACCTCGTCGCCGATCACCAGGGCCGAGGACGCGCGGATGTGGAGGAGCGCACGCACGGTCACCATCCCCACGGCGACCCCCTGGTCGTCGACGGCGACCAGGTGCCGGACCTTGAGCCGGTCCATCCGCCCCATGGCAACGTAGGCCAGGGCGTCGCTATGCACGGTGGCGACCGGACTGGACATCACCGTGCCGAGTGGCACATCCGCGGCCTCGCCGCGGTGCGCCGCCACCGTCTTGAGGATGTCGCGCTCGGTGACGATGCCGACCGGGCGCCCCGCATCGTCGACCAGGACCAGCGAGCTGATCCCGCCCGAGCTCATTTTCCGCGCCGCCTCGGCGATGGTGTTGCCCGGCCGGGAGGTGACGAGCGGCGTGCCCATCACCTCGCTGACCCGGTGGCGATAGGCAAAACTGTCGATGCGCGCCAGCGACGTGATGTCGGTCATCCCCTGCTCCTTTCTTATTGGTCTTCGTCCCACCCCATTTCCCGCTGCCGCGCGACGGCACGCACGGCGGTGCGGGCGAAGGCGCGGGCCTCGCCGAGAGTCCGGACCCCGCGCTGTTCAAGCTGTGGTATCAACCTCACCCACAGCTCGGCCGTGACCAGGCTGTCACCCAGGGCCGTGTGGCGGCCGCTGACATTGACGCCCAGGCGGGCCGCCTGGTCGTCGATCTCGAAAGCGGTCTCCTCCGGGTCGAGGGCCTCCGCCAGCAGGCGGATGTCGAGCCGGAGCGGATTGGTCCAGGCGATCCCCGCGGCCGCAGCGGCCCGCCGCACCAGGGCCAGATCGAAGCCGATGTGATGCCCCACCACAACCGTCCGATCCATCATCGCCAGGACCTCGGGCAGCACCTGGGCGATCGTCGGCTTGCCCGCCACCATGGCCTCGTCGATGCCGTGGATGGCGGTGGATCGAGCCGGAATCCTGCGCTCGGGATCGACCAGGAGGTCGAGGACGGTGGAGCGGAAGACGCGGGTGCCGTGGCAGCGAACCGCACCGACCGAGACGATGGCATCGCGGGCGATGTCGAGGCCGGTGGTCTCGGTGTCGAGCACCAGACCCGGCAGGTCCGACAACAAGGTATCGTCGCGCGGCGCAGGTGCGGGCGGCGGCTCGTCGTGGAGGTCCAAGGCGAGCTCGACCTCTCCGCCATCGGTACCGGCGGCACCGAACAAGGTGACCACCACGCCGCGATGTTCGCCGAAATCGACCAGGCGGGCGAACAGCGGCTGGCCTTCGAGCGTCCGCAACATCGCGTCCACCGGCTTGCCTGCGGCGCGCTCGGCGCGATGCACCGCCGCAACCAGGGTTTCACGGTCGATGACGGAATAGATCGAGCCGCCGATGCCCACGCGCCCGCCCAGCAACATCTTGGCGGGACCGTTGACCAAACTGACCAATCCGGTCCCGGTGACGACGACGACGCCGTCGTGCAACGCCCGCAGCACCGCCGCCAGCCGTTGGTCGGGCTTGGCCATTTTGTCCTTTTGGGCGGCAGCGAAGTCGTTCACGAGGGTCAGGACGGAGCAAATATCGCCGTCGCGGCCATGGAAGCGGCCCGACACCATTTCCGGCACCAGGCGGCCCGCCGCCACCGATGCGATGCCGGTGTGAAGCGCCTTCAGGTCATTCAGGTGACTGCGAACCACTTCGTTGAGGACGATCAGCCCCAGCCACGTCGCCACCGCCAGGCCACCGATCACCCATGCCGGGGCCTGGTAACCGCCCTCAAGGTGCGGCAGCAGGGCGAGCACGGCCAGCACGAGCACGACCCCCGCCAAGGCCGCCAACACGATCGTGGTGAGAAGCGATTGCCGTCGCCCGTCTGCCAAGTGCCGCCTCCCCTCGCACCCACGAACCGATCACTACTGTTGCTGAAGGATATACGTTGCCGCCCCCGCGAGGTAGCCCAGTAACGCCAAGCCGCTGATTCGCCTCAGGTACCAAAGGAAATTGATTCTCTCCATCCCCATCGCCGCGACCCCTGCCGCGGATCCGATGATCAGGATGGAGCCGCCGGTGCCGGCGCAGTAGGCCAGGAACTCCCAAAGGAAATGATCGGTGGGAAAGTCGGCCAGCCCGTACATGCCCATCGACGCCGCCACCAGCGGCACGTTATCGACCACCGCGCTGGCGATGCCGATGATGAGTACGATCACATCCACGCGGCCCACCGCCCCATCCAGCCACTGCGCCAGCGCCGTCAGGATGTGGCTATGCTCCAGCACGGCGACGGCAAGCAGGATGCCGACGAAGAACAGGATCGAACTCATGTCGATTCGGGTCAAGGCATGGACGAGGGTCAGACGCTGCTTGCGCTCGTCGTCCTTGTTGCGGTGGATCACGTCGCCGACCACCCAAAGGATGCCGAGACCGAAGAGGATGCCGAGGAACGGCGGAAGGTGGGTGACGGTCTTGAACGCCGGCACCGCGACCAGGACGCCGAGGCCGAGGAAGAACATCAGGCTGCGTTCGGAATCGCTGCTCCCTTGGCCGTTCTCGCCGCCGCCCGGCGCCGCGGCCACGACAGGACGGCCGCGCAGCGCCTGTGAGGCGACCATCAGCGGCACCAGCAGGTTGACCACCGACGCCAGGAACAGGCCCTTGATGATGGCCAGCGTGGTGATCTGCCCGCCGATCCACAGCATGGTCGTCGTGACGTCGCCGATCGGCGACCACGCGCCGCCGGCGTTGGCGGCAATGACGATCATCCCGGCAAACAGCAGCCGGTCCTCCCGCTTCGCCAACAGCTTGCGGATCAGCGAAATCATCACGATGGTGGTGGTCAGGTTGTCGAGGATGGCGCTGAGGAAAAAGGTGACGAAACAGACCATCCACAACAGCGTTGCCAGTCGCGTGGTGCGGATCCGCCGGGTGATGACCTCGAAGCCGTTGTGGGCGTCCACCACCTCGACGATGGTCATCGCCCCCATCAGGAAGAAGACGATTTGGGCCGTGCCCATCACCGCCTCGCCCAACTGCCCGGCGGCCGCCTGGGGAAGCTCCAAAGACAGCGCGTAGACCGTCCACAGCAGCCCCGCTCCGACCAGGGCGCTCGCCGACTTGTTGACCTTGATCGGATGTTCGAAGGCGATCGCCGCATAGCAGGCGACGAAAATCAGGATGACCACAATCTGCATGCCAAGCCCCTTGCCGCAACGACTCGACCGCCGCACCGCGCCATGCGGACTTCCGGCAGTCAGCCCCCCGTGCGGCGGCCCGACCGACACGCATACCTGCCTGCCCACAAATCGTGGGCGGACACCCGAACGAAACGCTACACGCGCTTTCCCCCCCTTTCAAGGGCAGCTCTTGTCATCGCCTGAAGACCGGGCCAAGATCGCAGCGCAGCTGGGCCATCCCACCAGGACAAGGTGACGGAAAACATTCGATCCATGGCAATCCGGCTGGTCGCCGGCATTCCAGCGGTGGCGGTGGCTACCGTCGCCATTTCCCTTTTCCACGAGTGGCTGGCGACCAGCGGTGCGGTGATGATCTACCTTGTTCCGGTTCTGTGGGTCGCGGCCAGGCACGGTCGCATTGCATCGGTGGCGACGATATTGATTGCCGCCCTCACCGGCAATTTTCTGTTCTTCGAGCCCAAGTACGGTTTCGGTCTGCACACCGCGGACGATGCGGTGATCTTGGCGGTCTACCTGCTGGTCGCCTTTTCCACCGGTACGCTTGCCGCTCGCGCCCGGGACGAGGCCGAGAGCCATCGGATACAGGCCCAAATCGCCAAGGAGCGCAGCAACGAGTTGGAGCTGCTCATCAACCTCAAGCGCGCCGTCAATGAATCGTCCAGCCGCGCCGAAATGGTTGGACGCGTCGAGGAAATCCTCGGCCCGCGGTTTGGGCCGAGTGCCCGCCTGTATCTGCCCGATGACGGTCGGGCCGTACTCGCCCGCTCCGCCTGCGACGTATTCGACCTGCGAGCCAGCGATCGTGTGATGGGCGCGCTGATCCTCGCCCATGAGGAAGTCGGCGACCGCCGGCGCCTGATCACGGCGGCAGCGAACCTGATCGGGTTGGCGATCGAGCGGATAGAGCTTCGCGACAAGATCGAGGACGCCCGGGTGACGGCGGAATCCGAAAGGCTGCGCTCGGCGCTGTTGTCGTCGGTGTCCCACGACTTCCGCACCCCCCTTGGATCGATCATCGGTGCCGCCTCGACGTTGGACATGACCGAGGCCGACCTCCCGGCCGAGCGACGCAAGCAGTTGCTGTCCACCATCATGCAGGCTGCCCAGCGCCTGGAACGCTACGTCGTCAACCTTCTCGACCAGACGGCGATTCAGGCCGGCGCGGTTCGTCCGGCTTTGGACTGGGTCGACCTCGAAGACATCGTCGGGGCTGCCCTTGGCGCCCTCGAAGACCGGCTGGCGGAGTTCGACGTGACGGTGCGGGTCGAGCCGGGCCTGCCGCTGCTCAAGCTCGACTTCGTCCTGATCGAGCGCGTCTTCACCAATCTGCTTGAAAACGCCACCAAGTTCTCCGGCCCCGGCAACCGCATCGAAATCCGCGCGGAGCGCGGGGAAGAGGCCGTCGAAGTCACGGTCTTCAACAGCGGATCGGAAATCGCGTCAAAAGACTTGCCTCACCTGTTCGACCGCTTCTATCGGGGTGGTTCCGAAGCCAAGGGAAGCGGTCTTGGTCTGGCGATCTGCCGGGGCTTCATGGCCGCCCATGGCGGAGACATCTTTGCGGAACGTGATCCGGAGCGGGGCGGCGTTGCCTTTCACCTGTGCTTTCCCGTCGACGCCACGGTCCCGCCAATGGAGGAAGGCGACGAATGAACGAGAGCATTCGGGTGGTCGTGGTCGAGGACGACCCGCAGATGCTGCGGTTCCTGAAGGCGGGACTGGAGGCGCACGGCTTCTGCCCCCTGGAGGCTCGCACGATCAAGGATGGACTGGCCCGCATCGTGACGGAGCGTCCGGACGTGGTGTTGCTGGACCTCGCCTTGCCGGACGGCGACGGAATGGGGGTCATCGAAGAGGTTCGCGCCTGGTCTCGGGTTCCGATCATCGTCCTGTCCGCCAGAGCGGCCGCGAGCGAAAAGATTGCCGCGCTCGACTGCGGCGCGAACGATTACGTCACCAAGCCGTTCGACATGGGGGAACTGCTGGCCCGCATTCGCGCTGCCCTGCGCCAGGACCTCCGGGAGAAGGGCGGAGAAGAGATCGTCGTCACCGGCCCCCTGAAGATCGACTTTGTCCGCCGCGTGGTGTCGCTGCACGGCACCGAGGCGAGGCTGTCGCCTCGCGAATTCGCGTTGCTCAAGACGTTGGCGACCCATGCCGGGATGGTCATGACCCATTCCATGCTGCTGGCAGCGGTATGGGGGCCCGAGCACACGGAATCCGCCTACCTGAGGATCTACATCGGCCGCCTGCGGCACAAAATCGAAGCCGACCCGGCACGCCCGCGGCTGATCGTCACCGAGGCCGGCATTGGCTACCGCCTGAAAATCCTTGCCCCCGAATGACGGAGGACCGTTCGGGAGGCGCCGATTACCGGCGCCTGACCATCGGCCCGAACCGACCCTCAATCGCGTGAGAGAGGAGCCCATGGGTCGAGAATGCGAACCCCGGTCGGCTCGAAATCGGCCACGTTCCGCGTCACCACCGTCATGCCATGCACCAGGACCGTTGCCGCGATCAGGGCATCGCGGTCGCTGCGGGGGTCGGGAACATGAAGGCGGGCGCAGCGCTGCGCCACCGCCGTATCGACCGCCAGGACGCGGCCGATGAAGGCCGGCAGAACGTGATCGTCCAGCCAGGCGCGGAGAACCGCCCCCTGGGTCGCATCGCGGCGTTCGACCAGCAGAATGCCGGTCTCCAGTTCCAGGATGGTGATCGCCGACAGGTACAGGCTGCCCGGCGGCACGGTGGCCGCCCAGGCCGTCACGTTGCGGTCCGCCTTGCCCGCCTTCGCCTTGCGCAGCTCCGAAACCACGTTGGTGTCGAGCACGTACATCAGGACAAGTCCGCCGGCCGGGCGACAACCGCCGCGCGGGGCGGGGCGAAATCGATGTCCTCGACACCGGGCATCGCCAGCATGTCGATGATGCTGGCCGATCCGGCGACCATCCGCTGATAGTCCTCGATGGTCAGCAGCACATGGGCCGGCCGGCCGCGATCGGTGATGAAGACCGGGCCGTTCCGGGCCGCCTTCTTGGCCCGGCTGGCATCCTGGTTGAACTCCCGGCTGGACAGGGTGGTGATCGTCATCGCGGCACCTCATCGCATTACGCTGGCAGGTTACACCAACATCCGCCTCCCGCTCAAGGGGTTGTAGGCACGTACCTACATTACGGCGAGCCGCTCCGTCCGAGCCTCAATCGCCCCCCTATCCGCTCCCAATCCGCTCTCCAACCAAGGACCACCCCCATGACCGACTCCGCATCGGATCTCGGGCGCCTGCAGGTCTTGCCGCCTTGAGAGGCAATCGGCCCCCACACGGTCCGCCTCCAAGCACTGACCGTCAAGGCCGGCGCCATCGCCAAGCGGGCAGGCCGGCGGCCAGCGGCGGCCCCCTCTTCGCCTTCGCGGGTCGGCAGCACGTCCGGCCGGTCGGCAGGGCCGGCGCGTCGTCTCGGCCTTCATCGGCACCGCCTTCGCCCAGGACGACGCCAAGGCCGCCCGCGACCAATGGCGCCAGGTCGCCGACCAGCTCCGCCCCAGGGTGCCGAAGCTGGCCGCCCTGATGGACGAGGCCGAAACCGACGTGCTGGCCTACATGGACTTCCCGACCACCCACCGTACCAAGCTGCACTCCACCAACCCCATCGAGCGGCTCAACGGCGAGATCAAGCGCCGCACCGAGGTGGTCGGCATCTTCCCCAACGCTGAGGGCGTCAAGAAATCGATCCAGTGGATCGATTTCAGCCCGAAGGCCATCACCCGCTTGATCGGCGCCATCCTCTTGGAGCAGAACGACGAATGGGCCGTTCAGCGCAGCCGATACATGACCCTGGAATCCGTCGCCGCGGTGGGCGATGATCCTCTCGTCTGCCTGCCCGTCGCGGCGGCATGACCATCCCGGCCAAGCCCGCCGGAAATCACGACGGCCAACGCGCTGTTACACCACGCCTCGGGACACGATCGAAGAGCACCACCGCCTATAGCAAGTGGTTCGGTCGGTTCCTGACCAAACTCAGCATCACCTCACCCCAGAAGGTCTTTCATAGCTTCCGACACACATTTAAGGACGCCTGCCGAAACTGCGGCGTCTCCCGCGAGATGGCGGAGGTGCTGAGGGATCACGCGGGGCGTACCGTGGGGGACAGCTACGGGACGGGGTACAGCTTGGCGGCGCTGGCGCTTGAGGTCCGCAAGATTTCCTTCGGAACCAGATTTGAGTGATGCGATATGCATCGCAATCATTTAACCGATTCAACTCAGAGGCGCTCGCTTCTTGGGCTACTATGCTTCGAGCAGCACCTACTCAGCGGAGAACGTCATGAGCGACGTAAAATATGATTTGTATACATTCGTCGCGGGAGCCGCCATGGAGAGCGGAAAACCTTTCCAGCTAAAGTGTAACTGTGGTGGGACGGTAACCATACTGCCACCAATGCAGGAAAAATCTGTGTATTGCCCTTCCTGTGAAGCCCATATCAAGGTTCTCTGCTTGGAGGGCGACCCAGGCTACGTAATCGGTTTGGGCGCAGACGGCAAGCCTATGCTCATTGACGTGCAAGGAAGCAAGAAGACCCCCTCCCATCTTCTCAGCGAGGAGGCTCGCAAGGCGATGTTGGCAAACATTCCTGAGCATAAGGGAAAATAAATGTCTGCACCCCCTAGTCAGTTCATATTGGTAGATGGCAGCGGTCGCTCCATCGACCCTGAAGATTTGCACAACTCCCTCTCGGGAGATGAGTGGCGATCTATAGTAAACGATGAAGTTGGGTCCATCATATACACTGGAGATTTGGACATATTCTCTGCGGAGCCTCTCGAATCCGGTCATTATCTATTGAAAAAAGTTCTTGAAGTTCAGGTTACAAGATTTGGAAAAAAAGCCATCAGAAAGCAAATAGGAGCGAAGGTCTTTAGCGTCACTGAGGATGCTGTTTTTGTCGTGCGGGAAGAGAGCGGGCTTAGGAAGGTGTACGCGAAAAACCTGCTACCTGGGTCTATTTTAGTTACAGGCGAAAAGGTATTCCGATGAAATTCAAGAATAAGTTCGAAGAAGAGGTTTTTGCAACTGCGCACAAGCACATTGCCAATGCGCGGATTGAACACAACAAGGTCGTCAAGGTCGCCTCAACACATCACCCAGAACTTGCGTCATTCTCGGGTCCACCGAAGAAAGAGGTTGATGTTATCGTTGCCGATATTGGCGGCATAACTTTGTTGATTAGCTGCAAAGATTATTCAAAAGCCGCCTCTCCGGGAGATGTGCAGGAATGGGATTCCGTCGTAAAGGCAATGAACCAGTACGGCGGTGGTCGGCATTATGTTGGCATAGTAATTTGCTCTTCTGGGTTCTCCGAGGGATGTGAGCCTTGGGCATCGGCAGCAAATCTTATGCTAATTCCACCGTATCGTCCCGAAAGCGATAAGCTGGAACGACATCAAATCCTCTCCATGCTGAATCGAGTGCTTGGGGCGCTTCAGAAGCGAATTGCGATATCTACCAACGGGTTATTCGAAGCCCCAAACTTATATGATTTCGGGTTTAAGTTGACCGATGGTTTCGAGGAAATGTGGCGTCGCAAGAAGGAAAGTCAGCGGTATGAATTTGGCGAAGAGCGGTGGATATCGTCGTTTTCAGAGCTTGTAAATAATGTTGTTGGAAAGAATGTTGTTGGACTGAAGGCGACGGACAACTCCGTAATAGTTACCCTCGATCCTCCTTATTGGGTTTCAATAGGAATTGATAAAATTCACCACTCAAGGAATCAAATTTTTGCCCAAGAAAAATCCGGTGAATTTCAATGCCTTAAAAACATGATGGAGCCATCTCCATGCAGAAAGTCTCTTGTGGATGAAATCTGCGTTGGAAGAGCAATCAGTTCCGCATGCGATTGGGGCGATTCGCTAGAGTTCGGGATTGATGGCAAATTTAATTTGCGAATTTCCTCGGACATGCTTTGGATTTACTCAACCAAAAATCCGCCTGAAGCGCATATGCTGTGACTGAAGCCCTTCAGCCTCTTCGAACAGTGCGTCCGTGGCGTCAGCAAGGGTGCGGGAGCGTCGCTTGGCTTCATCGAGCGATTTGGTCGCCAGCGACCTGATGATCTCGACGGTGCCGATGGTGGGCTTGAGATGGTCGGGAACGCGGCGTCGGAAGTAGTAGCCGCCCGTCCTAGGATGGCGTTTGACGCAGGTTGCGCCGAGCATGTGTGGATCACCCCCGTGTATCACAGGGGGCGTTCACACCAATCGGAATGCTCGGAACTTAGTATTCCTGCGGCTTACCGCAGGAATGGCGGAGAGGGTGGGATTCGAACCCACGGTGGAGTTACCCCCACACCGGTTTTCGAGACCGGCCCATTCGACCGCTCTGGCACCTCTCCGCAAGAAAAAGGCTGGGGTCGCTTTGGAGGCGCGGAGACTAGCGCAAAGCGCCGGTCGCCGCAACATGGGAAATCATGATCGCGCCATTTACCGCGGCGCGATCACCATCACCATCTGCCGTCCCTCCATCTTCGGGATCTGCTCGACCTTGCCCAGATCCTCCAGATCGTCGCGGACGTGCTCCAGCACCTTCATGCCGATGTCCTGGTGGGCAAGCTCGCGGCCGCGGAAGCGAAGGGTCACCTTGACCTTGTCGCCCTCCTCGAGGAACTTGCGCATGTTCTTCATTTTGACTTCGTAGTCATGGTCGTCGATGTTCGGGCGGAGCTTGATCTCCTTGACCTCGATCACCTTTTGCTTCTTGCGCGCCTCGTTCTTCTTCTTCTGAATCTCGTACTTGAACTTTCCGAAATCCAGAATCTTGCAGACCGGCGGCTCGGCATTCGGCGAGACCTCGACCAGATCCAACCCGGCCTCTTCGGCCATGGTCAAGCCTTCACGCAGGGTGACGACTCCGATCATTTCCCCGTCGGCGCCCACCAGTCGAATGGAACGGGCATCGATCTCTCTGTTGACGCGAGGCCCATCGTTCTTGGGCGGCGTCTGCATCGGCGGTCTAGCTATGAAACCTTCTCCCTTGTCTAATGCCACGCGAAGGATCGCCCCAACGATTCCCCCGTGGGCGAAATCCTCGCTCCGCACCCACCCCCGGATCAGGCCGGGGGCATGGCTTCGGCACAGAGTTTATCCACAACCGCATCCAGCGCAAGCACTTCCTGGTCCGGACTGCCCAAACGCCGCATCGCCACCGAGCCCTGCTCGGCCTCGCGCTTGCCGACGACCAGCAGGATCGGCACCTTGGCCACCGAATGCTCGCGCACCTTGTAATTGATTTTCTCGTTGCGGAGGTCGGTCTCGACCCGCAGGCCGCGGGCGCGCAGCGTCGCCGCCACCTCGGTGGCGAAGGCGTCGGCATCGGAGACGATGGTCGCCACCACCACCTGAACCGGGGCCAGCCACATCGGGAACCGGCCGGCGTGGTGCTCGATGAGGATGCCGAGGAAGCGTTCGAACGAGCCGAGGATCGCCCGGTGCAGCATCACCGGCCGGCGCCGCGAGCCGTCCTCGGCGGTGTAGGCGGCGTCGAGGCGCTCGGGCAGGACGATGTCGACCTGCAGGGTGCCGCATTGCCAGTCGCGGCCGATGGCGTCGCGCAGCACGAATTCCAGCTTGGGGCCGTAGAAGGCGCCCTCGCCGGGATTGAGCGTCGTCTCCAGCCCGGCGGCGGCCGCCGCCGACGACAGCGCCGCCTCGGCCTTGTCCCACGATTCGTCGCTGCCGGCGCGCTTGGCCGGGCGGTCGGAGAACTTGACGCGCACGTCGGTGAAGCCGAAATCGCTGTAGACCTCCTTGAGCAACTGGCAGAAGGCGACCGTCTCGGCGGTGATCTGATCCTCGGTGCAGAAGATGTGGGCGTCGTCCTGGGTGAAGGCGCGCACCCGCATGATGCCGTGCAGCGCCCCCGAGGGCTCGTAGCGGTGGCAGGAGCCGAACTCGGCCATGCGCAGCGGCAGGTCGCGATAGCTCTTGATGCCCTGGCGGAAGATCTGCACGTGGCAGGGGCAGTTCATCGGCTTCACCGCCAGGTGACGGTCGTCCTGGGTGGTGATGGTGAACATGCTCTCGGCGAACTTGTCAGCGTGGCCCGAGGCCTCCCACAGCGAGAAGTCGACCAGTTGCGGGGTCTTGACCTCGACGTAGGCGTTGGCCTCCAGGCGGCGGCGCATGTAGCCCTCGACCGCCCGGTACAGCGTCCAGCCCTTGGGATGCCAGAACACGCTGCCGGCCGCCTCTTCCTGCTGGTGGAACAGGGTCATCTCGCGGCCCAGGCGGCGGTGGTCGCGCTTTTCCGCCTCTTCGAGCATGGTCAGGTAGGCGTCGAGGTCCTTCTTGTCGAACCAGGCGGTGCCGTAGATGCGCTGCAGCATCTCGTTCCTGGCATCGCCGCGCCAGTAGGCTCCGGCCAGCTTCATCAGCTTGAAGGCCTTGCCCAGCCGCCCGGTCGAGGGCAGGTGCGGGCCGCGGCACAGATCGATGAAGGCGCCCTGGCGATAGAGGGTGATGGTCTGGCCGGCGGGAATCGAGCCGATGATCTCGGCCTTGTATTTCTCGCCCAAGGACTCGAAGAAGGCCACCGCCGCGTCGCGGTCCCAGGCCTCGCAGGCGATCGGCTCGTCGCGGGCGACGATCTCGTGCATGCGCGCCTCGATGCGCTCCAGGTCCTCGGGGGTGAAGGGGGTCGGGCGGGCGAAGTCGTAATAGAAGCCGTTCTCGATCGACGGGCCGATGGTCACCTGGGTCTCGGGATACAGCTCCTTGACCGCCTCGGCCATCACGTGGGCGGCGTCGTGGCGCAGCAGCTCGAGGGCGTCGGCGTCCTTGGCGGTAACGATGGCCAGGGCGCAGTCGCGGTCGAGCCCCGCCTTGAGGTCACGCATCTCGCCGTCGACCCGCACCGCCAGCGCCGCCTTGGCCAGGCCGGGGCCGATGTCGGTGGCGACGTCGAGGCCGGTGACCGGGCCGGGATAGCTGCGGACCTTGCCGTCGGGAAGGGTGATGGCGACCATGGCGGGCTCTCTTGCAATGCGAAACCGGTGGGAGCGGGGGACTGTACGAGGTTTGCCGCCCAAGTCAAGGCGACGGGCGGGAAGGCGCACGGTCATCGCATTTGGCCGAGGATGGACCGGGCGAAGTCGTTGGACCATCCTGATCGTTTGCGCTTTCGGCGCACCGAGATGCCGGGACGGGCGCGGTTGAGGATGTTGAGGGCCAGTTTGCGCAGAGTGGCGAGGTT
>JACRFY010000270.1 GCA_016212565.1 Magnetospirillum sp. | reverse complement strand
GCCGAAGACACCGGGACGTTCATCTCCACCGCCAGCCTGCTCGGCACTGCCAGCGATGCCGACGGCGAGACGCTGTCGGTCTCCAACCTGTCCTCGTCGGCGGGCACCTTCGCGGCGGCAACGGTCGATGGGGTGGCCGGGTTCGTCTTCACCCCCAATGCCAATTACACCGGCGACAACGTCGCGGTGACCTACACGGTCAGCGACGGCACCGCCACCACCCAGGGCTCGGCGGTGATCGACGTTGTGTCGGTCAATGACGGGCCGGATGCGGTCAACGACGCCTTGGCGGCGTCGACCAATGAAGACAGCGCCCTGACCATCAGCAAGGCCAGCCTGCTCGGCAACGACAGCGACGTCGACGGCGACACCCTGTCGATCACCGGCGTGCAGATGGCCGATGCCGGCCAGGGCACCCTGACCCTGGGTGCCGACGGCAACCTCAGCTTCACCCCCGGGGCGGCGATGCAGGGGCTGGATTCGGGCGAGAGCGCCACGGTCAGCTTCAACTACACCATCAGCGACGGCCATGGCGGCAGCGACACGGCGACGGCGAGCTTCACCGTCACCGGTTCCAACGACGGGCCGGTGGTGTCGGGCGCGGTCGATCTCGGCGCCACCGCCGAAGACACCGGGACGTTCATCTCCACCGCCAGCCTGCTCGGCACTGCCAGCGATGCCGACGGCGAGACGCTGTCGGTCTCCAACCTGTCCTCGTCGGCGGGCACCTTCGCGGCGGCGACGGTCGACGGGGTGGCCGGGTTCGTCTTCACCCCCAACGACGACTGGAGCGGCAGCAATGCTCCGTTGACCTACACGGTCAGCGACGGCACCACCACCACCCAGGCCTCGGCGGTGATCGACGTCACCGCGGTCACCGACACGCCGGCGATCAGCGCCTCTTTGGGCACCGCGGTGCACAACCAGGGCGACATCACCATCAGCGTCACCAACCAGGATGCCTCGGCCGGGTACCACAACACCTACGGCTATTACATCATGGATGCCGAGGGGAACCCGACCACCGGCGGCGTGATCTGGGAGGACATCAAGGACCACGCCACCGGCGCGACCACCAACGTCACCCTGGCGGGGGTCGACCCCGACCGCGTCGGCTTCTTCATCATCCCCAACGGCGATGGCCACGCCACCGCCGGGCTCGGTGACGGCGCGGCCGTGACCTTCCGCGAGAGCGGCGGGGTGTGGCAAGCCGTCGATGCCAACGGCACCGCCCTGGTCGGTGACGGCGGCGCCAATGTGTTGTTTAGCGACAAGTCGCTCAATGCCGGCGACACCAATGTACTGCGCGACAGCAGCGCCGATGCCGGCAACCAGAACTGGGAGGACATCCACACCGGCGGCGATCGCGACTTCAACGACGCCAACTTCACGGTCGAGATCACCGAATCGGCCGGCACCGTCACCTATCCGCTGACCGTCAATGCGGCAGCCACCGATGCCGACGGCAGCGAAAGCTTGTCGGTCAAGATCGTCGGTCTGCCCGCGGGCACGACGCTGACCGATGCCGACGGCCATGTCATCGCCGCCAACGGCGACGGCAGCTTCTCGGTCGCCGGCAGCGGTACGCTGTCGATGACCCCGCCGGCCGGCTTCAGCGGCCCGCTCGACTTCCATGTCGATGCCATTGCCCAGGATGGCGCGGCAGCCTCGGTGACCGCTTCGGCGTCGTTGAGCACCACCGTCACCCCGATCGTCGCCGATACGGCGCCGGCCGCCGATGACGAGGTCGCCCTGGCCACCGGCCGCGATGCGGCGCTCAACGGCTCGATCGGCGCCAGCGACGCCAATGCCGGCGACGCCATCGACTACGCCGTCGCCGATAACGGCGGTCCGGCCCATGGTGCGGTGGTCGTCAACCCCGACGGCACCTTCACCTACACGCCGGCCTCGGGCTATGTCGGCACCGACAGCTTCACCGTCGCGGTCGCCGACCGCCATGGCGAAACCACCACCCAGGTGGTGCGGGTCAATGTCGGCGCCATCGACTACCATGAAGCCACCGCCACCGGCCTGTCGGCCAGCGGTGCGGAAAGCACCACCGCGGCCCACACCGTGGTCCAGGGGCACATCACCGCCAGCGACGGCGACGCCGCCGTCACCGGCTATGCGGTGGTCTCGGACTCGGGCAGCCACCATGGTGCGCTGACCGTCGACGGCAGCGGCAACTACACCTTCACCGCCAGCGACAGCAACTGGTCGGGCAGCGACAGCTTCACCGTGCGGACCACCGACGCCTTCGGCGGCACCACCGATCACACCGTCGCCGTGACGGTGACGGCCACCGCCGATGCGCCGACGCTCACCGCCACCCTGGGTGAGGGCGAGCAGAGTCTGGTCGACGACACCGCCGGGCTGACCATCATCGGCACTTCGGGCTTCGACTCGATCATCGGCGGTTCGGGCGACGATTTGCTGGGCGGCTATACCGCCAGCAACCTGGGCACCAACACCGGCGGCGAGGACTATGTCGACGGCGGCGCCGGCAACGACCGCATCTACGGCTCGGGCGGCTCGGACAACCGTCTGTTCGGCGGCGCCGGCAACGACACCATCGTCAGCGGCAGCACCGGCGACCTGATGGTCGGCGGTGCCGGCAACGACACCGTCGACGCCGGTGGCGGCAACGACCTCTATGTGATGGAACTTGGCGGCGGCAACGACGTCTTCCACGGCGGCAGCAATTCGAGCTACTCCAGCAGTTCGGCGGTCAAGGGCGACCAGATCATGCTGATGGGCTCGGACGGGATGATCACCGATCCGTCGCAGTTCAACATCAGCATGACCAGCGGTTCGTACACCTATAGTTCCAGCAGCCAGTCGATCTCGTTCTCGTCGGGCGCGGCCGGTGTGATTACCCTGAGCGACGGCAGCACCCTGACCTTCGACGGCGTCGAGACTTTGCAACTCAACCCCGAGTTCCAGTACGACGATGGGATCGAGTACATCTACTCCGCCAAGCAGGGCGACAATTCGTCGCTGACCGAAGGTGTGGCCGGCAAGGACGGCAACTACTTCGGTGCCGCCGGCAACGACGTCATCACCGGCAATACCGGCGAAGACTTCGCCAGCGGCGGGGCCGGCAACGACACCATCAGCACCGGGGCCGAGAACGACATTCTGCTCGGCGGCGCCGGAGCCGACAGTCTCTATGGCGGCAAGGGCGGCGACGTCCTGGCCGGCGGCGCCGGCAACGACCGGGTCGACGGTGGTACCGGAACCGATGGTTCGGGCGATCTCGGCGACAACGACATCGCCGTCTATTACGGCGCCCGCGACCAGTACATCATCACCAACAACAACGACGGCACCTACACGGTGCGCGACCTGGTCTCGAACCGCGACGGCACCGACACGGTCACCAATGTCGAGAAGTTGCAGTTCGCCGATGCCACCTACGCCATCGGTTCGGTGGGCGCCAACCCGGCCGACATCAGCCAGGGCGCGGCGGGCACCGAGACCGTGTATGCCCTCGACGTCTCGGTCGGCCTGACCGACACCGACGGCTCCGAGCATCTCGGCACGGTCACCATCGGCGGCCTGCCCGAGGACGTGACCCTGAGCGCCGGCACCTACGACGCCGCCACCGATACGTGGACCGTCGATGCCAGCGCCCTGGCCGGCCTGACCATGCACGTGCCGAACACGGTGACCGAGGACTTCAGCATCGCCATTTCCGCCACCTCGGTGGATGGCACCTCGATCGCCACCAGCAACACCACCGTCACCGTCGACCTGCCGCCGGTCGAAGAGGACGACGGCTCCGGCGACGGCGATGAGGGCGGCGGCAGCACCGTGACCGCCGACGCCACCGCGACCCTGGAGACGGTCGAGGGCTCGACCCTCGCCGGCAGCGTCAACACGACGCTGGACGCCAATGGTGCTTCGGTTGCCTACGAGATCGTCGGTGGCGCCGATGCGGCCAAGTTCACCGTCGACAGCGACGGTAACCTGCACTTCGTCACCGCCCCCAACTACGAGGCGGCGGCCGACGCGGGCGGCAACAACGTCTACGACGTGGTGGTCCAGGCCACCGCGGGCAGCGAAAGTGAAACCATCCAACTGGCGGTCCAGGTCGACAACGTCGACGAGACGGTGAGCTATTCCAACACCCAGACGCTCGGCAACGGCACCGACTGGGGTTGGGAATCGTCGGTCAGCGGCGGTGACGGCAACGACAGCATCGTCGCCGGCAACTACTACGACCGCATCAGCACGGGTGACGGCCACGACAAGGTCGTCGTGGGCGATGCCGACAGCGGCCGCTACAGCCAGATCTGCCTCGGCGACGGCAATGACCAGATCAGTGGCGGATCCGGCTGGGACTATGTCAATACCGGCGACGGCAACGACACCGTCGTCATGGGCGACAACGGGACGACCGTTTCCACCGGCGGCGGCAACGACCAGATCGTCGTCGGCGACGGCTGGACCAGCCTCTATGGCGGCGAGGGCAACGATCTCATCAATGCCGGCGAGGCCAGCACGGCCTATGCCAAGATCAGCGGCGACGGTGGTAACGACAAGATCTTTGCCGGCGACAACTGGGACTACGTCAACGCCGGCGACGGCAACGATACCGTCAGCGTCGGCAACGCCGATACCTCCGGCAGCACCACCATCTATGGCGGCGACGGCAACGACACCGTCACCGCCGGCAACGATTGGGATACCATCAGCCTTGGCGATGGCGACAATACCCTGACGGCCGGCGACGGCATGACCTCGATCAGCGGCGGCTATGGCGAGGACACCATCTCTGCCGGTGACGCCAATGCCTCGGCCTGGACCAGCATCGGTACCGGCGAGGGGGACGACGCCATCGCCGTCGGCGACAACTGGGACTACATCAGCGCCGGGGGCGGCAACGACGTGATCACCGCCGGGGCCGGGGCCGGCACCATCTACGGCGGCGACGGCAACGACACCATCGATGCCGGGGCCGGCAACGACACCCTGTATGGCGGCGAGGGGTCGGACACCTTCCTGTTCGACTTCGGCGACGGCCACGACACCATCGACGGCGGCAGCGGCTGCAACTGGACCGACGTCCTCGACCTGTCGGGCGAGAGCGGAACCTTCGTCGTCACCTACGACAACAACGCCACCCAGGCGGGGTGGACCTTTACCGTCGACGGCACCAACCATGGCGAGATCAACCTCGGCCAGGACTTCGACGGCGAGATCCACGTCAGCACGTCGAGCGGCGAGGAGGTCATCTCCTTCGACAACATCGAACAGGTCAAGTGGTAAACCAGACCGACGGCCGCCGAGAATGGCCCCGCTCCCCTCACGGGGGGCGGGGTTTTTTCTAGAGCATCGAGCGCCAAATATGGCGCACGATGCTCTGGTTTCATCTTTGGCCCTCGCCGGGCGCGGGCCTCCGCCCGCTTGGCCGCTCGCTCAATGCTCGCAGGAGTGCCGTGCCTCGGATTTGAGGCTCGGCGCCCTATTGGTGCAGCTTGGCCTTGAACGCCACCGAGGCGCGCCAGAAGCCCAAGCCGGCGCCGTCGACGAAATGGATGTGGCGGTCGGCGGCAAAGTCGCCGACCAGGCAGGTCATGGTGGTGGCCGCGGCGGTGGCGGTGCCGTAGCGGATGCCGCCGGAGGCCTCGGCCGCAGCCAGCATCGCCTCGATGCGCCGGGCCTCGTCGCGGGTGACGTCCAGCACCAGGCGCGGGCCGCCGGCCTGCTTGCGGTAGTCCGAGCGGGTGGCGCAGGCGCGGCGGTAGGCGTCGACGTCGAGGGATCCGAGCCTGCCGCCCAGGCGGTGCACCGCGGCCAGGATGGCGGCACCGGCCAGCGCCTTGACGGCGCGCCAGGGGCGGCGGGCCGGTGGCTCGGTGCGGACCTCCAGGGCCAGGGCGTGCAGGGTGGGGACCGGGCGGGGGACCAGCCGCCCGCCATCGCCCAAGGGCGCCGCCACCTGCGTGGGGACGATGGCTTCGAGGGCGGCCTGGACGCGGGTCAGCGCCGCCATGCCCTGGGGGCCGGGATCGACCGGCTCGACGATCACGCACAGCACCACGCCGCGGCTGGCCGGCACCGGCCGCCAGCGGCACGACACCCCCTCCAGCCCCGGCAAGGGGCCGGGATGGGTGGCGACACGCCAGCGGCTGTCGGCCTTGACCCAGGACTCGGCCGCCGGAATGCCGGCGCCGATGAACAGGCCGAAGGCGTTGTTGTTGCCGAAATCGTGCAGGGCGGCATAGGCGTCGAGCCCGGCTTCGCTCAGTGCCCGCACCGGCACCAGGCCGACGCGGAGCGGCACGCCGATGTCGTGCTCGGCCCAATGGCCCAGGGCGGCGAGGGCGGCCTCGGCCGCGGCGCGGCATTCGGGCGGTACCGCGGCCAAGGCGCCATCGCCGCCGAATTGGCAGGCGGCCGGCTCGGGGGGGCGCGAGGCGGCGGCCGACAGCACCGCCACCGCGGCCGCGGCGGCGAAGTTGACGTCGCGGTCGCGCCCCTGCGCGGCGAGTCCGGTGCTGCCGACCACGTCGGTGCTGGCGATCCACCAGTCGTCGGGCAGGCGCAAATAGCGGCCGGGATCGTTGCCGTGGGCGGAAAAGTCGTGGATGACCGGAAGAGGGGCGCTCATCGGCGCGGCTCCAAAGCGACGGGGACGGTCATTGTGCACCCGGCGGACGGTTTCGTCCCCATCCGATGCCGGCTACCGCGGCGCCTCGCCCCATTGGGCAAAGCGGCGATACAGCCAGCCGATCCCCACCAGGGTTGCCCCCAGGCAGAGGACCGACAGGGCGCGCCACAGGCCGGAGGTCTGCGACAGGTCGACCAGGAACACCTTCGCCACCACCACCAGCACCACGGCGAGGCCGGCGCGGCGGAAGCCGGTCGCGTTCCGGCGGATGGCACCGACCAGGATCGCGACGCCGCCCAGCAGGGTGAGGGCGGAATACGCCCATTGCTCGGCCTGGCCGACGGCACCGGTCCGCAGATGGCTGCCGACGAAGGCATGGCGCAGCTCCAGCAGGGCCCACAGATAGGCGAAACCGAGCCCCAGCGCCGCGCAGGCCGTCCGCGTCCAGGACGGCACGGTCGGGGCCACGCGGGCGTGAAGGGCATAGAGCAGGGCCGGGGCGGCGAAGCTCGGCAGCAGTTGGTTGAGGACCGCCGTTTCGCCCACCGCCGCGCCGGTCAGCAGCGGATTGCCGAACAAGGCCTGCAAATAGACCGCCTGGGCGGTGGCGAGGACGAGGAGCGCCTGGCCGCCGCGCAACGGCACCCAACGGCCGTTGCGGGCATGGATCACGAACAGCAGCGCGGCGCCGCCGAGCCAGGCGATGGTATCGAGGCTGCGCTCGGCGAGGGAATAGCCGCCGGCCGCCGCCAGGCTGCCCACCGTCAGGGTGCGGATTTCCAGGCTGACCAGCAGGACGGCGAAGGCGATGGTGCCCGCCTCCAGCACGGCGACCAGGACGTCGTCGGCCGTGCGGCGGAACAGCCGGGCGGCGACGGCGAAGGCGGCCAGGGGAATCCCGTAGCCATAGGGCAGCCAGTCGACCACCGCCCGATCGCCGATCGGGTAATCCAGGATGTACGGGTTGAGCGCGAGACGGATCAGCACCGCGGCGGCGAGCAGCAGCGCGACGCGGCGAAGGCCGGCGACCCGCAGGCGCTGGTCGACCCAGGCGGTGCCGGCCACCATCAGCGCCAGGGCGACGGTCAGCCACGCCTCTTCCAGGGCGAAGGTGGCGGCCAGGGCCAGCGCACCGAGCACGGCGATGGCGTAGGCGGCCAACGCGCCGTCCATGCCGTCCTCGTCGCGGCGGCGGCCGATGCGCTCGGCGGCGGCAAGCAGCAGCGCGGCCAACGCCACCGCCCCGCCGGCCCAATGCCAGCCGCTGGCCACCGTCGAAAGCCGCCAATAGGCTACCGCCAGGATCGCCAGCGGTGTCGCGCCCGACAATGCCGCCCAGCGCCACGGCCTGGCGCAGCGTCCGGCGGCGATGAAGCCGGCGGCGGCGAACAGGGCGGCGGCGGCCAGCGCCGTCGAGACGAAGCGCGCCGCCTCGTGGGGCAGCGGCCGCTCCAGGATGTCCGCCACGGTGTCGAGGTCGGGCAGGCCGGCATCCCAGCCGGCCAGGACCAGCACCGCCAGGGCGGCGGCCAGCCACGGCACCCGGTCGAACACCGGATCGCGCCAGCCGAAGGCCAGGAAGGCGGCGGCGACGGCGAAGGGCAGGGCCACGGCCATGGGGCTGTAGCCGGCCGTGTCGACCACCGGCACCGCCAGGGCGGCGACGACCGCGGCGGCGACGGCGACCACTTGGCGCACCATCGGCGCGTCGACCGCATGGGCAAACGGCGCCACGCCCGGCACCCCGCGGCGGAAGGCGGCGAAGAGACCGAACAGCGCGCACAGGAACAGCCCGAGGACCGCCTCGTCGCCGGGACGCCAGGCCATCGCCAGCCACAGCACGATCCAGCCGGCGGCGCCGGCCAGGGTCACCCGCGCCAGCCACCACCATTGCCGCCAGCGCAGCAGGGCCAGGGCACCGGCGGACAGGATCAGCAGATAGGCGAACAACCCGGCCGCATCGGGCTCCGGCGAGCGCACCAGCAGCGGTACGGCGAAGGCGCCGAGCAGGCCGAGCAGGGCGACGAACGGGCCGTGGCCGAGCGACAGCACCACCGTCGCCGCCGCGGTCAGCGCCAGGCCGGCGAAGGCAGCCAGGGGGCCGATCAGCGCGTAAAGGCCGTAGGCGGCATAGAGACTGGCGAAGACCATCGCCGCGCCGGCGCCGACCAGGGCCGGCGGCACATGCCACACGCCGCCGCCGGCGAGTGCCGGGCGCCGCGACAGCCAATGGCCGAGACCGGCCGCGCCGATGCCGGCAAGGCCCCCCAGCATCACGCGGACGGCGGGAACCAGCCACCCCTGTTCGACCGAAAACTTGACCAGAAAGGCGCCGCCGAGGGCCAGGGTGATGCCCCCCAGCCACACCAGCCAGCGCTCGGTGAGCAACCGCTCGGTGCTCATCCGCGGCGGCGATGCCTCGGCCGGCGGCGGCGCGACCGGCGGCTCGGCGGCAGAAGGGGCGGGGGCCTTCACCGCCGGGGGCGGCGGAGCGGGGCGTTGCCCCTCGTCCCCCAGCCGTGCCAGGGCCAGTTCGGCGGCTCCGAGGCGGCGTCGCAGCGTCCGCACCTCGCCATCGAGCCGTCGCGCCATGACCAGACCGGCGACGGCGGCAATCGGGGTGCCGATCATCACCACGAGGGCAAGAATGGCGGCGAGCATCAAACCGTCACCCATGATCGGCCCCCTTGGTTCCGGGGGCAGTGTCTGCCGACCGGCGATGTGAGCGTATGTTCACATTAGGGCGCCGGGGGTGCCGCCGTCAAGTCGGCGCGCAAAGGGGGTGATCGCCGGGCAGGGGAATCGCATTTGAAAAAAGCGAGTAGCGCCGCGTGCTGAAAAGGATTCATCAGGGGGCTCTATCGGCGAAGGATGGAGCCCCCTGATGTCCTGGTTTGACAAGGCGTTCGACGCGCTGCCGGACCCGCGCACCGG
>JACRFY010000269.1 GCA_016212565.1 Magnetospirillum sp. | reverse complement strand
TGGGAGCGACGGCCGTCCTGGCCCTGGCCTGGGCCGCCGGGCTGGTGTGGTTTGCCGCCGCCGTGCCCAACGCCGTTCCCGACCTCGCCACCCGCACCGACGCCATCGTGGTGCTGACCGGCGGCAGCGAGCGGGTGACCACCGGGCTGGCCCTGCTGGAGGCCAAGCTGGCCGACCGCCTGTTCATCTCCGGCGTCCATCGCGGCGTCGAGGTCCACGAACTGCTGCGCCAGTCCCACGCCGTGCTGCCCACCTCCGAGACGGTGATCGAGCTGGGCTACGCCGCCGACGACACGGTCGGCAACGCCGCCGAGACCGCCGCCTTCATGGCCAAGGCCCGTCTCGGCTCGTTGCGGCTGGTGACCGCCGGCTATCACATGCCGCGCAGCCTGCTGGAGTTCCGCCGCGCCTTGCCGCGGGCGACCATCGTCCCCCATCCGGTGTTCCCCGATGCGGTCAAGAGCCGGCAATGGTGGCGCTGGCCGGGCACCGCGGCACTGTTCGCCACCGAATATTCGAAGTACCTTGCCGCCATCGTCCGCCATTGGTTGCTGCCGAGGACCGAACCGTCGTGACTACCGCCCGCTCGTTGCTGTTTTTCGTCCTGTTCCAGCTGTGGACCGCGATCCTGACGCTGGCCTATCTGCCGCTGCTGCTGCTGCCGCGCCGGGTGATGGTGCCCTTTGCCCGCCTGTGGGTGCGCGGTGTCCTCGCCCTGCTGGCGGCGGTGTGCGGCCTGCGCTACGAGTTCCGCGGCGGGGCGGCGATGCCCAAGGGTCCGGCGATCATCGCCGCCAAGCACCAATCGGCGTTCGAGACCTTCGCCTTCCACCTGCTGCTCGACGACCCCGCCTACGTGCTGAAGCGCGAGCTGACCTGGATCCCCTTCTTCGGCTGGTACCTGGCCAAGACCGGGGTGATCGCCATCGACCGCTCGGCGGGGACCAAGGCCCTGAAGGCGATGGTCAAGGGCGGCGAGGACGCCGTGGCCGCCGGACGCCCGATCATCGTCTTTCCCGAGGGCACCCGCACCCCGCCCGGCGAGCGTCAGCCCTATCACTCCGGCGTCGCCATGCTGTCGGGGGCGCTGAAGGTGCCGGTGGTGCCGGTGGCGCTGAACTCCGGGCTCTACTGGGCGCGGCGCAGCTTCCTCAAGCGCCCGGGCACCATCGTCATCGAGGCCTTGCCGGCCATCGCCCCCGGTCTCGACCGCAAGACGCTGATGGCCGCGCTGGAAGCGCGCATCGAGACGGCGACCGATGCCCTGATCGCCGAGGGCCGCGCCCGCGACGGGGTGTAGGGGCCTGCGACATGTTCACCACCAAGGCACCAAGGCGCGGACGACCCCACACCCCCTTGGCGTCTTGATGGTCGCTCGCCGCCCGGGACAACGGCATAAGCCGCCGGGAATGGCACCGCGTGGACGGCCGCGACAGGCACGGCCATGACGATACACACTTGATATATAACGGTTGTCTGCTTAACGGAACCGTACTGGCTTCAGCCGCCGATGGGGATCGACAGCCCCTCGGGGAGCAGCCCGTCCTGGATCAGTTCCTCCAGCGCATCGGCGATCATCTGCCGGGCCATCGTCGAGCCGGCCGCCGACAGCATCATCGCCAGATGCGGCACCAGCATTTCGCGCACGTCCACCCGCTGCACCGGCCCGCCGGCCAATTTGCGCCGCGGCGGCGACACGGTATTGATGTGGTTGAGCGCCAGTTCCTGGATCGCCGCCTTGAACAGGGTGGCCAGCATCCCTTTCTCCAGCGCCGCCTGGTAGCCGGGGCTGCGCCGCTCGGCATCGGCCCAGTTGACGTCGGGCGTCGGCCCGTTGCGGGCGTCGACCTCGTCGATCAGGCGGCCGACCATGCGGGCGGCGGCCAGTTCCTCGTCCTCGGTGCAGCCATTGGCCACCGTGCGGGCCATCAAGGCCCGCAACTTGTGCATCTGCCGCACCATGTCGTCAGCGACCACCGCTTCCATCCATTGCCCAGAGAACCCGCCCAAGCCAGTCTACCCGCGAGCCGAGGTGGAGTGAAGTAATTCGCGGGGATGAAATTCGAGTCGGGGGGGTGACTCGGGCCGACGTTGTGCGTAGAGTGGCCCCAAAGAGGTCCGGACCATGGCGATGCAGCAAGCAGGGCGCGTTCTTGAGCGCAAGGTCTTCTACGCGGGACAGAAGATCTTCAATGAAGGCGATTCCGGCGACCGTGCCTACCTGATCCAGGACGGTACGGTCGAGATCATCAAGGGCGGCATTACCCTGGCGACGCTGGGGCGCGGCGAGCTGTTCGGCGAAATGGCGCTGGTCGACGACCAGCCGCGCATGGCCTCGGCGCGCGCGGTCACCGACCTGTCGGTGGTGATCGTCAGCCGCGACACCTTCCGCGAGAAGCTGTCGAAGGCCGATCCGTTCATCCGCGGCCTGCTCAACATCTTCGTGCGCAACATCCGCAACCTGACCCGCTAGGCGCCGCCGGTGTCGGCACTGGCCGGAGGCTTCGCCGCCGACTTCCCCCGCTACAGCTGCCAACAGATGTTCGACCTGGCCGTCGACATCGAGCGCTATCCCGACTTCATCCCCTGGTGCCGCCGTGCCCGCATCCTGACCCGCGCCGAGGGGCGTCTCGGCGTCGACAACGCCTATGGCGCCGGGCCCATCGAGGTGGCGTTCCGCTCCCAGGCGGTCTTCACCGCCCCCGAGCGGCTGGAGATCACCGCCGCCGACGGTCCGTTCCGCCGCTTCCGCCTGCTCTGGCTGTTCGTGCCGCTGGCCGATGGCGGCTGCCGGGTGCGCGGCGACTATGCGGTCGAGTTCCGCTCCGCCCTGCTGCAAGGCGTGGCGCGGATGGGAGCCGCCGAGGCCGAACGGCGCATGATGGCCACGTTCCGCAATCGCGCGCGACGGCTATACGGTAGCTGAGGTGGCGCGGGCCACCGCATTTTGTTACAACGCTCGCACCAACCTACAAAAGGCAGTGGCGCCCCGATGACCACCCGCGACTCCCAAGCCCCCGACTCCGCCGAGGCCCCCGTGCGCGAGGCTTCGAGCACCTTTCGCCCGGTGGCGGCGGGGATGGAGGCGCATCTCAACGTCTACCATCCGCTGCTCGATCACGGCTTCATCGCCGTCAAGGACTACATGGGCGACGATCTGTCGGTGTTGCAGATGGCGCGCATGAGCTACGGCAAGGGCACCAAGGGCACGTCCAACGACCGCGCCCTGCTGCGCTACCTGCTGCGCCACCTGCACACCAGCCCGTTCGAGGGCTGCGTGATCAAGCTGCACGTCAAGCTGCCGATCTTCGTCATGCGCCAGTGGGTGCGCCACCGCACCGCCTCGCTCAACGAGGTCTCGGCGCGCTATTCGATCCTGCCCGACGAGTTCTACCTGCCCGACCCGTCGCTGCTGGCGGTGCAGTCGACCGACAGCAAGCAGGGCCGCGGCGAGACCCTGGCGCCCGACCGGGCCGCCGAGGTGCTGCGGCTGATGACCGAGGATGCGCGGCACAATTTCGCCACCTACCACCGCCTGCTCAACGCCGACGACGAGGGGCGGACGGTCGACGCGGCGGCCGACGGCCTGGCCCGCGAACTGGCCCGCATCGGCCTGCCGCTGTCGACCTACACCCAGATGTACTGGCAGACCAACCTGCACAACCTGATGCACTTCCTGCGCCTGCGCGCCGATCCCCACGCCCAGTGGGAGATCCGCGTCTATGCCGAGAAGATCCTGGAGATCATGAAGGACTGGGTGCCGGTGACCCACGAGGCGTTCTGCGACTACCAGCTCGAAGCGGCACGGCTGTCGCGGATGGAGGTGGGCCTGGTCAAGGCGCTGCTGGCCGGGCGCGCGACGATGGCCGACGCCACGTCCTTCGGCCTCAGCGAGCGCGAGGCGCGGGAGTTCGCGCAGCGATTCGGGCTGTAGCGCGCGGCGAGGCTTGTCCACTGCAAAATGCGGCGGGGACGCATGACGAGTGTCCTCGGGTCGCGCCGTGGGGGTCGCGTAGCCTGACAGGCTCACCCTTCCTCAGCGAGGTCGTGTCATGTCGAAGCAGAAATTCCTCATCATGGGCACCTTCGGTCCCGAAGACGCCGAGCGGGCGACGATTCCCTTCGTCATGGCCACCGCCGCCCAGGCCGCCGATATCGAGGTGACCATCGGTTTGCAGGCCAGTGCGGTGCTGCTGGCCGGCACGGGCGGCGTCGCCGCCGTCGCCGCCGCCAACTTTCCGCCGCTGGCCCAGTTGCTGCCGATCTTCCTCGAAGCCGGCGGCAAGCTGCTGGTGTGCGCGCCGTGCCTGATGGCGCGGGGCATGGATCCCAAGGCCGGCCTGATCCCCGAGGCGACCGTGGTCGGCGCCGCCGTGTTCGTGGCGGAATGCGCCGAAGCCAGCAAGGTCCTGGTGTATTAGGCCCTCTCCGGCGCCCGGGGGGAATCCCCCCGGAAACGCTGGTATTTTCCCCCTTGCGCCCGGCCGCGGAAACCCCTATAAAGCCGGCCTCCGCCAGGGCGCCTCGACACCGGGGCCACTGCGGGCGCTTAGCTCAGTTGGTAGAGCAGCTGACTCTTAATCAGCGGGCCGTAGGTTCGAATCCTACAGCGCCCACCAAGTTTTAGGTGGAAAACCAAGGCCCTAGCCGGCAACGGCTAGGGCTTTTGGTTTTTTCGGGGCCGATTAGGTAACAATCTAGGTAACATGCGCGCCTGCCGTTACCTACGCCCCATCGCCCAAGGCGGAGTCCCTGGCACCGCGCCCCCGTTCCGCTGTTACCTAAAAGCCCCGCGCCTGTTACCTACGGCCCGGAACACCCCCTCGACTCGCGCCCGCCACGGGCCTACGCTTTCCCCGCCTACCGGTGCGGCTTGACCTAACCGAGGCATCGCGATGCCTCCCGAGAGGGAGAAATCCGATGACTCAGTACGACAAGCGGCTCGTGTCGAAGAAGGAGCTGAGGACCGTCTGTGGCATCCCATACACACCCCAGCACATCTCACGCCTCGAAGCGGCCGGCCAATTCCCCAAGCGGGTCAAGCTTGGCCTCAATCGTGTCGCGTGGCTGTTGTCCGAGGTGGACGCATGGGTGAGCGAGCGCATCACATCCCGTGACACGCCCGTTGAAAACTGACGTTTTCCCTTCTTTAAGGGCGAGGGATGGCCGAGGTGCACACTCGGCCATCCCTTTTTTCAACCCATGGCCGTTCGATTAAAACAATCCCACCCACCGCGTATCCCCGATCTTCCGCCAGCCATTGCGGAAGTCCGCCATGAACCCCGGCAACGTCTGGAAAAAGAAGTACGGGAAAAACTCCGCCCCGAAGTCCGCCCGCTGCGACAGGTGCCGTTGCGTCAGCTCCAACGCCTTGTCATCCTCGAACACCGCCAGAATGCGCGGGCTGTGCGGATAGACGAACTGCCGCTCTATCGCCTGCTCCCCGATGGCGTAGCGGTACTCGGCCAGCTTGTCGGCCATGCGCTTGGTGCGCCATTGGTTGTACATTTCCAGCACGAACAGGCGCGGGTTGCCCTCCGGGTCGGTGAGGTGGAAGACGGCATCCGGGATGATCCCCGTCCCGTCGGCAAGATCGATCTTGGTCAATGCCCGGCGGCGGGGCTGGGTCTTGCTGCGGTTGGCACCGCTCACGTCAAAATAGGATGAGAAATCGTCAACGCTGTGCCCGTGCTCGGCCGCCCACGTCCGCACGGCAATCTCGCAATCGATAGTGTGGAGGCGGTGCCGGAAGCCGTGGCGCACCAACACCGCACCCTTGGGGTACGGCACGTCGGCCGGTTCCACCCCCAACGCCACGGCCAGCACCTTGGCGCCGTGTTCGGTGAGGTAGTGTGCGGCCGGGATGCGCCCCACGCCCGGCATGATGCCGTGATCGATCTTGCCCACCCACGGCCGTTTGCGGCCGGCCATCTCGCGGAGCACCTTGTAGAGATGCGACGGTGCCGCCGTGACCTTCAACCGCACCATCTGTTCGGCCGTGAGGTAGCGATAGACCCTCAGCGCATCGAGGGCGCGGTATTCGGTATCGGTGAGGGTGGTGACGCTCATACGAAATCGACTTTGCGCGGCTTGGGAGGCCGCTGGCGGGGCGGTGAATCTGCGGGCGGTGCCTGGGTGCCCCGCCCGTCCGAAACCTCCATGGCGGCCTCCGGCTGGCCTTCAGCGGGCGGCGGGGTGTTGGGGCGGTAGTGGTGGCGAAGCTGCGCCTCCTTGGTGATCGCCCATGCCTCGTCGCTGAGGTGATCGCGGATGCGCGGCACGATTAGCTTGAAGGCGGGCGTGTTGCCCGACACCTTGACGAAGAATTGCCCGACGCCGAGCTGTTGCAGGGCGTCGAGGCCAACCGCCATGCGCTCATCCATCGGCTTCAGGGTCTTCACGTCGTTCATGCCGCACATCTTGACGGCGGTGTTGCCCACCACGGCGGCGGCAATGTCCTTGTCCATGTCCTGGGCGAAGGTCTGTTGCGCGAGGGTGAGGTGCAGGCCGAACTTGCGGTTCTCGGTGAGGATGGTCTGAACGCTGGGAGACAGGAAGTTCTGGCATTCGTCAACGAACACATGCACGGGCATGCGGTCGGCCTCGGGAATCTTCACCCGCCGCAGTGCCAGACCCTGCAACATCGCCAGCACGAAACTGCCGAAGGTGGGACTGGTGTCCGCGCCGATTTCCCCCTTGGGCAGGGCAAAGATGATGATCTTCCCCGTGTTCACCGCTTCCTCCAAATTGACCGTCGAGCGGCCGACGAGAAGGCGGTAGAGCACCGGGGAATTCAGCAGGCTTTGAATGCGGGTATAGAGCGCGGCCTTGGTGCTGTCGTATTGCTTGCCGAAGAACTGGTGCTGAAAGAATTCGCGGTGCGACTGCACCGGAGAACGGCACCCCGCCTCGACAAGCTCGCCGTTGCGCTTGTCGTCCATGAAGGTCTGAAGGTCGCGGATGCTGCTTCCCGGCCGGCGAAGCAAGGTGGAGATGCACGGCACCAGCAGCGCGCCCATGTTGCCGGTCAGGGTGGCATGTCCGGCACGGCGCATCAGTTCATCGAACACGCTGGCGATCTGTTCCGCCGTGGTGTGCACGGCCTTCTCGGACTGGTCGGCCAATTCGAAGGGGTTGATGGTCGGCGTGCGATCTTCGGCAAGGTAGGGGTGCACGTAGATCAATCGGCCGGAGGTCGCCACCTCGGGAAGGCGCGCCACCTGTTCGGCAATGTCGCCGTGGGGATCGATGAGCACCAGGCTCACCGGGGCGCGGCTGCGGAGGTAGGCATTGAACAGAACCTTGAGGAGTTCGCTCTTGCCGCTCCCCGATTGCCCCGTGATGTAGGTGTGGCGGCGTCGCGCGTCTTCGGGGATCAGGACGGGGAGCCGGCGATAAAAAAACTCACATAGGGATGGAGCCACCGTCGCAAGGTACGCCACATAGCCCGGCCAATCAGGCGTGCAGCGGTCAGGATCAAACATTCCGGACAGGCGTTCCTCCAGCGGTGACGGTGAAAGGTGTTCGGCATGGAAGGTGGGGTTATCGCGGTGCTGGCGGTCGAAGTCGCGGCGGCGTTCGGCGTTCTCGATCCGCTGTAAGCGTTCGCGGATGGAGACGATGCGGCGGAGCGCGTCGAGGTACTCGCCGTAGCTGAAGAAGTTCTCGGCCTCGATGCGGGCGCGGGGTAAGGGCGACAGGGTGTGGGCTTGGCCGAGGACGCGGCGGATTTTGTCCAGCCGGCGGGCGACGATGGCGCGGCAGGCATCGACACTACCACAAAGCTCGGTCTCACCGATG
This sequence comes from Magnetospirillum sp., assembly GCA_016212565.1. Lineage (GTDB taxonomy): Bacteria > Pseudomonadota > Alphaproteobacteria > Rhodospirillales > Magnetospirillaceae > JACRFY01. The sequence continues at coordinate 865 of JACRFY010000269.1, read as the reverse complement.
TGGTGAAAATTCTCACATTGTTCGTCGGCGGGGTGTGGGAGGCCGAGGAGCCTCAACGCTTCCCGCTCGTAATCGACGGCTGCCATTACGCCCTGCTCCGTGACCTGCTCAGCGTGCAGCTACATTACAACGAAAAACTGCGTTGTAAACCAACGGCGTAGCTGAGCTTGCTAATTACAAAACGCTCCATTCACTCCGCTTTGACGTTTGCTCCTCCTCACTCGTTGCCCTCGCTCGTCGTCCCAAACCTCAAACCGTCGCTCCTGTCGCGTTGCCGCCCCAAGCCCCGGCACCCCGCCCAACTTTCTCACGGGAGTGAGGTGCGGTGAAGAGGCCGCGCGCGGCCGGCAAGGGGAGAGCGGATCACGCGGCGAAGATCGAACGCCACCACGGCCGCGCGGCTTTCTTCGCGCGACGAACTTTCGGCTTCGTGGCTTGGTTCGATTGATCGGCCGGCACGTCGGGCATGTCGCGTTTCAATGATGCCCCGGCGATGGCGCGAGCGGTGGGGGTGTCCTGAGCGGCGAGCAAATTTCCCTGCGTCCGTTCGAGGGTCTTGCGCCAATTCTCCCGCTCGTGTTCGCGGTCTTTCCGCTCGTGGTCGAGGGTGCTTTGCAGGCTGGCGATGATATCGTCCTTTGCCGCCACCTTGGCGCGGAGTTCCACCACCTCGGCTGCTTCATGGAAAGTTCCATGAAGGCTTCCATGAACTTCATCCCCCGAGGGTGAAGCCTCGGCCAGGGGGTGCAGGGTGCCGAACACCGCCTCAAGGGCGGATACGGAAACCAGCTTTTGCCGGCCGGCCATCTTCACCGCCTTGGGCGAAATTTCCCGAGACGACAGCTTGTTTTGCACTGTGCGGCGG
>JACRFY010000268.1 GCA_016212565.1 Magnetospirillum sp. | reverse complement strand
GACCGACCCGGCCCCGGCGACCTCGTTCGCCCACCTGGACGCCACCACGGTGTTGAGCCGCCAGATTGCCGAGCTGGGCATCTATCCGGCGGTGGATCCGCTCGATTCGACCTCGCGCGCCCTCGATCCCCGCGTCGTCAGCACCGACCACTACGCCATCGCCCGCGAGGTGCAGCGCGTCCTGCAGAGCTACAAGTCGCTTCAGGACATCATCGCCATCCTGGGCATGGACGAGCTGTCGGAAGAGGACAAGCTGACCGTGGCCCGCGCCCGCAAGATCCAGCGCTTCCTGTCCCAGCCGTTCTTCGTCGCCGAGGTCTTCACCGGCTCGCCGGGCAAGCTGGTGTCGCTCGAAGAGACCATCAAGGGCTTCAAGGGCATCATCGCCGGCGACTACGACCACCTTCCCGAGGCGGCCTTCTACATGGTCGGCACCATCGACGAGGTGCTCGAGAAGGCCAAGAAGATGGCGGCCGAGGCGGCCTAAGGCGGGAAGGGGCGTCCGATGGACGAGCATATTCATTTCGAGCTGGTGTCGCCGGCCAAGCTGCTGATCAGCGCCGCCGTCGACATGGTGGTGGTTCCGGGCACCGAGGGCGACTTCGGCGCTCTGCCCCGCCACGCGCCGATGATCACCACCGTGCGTCCGGGGGTGATCGACGTCTACACCGGCACCAAGGTCAGCAGCCGCATCTTCGTCTCCGGCGGCTTCGCCGAAGTCACCGAGGACCGCGTCACCGTCCTGGCCGAAGAAGCGATGCCGGTGCGCGAGCTGACCAAGGACATGGCCGCCGCGCGCAAGAAGTCGGCCAAGGAAGCCCTCGACGACGCGCGCACCGAACGCGAGCGCATCCTCGCCGAGCATCAGGCGGCCGTGGCCGAGGCCATGGACGCGGCGACAGCGGGCTAAGAAGTCGGCCCTCGCCCCCGCTCGGGGCACATACGGTGTCCGTCATCCCCGCGAAAGCGGGGATCCATGGCGGCGCAGGCTGGGCCCTGAAATATAAGGCATTTCCGTCGACGCATGGATTCCCGCTTTCGCGGGAATGACGGTGGAACGTGCGCCGAGCGTTCTATCCCCGCAGCGGCCGGAAGGCGATGAAGGTCAGGTCGTCGCGACGCGGCTCGGTTCCCCGCCAGGCGTCGAGCGCGGTCATCAGCGCCGCCAACTGCGCGTCGAGGGGCAAGGCTGCCACCTCGGACAAGGCCGCTTCCACGCGCCGGCGGCCGAACAGGCGCCGCGTCTCGCCACCCAGGTGGTCGGTCACCCCGTCGGTGAACAGATAGAAGGTGGTGCCGGGGGCGAAGGCCACCTCGTGGGTGGTGAACCGGCACTCCAGCGGCGTCGAGACGTAGCCGAGACTGACGCGGTTGCCCTTGATCACCCGCAGGCCGTCGCCGTCGCCGACCAGCAGCGGCAGGTTGGCGCCGGCGAAGCTCAGGCTGCCCTTGGCCCGGTCGATGACGCAGATGGCGGCGTCGAGACCGTCGTCGGACATCGCGCCCTCGCGGTCCTGGCGCAGGGCCGTCTTCACCAGCCGGTTCAACTCCCGCAACACCTCGCCGGGATCGTCGTGGCAGTGGTGGTGGAGGATCCGGTTCAACGACGAGGCCACCACCGCGGTCATGAAGGCGCCGGGGACGCCGTGGCCGGTGCAGTCGATCACCGCCACCACCGCCTTGCCGTCGAAGTGCCCCGTCCACCAGTAGTCGCCGCCGACGATGTCCAGCGGCATCCAGGCCACCGCGGCCTCGTCGACCACCGCGTCCAGGGCCCCGGGGGCCGGCAGCAGCGCGTTCTGGATCCGGCTGGCGTAACGGATGCCGTCGCTGATGAAGGCGTTGGCCATCTCCAGCTGGGTCTTGGCCCGCTGCAACTCCTCGGTCTCGCGGGCCAGGGCGGCGGTGCGCTCCTCGACCCGGCGCTCCAGGTTGCGGGCCAGCGCCGCCAGCTCGGACTCGGCGCGGTCGCGGCCGTCGAGACCCATCTGCGAGCCCTGGAGCATCGCATTCACCGTCGCCACCAGCAGGCCGAGCTCGTCCTGGCGATGGCGGCGCGGCGCCTCGACCGGGACGGCGCCGGGACGCGACGGATCGACCGCGGCGATGGCGCGGACGATGTTCATCAGCGGGCGGGTGATCATGGCGGTGAACACCGCGACCACCAGCGCGCACAGCGCCACCGCCGCCGCCATGCTGCCCCACACCGCCGCCGCCACCCGGTCGAGGTAACGGGTCAGCAGCGCCCCCGGATCCAGCCGCAGCGTCAGTTGGCCGACTCCGGTCGCGGCCCCGTCCGGGGCGCGGGCAACCAGCGCCAGGCGATGGACGACCACGTCGCCGAACAACGCCTCGGCCCAGGCGGGAAAGGCGGTCGGCGCGGCGTCGCGACGCACCGCCGCCAGGATGCCGCCGTAATTGTCGGTCAGTTCCGCCTCGACCACCGCATCCTCGCCGGCCAGGCCGCCGACCACTTCGCCGGCCAGTTCGAAGGACAGCTGATAGGCGGCCTCGACCGCCAGCCCCCGCACCAAGGTCAGGTGGGCCAAGGCCCCGTCGCGGACGTCGTCATGCATGGTCCGGTAGTCGGAGAGCAACTGCCAGCCGCTCGCCGCCAGGCCCAGCGTCACCGCGATGACCAAAGTCGCCGCCGCCTGCTTGAACCACAGCCCGCGCAACACGCGCACTTCAAAAGAGGCATTCTGCGGCTGCGGCATGGATTCGAACCGGAACTGCTCCTCCACCGTCATATCCATCCCCTGGCCAACCGCCGGCCCATCTTGTGCATTGCCATCCCGGGCGTCCAGGGCAAAGCGCACACCGCGATTGGCTCCGGGACGTCCCCCTTGCGTTGACCGCAACGGCCATCCCAGGCATCATGGCGCCATGCAACAGGGTGCCCCCAAGCAACGTCTCAGGCTGAAGTCCGGGCCCGCAGGCGTCTCCGCCATGCGGGCGGGGCAGCCTTGGCCGGTGCTGGTGGTCGACGACGATCCCGGCATCCACGCCATGACCCGCCTGCTGCTGAACGACTTCTCCTATCAGGAGCGCCGCTTCGAGATGATCTCCGCCGCCACGGCGGCCGAAGCGCGCGAGATCCTGGCGGCACGGCCGGATATCCCCGTCACCCTGCTCGACGTGGTGATGGAATCGCACAATTCGGGGCTGGAGCTGGCCCGCTGGGTGCGTGAAACCCTCCACAACGCGCGCCTGCGCATCATCTTGCGCACCGGTCAGCCCGGCGAGGCACCGGAAGACGAGGTGATGGCGCGCTACGACATCAACGATTACCGCGCCAAGACCGACCTGACCGCACAGACGCTGTTCACCGCCCTGGTGGGAGCGCTGAGGGCCTGGACGGACATCGATGCCGCCGAAGGACAGGCCGCCATCCTGGAGCGGCGGGTGGAAGAGCGCACCCGCGAACTCGACACCCAGCGGCGCTTCGCCGAGACCCTGGTCGAGATGTTGCCCAATCCGGTGTGGTACAAGGATGGGGCCGGGGCCTATCGCCTCTACAACCGCGCCTTCCGCGACCTGTTCGGGGTCGGCGCGGCGTGCTGGTCGGGTGCCATGGCGCCCGACGACGGGTCGACCGATTCCGCGCTGTTGAGCGGCACGACCGACCGACTGACCTTCGAAGCGCAGATCGCCGGCCACGACGGCGCGGCGCGGACGGTGGTGGTGAGCAAGGCGCGCCTCGGCGCGCCTGCCGCCCCGGATTCCGGGGTGATCGGCGTCATCACCGATATCACCGACCGCAAGCTGCTGGAAGGCGAGTTGCGGCGTCTGGCGACCACCGACCCGTTGACCGGAGCCGCCAACCGCCGCCAGTTCATGGCCATCGCCGAGCAGGAAGCCGAGCGCAGCGCCCGCTACCGCCGGCCATTGGCGGTGCTGATGCTCGACATCGACCACTTCAAGGTCGTCAACGACACCCACGGTCATGCCGTCGGCGACGAGGTGCTGAAGGCGGTGGCCGATGCCTGCCGCGCCGGCTTGCGCGACGTCGACCTCCTCGGCCGTCTGGGCGGCGAGGAGTTCGCCGTGCTGCTGCCGGAAACCCCGCTTCCGGGGGCCATCGACGTCGCCGAGCGCCTGTGCCAGGCGGTCGCCCGGCGCGCGGTGCCCCTGCCGGGCGGCGCGCAGATCCGCGTCACCGCCAGCCTTGGCGTTGCCACGTACCGCGGCGACGCGGCCCAGGTCGACCAGTTGCTGGCCCGCGCCGACGCCGCCCTGTATCGCGCCAAGGCCGAGGGACGCGACCGCGTGATCGTCGATTCCTTCGATTAGCCAGCCCTGACGCCAAGGGGGGTTGAACCGGCGGGTCGATTCGCGATACCCCTACATCAATTGCCTTTTTTGGCGGAGGGGTGCCGGGCATGGCCGGCAACGTGATCGATTTCCCAAGCGAGCGACGACAGCAGGGACCGCGCTTCGACGCCAACATGATGAAGGTGCTCGAGGTTTCGCGCGACCTCGTCTGCCTGTGCCGAAACGGCCGCATCACCGCCGTCAACGGGGCCGGCGTCGCCATGCTCGGCGGCCGCTCCACCGACGAGGTGCTGGGCTGCCGCCTGTCGGACTTCCTGATCCCCGAATACGGCCCGGTGCTCGACCTGTTCCTGTCCGGCCTGGCCAGCGAGGACAAGCCGATCCCCACCCGCATCGTCGCCCTCGACCGCAGCCTCAAGGATGTCGAGTTGCAGGTGTTCCGCGCCCGCGAGATCGCCACCGATGCCACCGTGGTGGTCGGGCGCGACGTCTCGCACGAGGGCCATCTGGCCGGCACCGCCCAGGAAAGCGGCGCCCGGTTCAGCATGCTGGTCGACAATGCCATGAACCTGGTCTGCCACGTGCGCGACAAGGTCATCCACTACGTCAATCACGCCGGTGCCGAGATGCTGGGCGCCGCGAGCGTCCAGGCGGTGGTCGGCATCCACCTGGCCGACATCTTCCACGACGATTACCGCGAGGTGTTCGAGGACGAGGTGCTGGAATCGGTGGTCGACGAGCGCCAGGCGGTGCCGATGCGGCTGAAACGCCGCGACGGCACCCCGGTCGACGTGGTGGCGATGATCACCCGCCTGCCCTCGGCGCGCGGCAACGAGCTGATGGTCGAGGCCCGCGACATCACCGCCCACAATCGCGCCGTCGCCGCGCTCCGCCGCGCCAACGAAACGCTGGAGCAGCGAGTCGTCGAGCGGACCCGCGAACTGGCCGAGCAGCGGGCCCTGGCCGAGGCGCGCAAGCATGCCGCCGATGCCGCCCGCCGCTTCAGCGAAAGCGTCATCGACACCATCCCCAGTCCGGTGTGGTACAAGGATGGCGGCGGTGCCTATCGGATGGTCAACCAGTCGCTGCGCCTGATGCTCGGCGCCGACCCCATCCACGCCCCCGAGTGCGGGATCTTCCTGCCCGACATCGACGCGGCCACCGACCGCGAGTTGCTGTCGGGCAGCCGCGACCGCGTGGTGTTCGAAGCCGCCGCCCGCTGCTACGGATCGCAGCCCCGCGATCTGCTGGTCAGCAAGACGGCGCTGGTCGACGTCGACGGCCGCCCGCTCGGCATCATCGGCGTCGCCACCGACATCACCGAGCGCAAGGCGATGGAACGCGAGCTGCGCCGCCTGGCGACCACCGATCCGCTGACCGGATCCTTCAACCGCCGCCATTTCATGGCCTCGGCCAGCCGCGAACTCGACCGCTCGCTGCGCCACGATCACCGGCTGTCGGTGGTGATGCTGGATATCGACCATTTCAAGCGCATCAACGACGCTCATGGCCACGCCATCGGCGACGAGGCGCTGAAGATGCTGGTCAACGACTGTCGCGACGAACTGCGCGAGCACGACACCCTGGGCCGCCTGGGCGGCGAGGAATTCGCCGTCCTGCTGCCCGAGACGGCGTTCGCGGCGGCGATGGAGGCGGCCGAGCGCCTGCGCCTGCGCGTCGCCGCCATCCGGGTGCCGCTGCCCGACGGTGAAAGCCTGTCCTTCACCTCCAGCCTGGGGGTGGCGGCCTTTGCCGGCGACTACAACGTCGAGGCCCTGTTGGCGCGCGCCGACGCGGCGCTCTATCGCGCCAAGGCCAGCGGCCGCAACCGGGTCGAGGGCGCGGAATGATCGGGGAGGCCGGCCGTGGCTGATCGCGAAAGTCGGATCGCCGGTGTCGGCGGGGCGGAATTCCGCTTCGAGCGCTCGATCCCCGACAAGGCCGGCCGCAAGGTCGGCGAGCGCAAGATCGCCGCCGAGTGGACCGCCGCCATCAAGGGCGAGGACAAGTCGTTCGCCTCGGCGGTGATCAACGAGTTCGACGACGGCGTGCTGTTCGGCCCCTCCTCGGTCCCCGGCGTGGTCAGCGACTTCGCCGGCGCCGCCGCCGCCGAGGTGACGGTGCGCTGGCTGCAACTGGCCAACCAGGCCCTCGACGCCCGCCTGCGCCGCCAGCGCGAGGTCAGCCTGGCGGTCGGCGGCCTGATGGCGGCGCTGCTGATCCTGGCACTGGTGTTCTGAGTGCCGCGGCGGCCGGGACGGTTTACCGCCAAGGCGCCAAGGCTGCGGTTCTGCGGCACGGCAGGGGTTGCGTTATCTTACGGCGGCTGGAGTCTATTGGGTGCGCTTCCGTCACCGGAACCCGGATAGCGGAAACGGCGGCTCTGGGCTTCACCAAGACCGTGAATATGGCTATTCTATACCAGGGCGTGGGCCGATGGGCTGTCCATATGGGAAATGTTAGCTTAATTCTCAAATTTTGCGGCGACGAGTGGCATGTCGACGACTTCAAGGCGAGGATGGAGTATGCCCGCGAACAGGCGTAGATCGAGTTGCTGAGTTCGACCTCCTACCGTGTCATAAACACCGGTTTCGCCGCCGCATACATAAGGTGGACGACGTGGCAGAGAAAACCACAACAAATGATGACGACGACGCCCGGAAAGAGCGGTTGATGGCTGTCGAGATGATGCGTTTTTTCCATGACTATCGGCAGAAGGCGCTACAATTTAATCTTGGGTTAAATGGCGCGCTTATCGCGTTTGCTGTAAAAGCAGAGCTAAATGTGGGCTATAGAACACTTATTGTACTGTTAGGCATAGGTGTGACATTGTGTTTTCTGCTGCTAGAGCGGCGTTCTATTGATCTGGCCAATTGGTGGCGCGCCGAGGCCGTTCGAGTGGAACAGGGGATGACGGTGATGACTTGGAGTAATTTTGTCCAGAACGCAGAGAATACAATGGTTAAGCAGCGCACTACAGTAGCCGTGTTATATGGACTCATGTTGCTGACATGGTGCGGTTACCTTCTGATTTCGAGCCACGTTGCGGTGGTTGCGGTGACACTGCACTGAACTCCGCAAGGCCTCCCCGCCCAGCCCGCACTCCCACCGGCGCCCACTTTCCGCCCCCACGGCGTTGCCTTGGTGCCCTTGGGGCCGTCTTGGCGCCTTGGCGGTGACAGCACCGACCTTCGGATGAAGGCGACGCGCCCCCGCCTTCCCGCAGGGGAATCGCATTTGAAAAAAGCGAGTAGCGCCGCGTGCTGAAAAGGATTCATCAGGGGGCTCTATCGGCGAAGGATGGAGCCCCCTGATGTCCTGGTTTGACAAGGCGTTCGACGCGCTGCCGGACCCGCGCACCGG
>JACRFY010000262.1 GCA_016212565.1 Magnetospirillum sp. | reverse complement strand
CCGCGCCTCCCGCCCCCGCCGCCAAACCCAGGCCGGTGGTCAAGCTGACGGTGAAGCCCAAGCCGGCCGCCGCGCCCCCGCCGGCCAAGGCCGCGCCGGCGGGCAAGAAGGACGACGACTGGGCGGAGTTCTGATCGGCGCGGAAGCACCGTCGGCCAGCCGCCCAAGGATCGCGAAATTTCTCTGCCCGTTCCGTCCTGGCACGGTCTGGTCCACGTTCGGTCTTCTCCACCGGACGGGTGGTTCGAGGAACCGGCGATCCGTTCCCTTGGTCGCGGCTCCGGGCCATAACCGCCACGTCGTTTTAGAGGCGAACTAATAGGTTGCGTCCAAAGGCGGATTCCCGTGATATGACGGGATGAAACGGGCCGAAGAATTGACTGGGGACCATTGGTGAGCACCGCGAACGGCGAGGAAGGGACCAACGGCTCCGGCGTGCGCGAGTTCGAGTTGGGCGACGCGGAATTCCGCTTCCTGGCCGCCTTTCTCTCCCGCGAAACCGGCATCGTCTTGTCTGCGCACAAGCGCCAGATGGTGTGCGGCCGGCTGGTCAAGCGATTGCGCCACCTGAAGCTGCGCAGTTTCGCCGACTATTGCGACTTCCTGCGCGGGCATGACAGCGGCTCCGAAGTCGAGCACATGGTCAACGCCATCACCACCAACATTACCAATTTCTTCCGCGAACCGCACCATTTCGAGCATCTGCGCCGCACCGTCCTGCTGCCGCGAACCACCGAACGGCCGCAACGGCCGCGACTGCGGCTCTGGTCCGCCGGCTGTTCGTCGGGCGAGGAGCCCTACTCGATCGCCATGACCGTCGCCGACACGCTGCGTGCCGGCGACGGCTGGGATGCCCTGATCCTGGCCACCGACATCGACACCAACATGCTCAACCGCGGCGCCGCCGGGATCTACCCCCTCGAAGCGGCCGGCAATATTCCCGAGGGCTATCGCAAGCGCTTCCTGCGCCGGCTGCCGCACGATGCCGATCGCATGCAGATGGCCGACGAATTGCGCCAGTCGATCCGCTTCAAGAAGCTCAACCTGCACCATCAATGGCCGATGAAGGGCCCGTTCGACGCCATCTTCTGCCGCAACGTCGCCATCTACTTCGACAAGGCGACCCAGGTCGGGCTGTTCAACCGCTTCGCCGACGTGCTGGCGATGGGAGGAATTCTCTATCTCGGCCACGCCGAATCGCTGATCGGGGTCTCGGATCGCTTCGAGGTCTCGGACAAGACGGCCTACAGGCGGATCAAATGAGCGAGGATCAGGTCTGGGGCGCCCAAGCCGACGAAGCGGAGCGGCGCCGCTGGTTCGACCCCACCTTCAAGATCATGGCCGTCAAGGTCCTGCCCGGCGAGCACTACGTTTCCACCGCCGGCCAGGAGATGATCGTCACCGTGCTGGGCAGTTGCGTCTCGGCCTGCGTGTGGGACCCGGCGCTGAAGATCGGCGGCCTCAACCATTTCATGCTGCCCGATTCGGGCTCCGACGTGCCGGTCGACAAGGCGATGCGCTACGGCAACTTCGCCATGGAGGAGTTGATCAACGACCTGATCCGCCGCGGCGCCCGGCGCCAGTCCCTGGAGATCAAGGTCTTCGGCGGCGGCAACGTGCTGTCGTCGATGGGCAATTCGTCGATGCCGATCGGCGACCGCAACGCCGAGTTCGTCCGCCGTTATCTGCGCGAGGAGAATCTCGCCCTGGCGGCCGAGGACCTGGGCGGCATCCACCCCCGGCGGATCCACTTCTTCCCCCGCCTGGGCAAGGTCATCCGCCTGTTTCTCAAGAAAGACGTCGAGCGCGCCGTCCTGTCCCGCGAGTTGTCCTACCGCACCCGCCTCCGCGATGTGCCGGTCGAGGGCGACGTCGAACTGTTCTCCTGAGGTGGCGCCATGCCCATCCGTGTCCTCATCGTCGACGATTCGGCCCTCATGCGGCAGATGCTGGCGGCGGTCCTCGAATCCGATCCGGCCATCACCGTGGTCGGCACGGCGCCCGACCCGCTGGTGGCGCGGGAGAAGATCAAGGCGCTGAATCCCGACGTCATTACCCTGGACGTCGAGATGCCGCGCATGGACGGCCTCGCCTTCCTGGAAAAGCTGATGACGCTGCGGCCGATGCCGGTGGTGATGGTCTCGTCGCTGACCGCCGCCGGGGCCGAGGTGACCCTGCGGGCGCTGGAACTGGGGGCCGTCGACGTCTTCTGCAAGCCGGCCGACGCCGCCGCTGGCGGCCTGGCGGCCTTCGGACGCGAGTTGGCCGACAAGGTCAAGGCCGCCGCCCAGGCCCGGGTCAAGCCGCTCGGCGACCGCGCCGCCAAACCGGCGGTACGCCTGGCGATGACCACCATCTACGGCTCCACCGACGTGCTGGTGGCCATCGGCGCCTCGACCGGCGGCGTCGAGGCGCTGCGCGAGGTCGTCACCCGTCTTCCCCCCGATGCGCCGCCGGTGGTCATCACCCAGCATATCCCGCCACGATTTTCCGCCAGCTTCGCCAACCGCCTCGACGGGCTGTGCGCGGTGCGGGTCAAGGAGGCGGCCGATGGCGACCGCATCGTCGCCGGACACGTCTTCATCGCCCCCGGCGACCGCCATCTGGCGGTTCGTCGCTCGGGTGCCCAATTGGTCTGCCATGTGTCGGACGGGCCGCTGGTCAGCGGTCACAAGCCCAGCGTCGACGTCCTCTTCCACTCGGTGGCGGACTCGTGCGGCGCGAAAGCGGTGGGCGTGATCCTCACCGGCATGGGCCGCGACGGCGCCGACGGGCTGCTGGCCATGCGCCGCGCCGGCGCCGCCACCCTGGGCGAGGACGAGTCGAGCTGCGTCGTCTACGGCATGCCAAGGGCGGCGCGGGAGATCGGTGCCGTCGAACGCGAAATTCCCCTCTCGCGCATGGCGGAAGAAATCCTTAAGGTCTGCCACGGAGATCCGGGGAGGAGCGCGACATGACCATCGATAAGGCCGATTGCAACGGTGTGATCGACCTGCTGGCCCGCTGGCAGACGTTTTCGGTGCTGCAACAGCGCGCGTTCGCCTTCCTCGCCTTCGAAGCCATCGCCACCGGGCAGGAATTCGAATCCTCCACCGAGGGGGCGACCGGGGTGCTGAGCCGCATCGGCCAGTTCGCCACCGATCACGAAGCCGCCGAATTGCAGGCCGAGACCTTTGCGGTGGTGCATAAGCTGCAAGCCGCCGACCGCTCCCGCCAGGGTCTGGAGCAAGTGGCCTCGGTGCTGACGACGCTGAAGCAGTTGCACGCCGACCTGGTCGACGCCACCCGGGCCACCGCCGCCCTACCCGACGTGCAGACGCTGACCGATGCCTGGGTCGCCTCGTTGAGCGCCAACGTCAACCTCGCCGACTGGCGCCGCCGGCTCGAAGACGCCCTGCACGGCCGCGAGGCGACCGAAGGCGTCGATTGCCGCGGCGAAGAGGAGTTGTTTTGACCGCCCTTAGGCGATGATGTCCGGGATCAGCAGGTTTTCCAGCCGCGCCATCTCGTCCTTGAGATGCAGCTTGCGCTTCTTCAGGCGCTGAAGGCGCAGCTGGTCGATGACCGGGTCACAGGCCATGCGGGCGATGACGTCGTCGAGATCGCGATGCTCCGTCCGCAGCTCGGTCAGCTGACGTCGGATCTCTTCCAGGTCGTCGTCGATCATGTCATTTGCGCGAAAGGACTCCAGGCGGCCTTGACAGTAGCAGATGGCTGCCCGAAACGGTATGGGTAAGCGCGGAACACCCGGAGGAACCTATGGCAAAGAAGCGTATCGGCATCCTGACCAGCGGCGGCGACTGCGCCGGCTTGAATGCCGCCCTGCGCGCGGTCGTCCATCGGGCCATTCGCGGCTACGGCTGGCGGGTGTTCGGCATCCGCGACGGCAGCATGGGCCTGATGAACCGCCCGCTCGATTACGTCGAGTTCGACCTGTCGCTGTGCACCGGCGACATGCTGCGCCTGGGCGGCACCATCCTGGGGACCATCAACAAGGGCGATCCCTTCAATTACCCCATGCCCGACGGCACGGTGCGCGACCGCTCGGCCGAGTTCGTCGCCGGCTATCGCGAACTGGAGCTCGACGCCATCATCGTCATCGGCGGCGACGGCTCGATGAAGATCCTCAACAAGCTGTGCCGGATGGGCAACATCCCGATGGTCGGCATCCCCAAGACCATCGACAACGACGTCGCCCAGACCGACTACGCCATCGGCTTCGCCACCGCACTCACCGTGGCCTGCGAGGCCATCGACCGCCTGGCCCCCACCGCCGCCAGCCATCACCGGGTGATGATCCTGGAGGTGATGGGCCGCGACGTCGGCCATATCGCCCTCTCGGCGGGCATTGCCGGCGGCGCCGACGTGATTCTGATCCCCGAGATCGGCTACAGCCTCGACGGCATCGCCGCCAAGGTCGCCGAGGTGCGCAGCGAAGGCCGCAACCACGCGCTGGTGGTGGTGGCCGAGGGCTGCCGCACCGAGAAGGGCGAGAAGATGTCGCAACTCCATCACGGCGGCGAGATGCGCTACGGCGGCGTCGGCCAGTACCTCGCCGACCGCCTGGGCGAGATGGTCGCCGCCGAGACCCGGGTCACCGTCCTCGGCCACGTCCAGCGCGGCGGCACCCCGGTGATGCGCGACCGCCTGATCGCCTCGTCGTTCGGCGTCTATGCCGTCGACCTGATCGCCCAGGGCAAGATCGACCGCGTGGTGGCGTGGCAGCACGGCCAGGTGGTCGACGTACCACTGGCCGAGGTGGCCGGAGTCACCCGCGCCGTCGACCCCTACGGCACCCTGGCGCACACCGCCCGCGGCCTGGGGATCTATATCGGCGAGCAGGCGAACTGATCAGCAGCCCGACCAGCGCTTGACCCCGGCGTCCAGCCCGAACAGGTCGAGCATGCGGCCGACGGTATGGGCCACCATGTCGTCGAGCCCGGCCGGCCGGGCATAGAAGGACGGCACCGGCGGGGCGATCACCGCCCCCATCTCCGAAAGCTGCAACATGGTGCGCAGATGGCCGCTGTGCAGCGGCGTCTCGCGCACCATCAGCACCAGGCGGCGACGCTCCTTGAGGGTGACGTCGGCGGCCCGGGTCAGCAGCGAGGTGGTCACGCCGGTGGCGATTTCGCTCATGGTGCGGATCGAACACGGGGCGACGATCATTCCCAGGGCGGAAAACGACCCCGAGGCCGGAGCGGCGCCGATATCCTCGGCCTCGTAGGCATGATCGGCGCGGGCGTGGACCTCGGCCCGCTCCAGGCGACATTCATGCCGCAAGGTGACCTCGGCCGCCCGGCTGATCACCAGATGGGATTCGACCCCCAGCCGCCGCAGAACGTCGAGCACGCCCAACCCATAGACCGCCCCCGAGGCGCCGCTGATTCCCACCACCAGACGCATTGGGGTTAGCCGCCCACCGGGGCCGCCGAGCGGCGAGGAATGAAACCAGCGGCCATCGAGGCCGCGGCCAAGCGAGCCCCCGGCGAGGGGCAATTTCGTTCCAAGGCCATGGCACACTCTCCTGCTCGGGGTTCGCCGACGTCATGGACGGGCAATTTTTCCCGCTGACAAGCCCGGCACCTGGGGCATACACTTTGATCCTCATCACCTGCAAGGGAGGATACTCATGAGCCTTCAAGACCGCATCGAGTCTTTGAAAGCCAAGCATGCCTCTCTGGAATCGGCCATCGCCGTGGAGACCCAGCGCCCTTCGCCGGACAACGCCCATATCGCCGACTTGAAGCGCCAGAAACTGCGCATCAAGGATGAAATCATCCGCATCGGTCCGACACACTGACGCCCACATCCGGCTGAACGCCGATTCCGCGCCCCCTCCCCCGTTCGCGGGCGAGGGGTGCGCTACAGCAGCCCCATCCCCTTGAAGCTCGCGTGTCCCTTGCGGCCGATCACCAAATGGTCGTGCAGTTGGATGCCGATCGCCGCCAGCGCGTCGCGCACCAGCCGGGTCATCTCGAGGTCCGCCTTCGACGGCGCCGGGTCGCCGCTGGGATGGTTGTGGACCATGATCACCGACGATGCGTGCAGCTCCAGCGCCCTGCGGACCACCTCGCGCGGGTAGAGCGGCGTGTGATCGACGGTGCCCTTTTGCTGCAACTCGTCGGCGATCAGCACATTCTTGCGGTCGAGGAACAGCAGGCGGAACTGCTCGGCCGGCAGGCGGGCCATGGCGGCGGTGCAATAGTCGAGAAGCTGGTCCCAGCGGGTCAGCACCGGCCGTGCCATCACCTGGGCGCGGGTGAGGCGAATGGCCGCCTCGTGAACCACCTTCAGCATCGCCACCGAGGCCGGGCCCAGCCCCTCGACCTCACCGAGCGCGGCGGCATCGGCGGCCAGCGCCTCGGCCAGCGAGCCGAAGCGGGCGATCAGTTCCTTGGCCAAGGGCTTGACGTCCTTGCGCGGGATGGCCGTCGACAGCAGCAGTTCCAGCATCTCGTAGTCGGGCAAGGCCGCGGGCGTGGCGAGGAAGCGCTCGCGCAGCCGCTCGCGATGGCCGAGATAATGCGGGTCTTCGGGCTTGGGCGCAGCGAGGCCGGGCAGCGGAACGTCGTCGGTCACAGGCGGGCGCGAAAGGCTTCCAGCCACGCCAGCCGGCCCTCGAGCTGGCCGATGTCGTGGTCCAGCCACGCCACCAGGGCACTGGCCTCGCCGTCCTCGCCGGCATGGGCGGCGCGCAGGTCGAGCATACGGGCCAGTTCGCTCTCGACCATCTCCAGCAGCAGGTCGGCCTGGGCCTGCTGCTGCGGCACCGGCAATTGCGGCAGGAAGCGCATCTTCAAGGCGATGATCAGCTTCGACAGGTCGCTGGCCGGGCGCAGGCGTGCGGTCAAGAGGGTGGTGAATTCGCGCCGTCCGGCCGCGGTGATGGCGACGACGGCATCGTCCTCCATCCCCTCGCCCTCGACGGCCTCGACCAGGCCTTCGTAGCGCAGCAGTTCGATCGACATGCCCATCAGGTCGATCTGCGGCCCCGCCACCCGCGAGATGAAATGCCGCACCGCTCCGGCCAAGGCGCTATAGCGCATCGGCTGCGAGGCGATGGTTCCCAGCGCGCACAGGCGAACGGCTTCCTTGGGTGTCAGCGTGTTGTCGGCGAACAAGCTCGGTCTCCCCGGGCAGGCGGAGGCGGTTTCTCTCAGTATAGGGAGTCGACGCGGATTCGTCCATCCCCGCGCAAACTACTCCGTTTCCGGGAACACCGCCCAATCCGGCCGCCGCGGGGTCAGCCGCGCCTCGCCGCAGGTGAAGGCGCCCGCCTGCCCTTCGGCCCGGCGGAACTGTTCGAGGCGGATCAGCGCCACCCCCAGACTCCCCGATGCCGAGCGCATCTCGCCGGCCTCGGCCTCGCCCAGCATCACCGGGGTGCCCGACGCCGGAAGCGGGCCGTCGATGGTCACCGGCATCAGCCGCTTGCGCACCAGACCGCGGTGCTTGGTGCGGCTGGTCAGCTCCTGGCCGAGATAGCAGCCCTTGGTGAAACTGACCCCGCCCAGTTCGTCGAAGCCGTTCTCCAGCAGGATGCCCTTGTCGATGGGCAGATCGCGGCTGCCGTCGGGCAAGCCGAACGCGAGACGGGCCTGGTCCCAGGCGGCAAAGGGCGCCTCGCTCACCCCGGCGGCGGCGAAGGCGGCCAGCTCCGCGGCCACGGGCGCCATCACCCGGGCACCGATGGCCACCGGCCGGGGATCGACGAAGGCCACGCCGCCGGCAAAGGGACGCGAGGCCCCCGTTTGGCGCGGCAGGTCGAGGGCGCCGTCGCCGAGCACGGCGAACACCCCCATCTCGGCCGCCAACGCCAGCGTCACCTTCGATTTCATGCGATACAGCGACAACTTCTTCAGCAGTTCGTGGATCCGCTCCGCCTCGGCATCGATCAGCAGCGTGTCGCCGGTGTCGGCGACGAACAGGTCATGCTGGAACTTGCCCTGCGGGGTCAGGAACGCCGCCCACACCGCCCGCGTGCCATCGGCGGCGGCGACGTCGTTGGAGACCAGCCCTTGCAGAAAGCTGTGGCGGTCCTCGCCCCCCAGCGCCAGGACGGCGCGCCCGGTCAGGCGCACGAAAACGGTTGCGGCCATCTGCTCTCTCCGTACGGTCGACCGGGAGAAGGTGGGGGAAACGGGCGCGCTTGGCAAGAGACGGGAGCAGGTGCCGGGGGTCGGGCCTCGTCAGGATGAGGCGACGGTCCCCTCGTCCTCCACCACCACCTCGAACACCAGTTCGGCATGGTCGGCGAGGATCGGTTCCAGGACGCTGTCGGGCAGCGCCGTCGCCGCGTCGAACAGGTCGCGCCCCAGCAGCACCGGCTGAAGGCGGCGGCCGCGCCGCACCGGAACGCAGATCGCGCGGCCTTCGGCGGGATCGAAGGCGGTACGCAATCGATGGACCAGGGCGACCGGCGGCGCCGCCTCGGCGGGGATGATCACCGCGGCGTCGATGTCGTCGGGCAGGGCGGCCAGACCGGCGGCGAGCGGGCGGCCGGTGCAACGGACCAGCAGCACCTCGCAGGCCGGCAGCATCTCCTCGACCTCGTCGGCGTCGAGCCCGGTCACCACCACCACCGGCTCAAGCCCGGCCGCCAGCACGGCGCCGACGGCATGGGCGACCAGCGGCTTGCCCTCGTGCTCGACCACCGCGGCCGGTCCGCAGGCGAGGATCAGGCCGGCGATGCGCGCCTCGCGCGGGGCACGGCCGAACTCGGCGGGATCGTGACCGCGGGCGGGCGACGGCATTTCCTTCAGCAGGCCCCCGGCGCCCATGCGCATGATGTCCTGCGACTTGACACCCATCCCCGTCGCCAGCCGGCGCAACACCCAGTCGAGGCCGTTGGGCTTGGGCGCCCGCGCGCAACCGGGCAGGTTGACCACCGGAACCGTCCCCACCCGCCCCAGCAGCAGCAGGTTGCCGGGATCGACCGGCATGCCGAAATGCTCGATGATCCCGCCGGCTCGTTGCAGCGCCGCGGGCACCACGTCGCGGCGGTCGAGGGTGGCGGTGGCGCCGACGATCAGCAGCAGGTCGCAGCCGCCGCTCAGAGCGCGCAAGATACTGCGCTCGAGCTGGCCGATCTCGTGCGGACAGCGCAGCTCGACCGTCACCGCGCCATCGAGGGCGGCGACGCGGGCGCGGGTCACGGCGGCAGCGGCTTCCAGCAGCTCGGTGCGCTGGCCGGGCAAGGTGGTCAGGATCAGCGCCGCGGCTAGCGGGCGGAACGGCCGCACCGACACCAGCGGCCCGCCCATCGCCGCCAGGGCGGCGCAGGTGTCGATCACGCGACGGTCGACGCCGAAGGGGATGATCTTGATCGTGGCCAGCATCTGGCGCGGGGTGGCGACGTCGAACGGCGGCACCGTCGCCACCGCCACCGCCTCGTCGACCAGATTGAGCCGGTCGAGACGGTCGCGGTCGATGGCCACCAGGCCGCGGCCGGCGGCAAACAAGGTGCAGCGGCCCGAGAAGGCGGCGCTGACGGTCACGCCTTCGCCGGCCAGGGCGCCGGCCAGCAGGCGGGCGGCGTCGTTCTCGCCCACATCGTCGGCCTCCAGGCGCGCCCCGGTGACGAAATTGAGCCCGGATTCCTTCAGCGCCCGCACATCGTCCGCCGACAGCACCCGGCCCTTCTTCAGCATGGCCGAGGGCAGGCGCAGGGAATGTGCGAGGATCAGCCCTTCGGCTTCGTCCACCCGGACCTCGCCGAACTTCATGACGGCCCCCCTCCCCAAAGAGACATATGCATTTCCTGTTGCCGTCACTCTACAACAAAGAACTGGTGTTGGGCGAGAGGCGGCGGCGGTATCATGGCGCGGCCCCAGACATGCGAGGAGCAATGGCGTTTGCGGTGAAATCCAGCCTGGACGTGATGTTCTGGTTCCAGGACCGGGCCCTCAACGATCGCGAGTATCTGCAGCCGACCAAGCTGCACCGCCTGCTGTATCTCGCCCAGGCGTATTTCACCGTTGCCTATCCCGGGCGCAAGCTGATGCCGGCGGTGTTCGTCACCGACGCCTTCGGCCCCATCGAGCCGACCTTGTTCCACGCCTTCGCCTACGGCCGCCCGCCCTCGCTGGAGCCCAACCCGGTGTCCGATTCGGTGGCGCAGTTCCTCGACGGCATCTGGCGGCGCTTCGGCGCCTATACCGCCGACCAGATCTCCGCCCGGGTCAAGGAGCATCCGCCGGTCGCCGAAGCGATGGCCAAGGGACCGGGCGAAGAGATCCCCTTCGCCGCGATGATCAAATTCACCACCGGCGAGGCGGCGGCCCGCAAAGGCCTTCCCGGCGCGGAACAGGTGGTGCGGCCGCGCATGCTGCGCAAACAGGGCGGTCAGGCGGTGACGGTCAGCGCCTGGACGCCGAAGGCGCTGACGCCGAAGAAGGACGAGGGCTGACGGCCACCCGCTCAAGCCATGTCGCTCAACGTCACCGCATCCAGTTCGGCGAGGAAGGCGGCAAGGCCGCGCTCGACCACCGTATTGACCTTGCAGTGCTCGACCTGACACGACCTGCCGCCGTCGTGACAGGGCATCAGCGACAGATTTTCGCTTTCGCGAAACAGACGGCCAAGATTGATCTCGGCCGGGACGCGCCCGAGCTTCAGACCACCGTGCTTGCCGCGTACGGTGATGATGTGGCCGTTTGCCACCAGATGGCGGACCACCTTCTTCAGATGTTCGGCAGAGATGTCGTAGAAGGCGGCAATTTCGCGCACTGCAACAACACGGCCCGGGTTGCGCATCAAATACAGCAGCAACCGCAACGAAAAATCGGTGAACTGGGTAATCTTCATGATCCCCGCCCTTCGGCTTAATACCTTAGACGTATAACTCCAGTTGGCAGGCCCGTTCAATCACTTGCTCGACAAGAATGAAAAAAACCTCCCCTCCTGGTTCATCCCCACGTTGGATCCGTTCGAGGCGGGTCAGGACGTCGAGCATCCGGGATTCGCCGAACATCGCGCATTTGCCGCGCATGGCATGCAAATGGTCGGCAAGCTCGGCGTCGCCAGCGGCGACAAGACGCTGCAACACGGCGGTATCGGCGGCCATCTCGGCGGCGAAACGCGGCAGCATGTGTTCCAGGCCCTCCGGCATGTCCGGAGGTGGCGGCAAGGTCGCGGTGGTCATAGGGTGGCGTAGCTGCGGAAGCGGCTGGAAAGCAGCGGCGGACTGTAATGGTAGCCTTGGGCGAGATCGCAGCCGCGCTCGGCGAGGAATTCCAGCTGCGCCGGACTCTCCACCCCCTCGCCCACCACCCGCATGCCCAGCGAATGGGCCAAAGCGAGGATGGCCTCGATAAGGCGGCCGTCCTCGGGGTTTTCCAGGCAGGTGGCGACGAAACTGCGGTCGATCTTGAGCAGGTCGACCTGGAAATGCTTGAGATAGGCCAGCGAGGCATAGCCGGTGCCGAAATCGTCGATGGCCAGCGTCACCCCCAGGCGGCGGATGCGGGCCAGCTTTTCGATGATCTCGGTGCCGCAGGACAGCAGCAGACTTTCGGTAATCTCCACCGTCACCCGCTCGGGGGCCAGGCCGGTTTCGCCCAGCGCCCGTTCCAGCGTCAGGGCGACGTCGCCCTGCTGCACCTGGCGCGGCGAGACGTTGACCGCCACTTTCAGCGCTCCCAGGCCGGCGCGGTCCCATTCCGCCGCCTCGCGGCAGGCCTCGCCGATCAGCCAGTCGCCGATGGGCATGATCAGGCCCATTTCCTCGGCCAGGGGCACGAACTGCTCGGGGCTGACGGCGCCGATATAGCGGTTCTGCCAGCGCAACAGGGCCTCGGCGCCCACCAGCCGGCCGGTCGCCACTTCGACGATCGGCTGATAGGCGAGTTGGAACTCGTGGCCCGCCAGCGAATTGGACAGCTCGCCGGCCAGCCGCGAGCGGGCCTTGGCGCGCGCATCCATGGTCGGGGTGAAGAAGCGGAAGGTATTGCGCCCCGCCTCCTTGGCCGCCTGCATGGCGCTGGTGGCATTGCGCATCAGAGTCTCGACATCGTCGCCGTCGCCCGGCCACAGGCAGGCGCCGATCGAACACGACAGCAAGATGTGATGGGTCTCGACGAGGAACGGTTCGTAAAGCGCTTCCAGCAGGGCGCGGATCACCGTCTCCACCCCGTCGACGCCATCGATCTCGGTCAGCGCCACGGTGAACTCGTCGCCGCCGAAGCGGGCGACGGTGTCGCCCCGCCCGATCAGCCCCTGGAAGCGACGCCCGGCCTCGTGCAGCACCTTGTCGCCGATACTGTGGCCGAGGGTGTCGTTGATGGTCTTGAAGCCGTCGAGACCGACGAACAGCAGCGCCACCCGCTGCGACCCGCGCCCCGCCCGCACCAGCGCCTGGAGGAAGCGGTCGAGGAACAGGCCGCGGTTGGGCAACTCGGTCAGCAGGTCGTAATTGGAGTGCCGCCACAACCGCTCGCTGACTTCGCGCGCTTCGGTGACGTCGCGGAAAATGGCCACATGGCGAACCGCGTTACCCGCCGCGTCGCGCTCGATGGCGATGGCCAGGCGGGCGCGGTACACCGAGCCGTCGCGGCGCCGGTCGAAGATGTCGCCCTCCCAGCGGCCCAGCGCGCGGATGGTGTCCCACATCGCCTGGTAGAACTCGCTGTCGTGCAGACCGGAGTGCAGCATGCTGGGATTGCGCCCCACCACCTCGTCCGGAGGATAGCCGGTGATGGCGGTAAAGGCCGGATTCACCGCAACGATATGGTTCTCGGCATCGGTAACGATGATCCCCTCCGAGGCCATGTCTAACACGGCTCGGTACATTGCTCCATCGACATTTTCTTGCATTAGTTTCAGTGCGGAGCGCACAGAGTCGTGATCGGCCAAGGGCTCGGTCCTGTACGTAAGAGGGGAACGGGCAAGCATTGCGATTTTTCGGCGACGAATGCAAGCGTCGTTTGCCGACCACGGCCGCGCAGCCAAACTTTAGGCACATGGCGTGTATGCCTCATATGCAGGCGGTTTCGCTTGCATGGCCTGGCTTGATCGGAAATAATTCAAGGGTTCGGAGTGAGCCTCTCCTCCCTCCTCCGCGGCGCGCCGCCCTCGGGCGGTGCGCCGCTCCCCCCTCAATATAGCAGCAGCACCAGCACCTGCGGGGCCAGGATGCGCAGGCACATGGCCAGGGGGTAGACGGTGGCGTAGGCCAGCGCCGGGGCTTCGGCGTTGCCCAGGGCGGCGGCGTAGGCGAGGCCGGGCGGATTGGTCTGCGCCCCCGCCAGGACCCCGCACAGGGTGAACAGATCGAGCTTCATCGCCGCCCGCCCGACCACCCCGGCGATCAGCAGCGGCACCAGGGTGACCACCGCTCCGGCCAGCAGCCAGATCGGCCCCGCGCCCCCGGCCAGGGTGTCGAAGAAACGTCCGCCGGCATCGATGCCCAGCACGGCGAGGAACAGGACGATGCCGATCTCGCGCAAGGCCAGATTGGCGGTCGGCGGCATGAACCACACCAGCGGCCCCCAGGTGCCCAGCCGCGCCAGCAGCAGGGCGACGATCAGCGGCCCGCCGGCCAAGCCCAGCCGCAGCGGCGCCGGCATCCCGGGCAGATAGAGCGGCAGGGACCCGAGGATGGCCCCCAGGGCGACGCCGATGAACAGCGGCACCATCTCCACCTGTTGCAGACGGCGCTGCGAGTTGCCGACGATGCCGGCCAGCGCCGCGGTGTCCTCGGGGCGGCCGACCACGGTGAGGATGTCGCCGAATTGCAGCTTCAGCGACCGGGTCGGCACCAGTTCGACACCGGCGCGGTTGACCCGGCTCACCGCCACCTCGCGTCCGCGCGACAGACCCAGCTCGGCGATCGAGCGGCCCAGGGCCGCCCGCTCGGTGACCACCAGCCGCACCCAATGCAGCCCGCTGCCCTTGGTGGTCAACGGCTCGTTCACCGACTCGCCGCCCAGCAGCAGCCGCGCCTGCTTGAGCCCGGTCGGAGACCCCACCAGATGCAGGATATCGCCGCTGCGCAGCACCGTATCCTCGGTGGGCACCTGCAATTGCCCCTCGCGGCGCATGCGCGAGGCGACCACCGCCAACTGATGCAGCACGGTCAGCTCGCCCAGCCGCACGCCGTCGAGGGCGGCATTGCCGATGGCGAGATCGACGCTGGCCAACGCCTGGGCCTCGGCGCGCCGCTTGGCCTCCAACGCCGCCGTCTCGGCGCCGACGTCGATGCGGAAGGCGAAGCGAAGGAAGGCCATCGTCAGCAGGTTGCCGGCGATCCCGAAGGGATAGGTGACGGCGAAGGCCAGCCCGGGAACCGAAGCCTGGACGGCGCCGGCCCCGACCTCGCTCAACACCTGCCGCGCCGCCGCCAGGGCCGGGGCATTGGTTGCCGCTCCCGACAGCACGCCCAGCGCCGCTTCCAGCGGCATGCCGATCAGAAACGGCAGAGCCGCGGCGGTCAGCGTCCCGCTCGCCACCATCAGCAGGGCCAGTCCGTTCAGCGCCGCCCCCGAGCGTCGCAGCGCCGCAAAGAAGCCGGGACCGACCTGGATGCCGATGGTGTAGACGAACAGGATCAGGCCGAAGTCGCGGATGAAGGCCAGCATCCCGGCCTCCAGCGGCACCTTGGCGACATGCGCGAGATGGCCGATGGCCAGGCCGCCGAACAGCACGCCGCCGATGCCCAGGCCGACGCCGCGGATCTTGAGCTGCCCGAAGGCGAGACCGATCGCCGACGCCACCGCCAGCAGCAGAACCATCCGGGCCACGGGAAGCATGGCGCTCAGGGTCTGGCCGATCAGCTCAACCACCACCGTGTCCCTTTCGGCATTCTCCTAGCGTTGCCGCCGCAGCACCACCGTCGCCAGGGGCGGCAGCGCCAGCGCCCGCGTCCAGGGCTGGCCGTGCCAGGCGATTTCCTCCGCCTGACGGCCGCCGCCATTGTGCACGTTCGAGCCGCCGTACCACTCGCTGTCGGTGTTGAGCGCTTCGGCGTAGTAGCCGGGCAGCGGCACGCCGACGCGGTAGCCCTGGCGGACGACCGGGGTAATGTTGCAGGCGACCACCACCAGTTCCTCCGGATCCCGGCTCTTGCGCATGTAGGTCAACACCGAGTTGTCGCGGTCGTTGCAGTCGATCCAGGCGAATCCGTGCGGATCGGTATCCAGCTCGTGCAGCGGCTTCTCGGCGCGGTAAAGGTGGTTCAGGTCGCGGATCACCCTCTGCACCCCCTGGTGCATGGGATCGTCGAGCAGGTGCCAGTCGAGGCTGGCATTGTGGTTCCACTCGTTCTGCTGGGCGAATTCCGAGCCCATGAACAGCAGCTTCTTGCCCGGATGGGTCCACATGAAGGCGTAGTAGGCACGCAGCGAGGCGAAGCGCTGCCACGGATCGCCGGCCATGCGGCCGAAGATCGAGCCCTTGCCGTGTACCACCTCGTCATGGGACAGCGGCAGGACGAAGTTCTCGTGGAAGGCATACAGCAGGCCGAAGGTCAGGTCGTCGTGGTGGTAACGACGATGGATCGGCTCCTTGGAAATGTAGCGCAGCGTGTCGTGCATCCATCCCATGTTCCACTTGTAGCCGAAGCCCAGGCCGCCGAGATAGACCGGCCGGCTGACCATCGGCCAGGCGGTGGATTCCTCGGCGATGGTCATGGCGCCGGGATGCTCGCCATAGACCACCTCGTTCATGCGGCGGATGAACGCGATCGCCTCCAGATTCTCGTTGCCGCCGTAGCGGTTGGGAATCCACTCTCCGGCCTCGCGCGAGTAGTCGAGGTACAGCATCGACGCCACCGCATCGACCCGCAGACCGTCGACGTGGTATTCCTCAAGCCAGTACAGGGCATTGGAATACAGGTAGTTGGCCACCTCGCGGCGGCCGTAATTGTAGATCAGGGTGTTCCAGTCCTTGTGGTACCCCAGCCGCGGATCCTCATGCTCGTAGAGATGGGTGCCGTCGAAGCGGTCCAGGCCGTGGGAATCCGAGGGGAAGTGCCCCGACACACAGTCGATGATCACGACGATGCCGTTCTGGTGCAGCCGCTCGACGAAGGTGCGGAAATCGTCCGGGGTGCCGAAACGCGAGGTCGGCGCGAACAGACCCACCGGCTGATAGCCCCACGAACCCGAGAACGGATGCTCGTGCACCGGCAGCAGCTCGACATGGGTAAAGCCGAGGTCCTTGGCGTAGGCGCCCAACTGGTCGGCCATCTCCAGGTAGGTCAGCGGCCGTTGGCCGTCCTCGGGCACCCGGCGCCACGACGCCAGGTGAACCTCGTAGATGCTGATCGGCGAATGGCGGTCCTGGGCGCCCTGGCGGGCGGCCATCCAATCGCCATCGTTCCACCGCCGCTCGGCCAGATCCCATACCACCGAGGCGGTCTTGGGCGGCACCTCGGCATAATGGCCGTAGGGGTCGGCCTTCAGCGGCAACAGGAAGCCGTTGGCGCCGATCAGTTCGTACTTGTAGAGCGTGCCCTGGCCGAGACCGGGGATGAAGATCTCCCACACCCCGGCATCGTGGCGCAGGCGCATCGAATGCCGCCGGCCATCCCAGCCGTTGAAGTCGCCGACCACCGAGACGCGCTTGGCATTGGGCGCCCACACCGCGAAATGCACCCCCGCCACCCCGTCGATGGTCAGGCAATGGGCGCCCATCTTCTCGAAGGTGCGCAGGTGCTTGCCCTCGGACAGCAGATGGACGTCGAGATCGCCAAGCACCGCGGGGAAACGGTACGGATCCTCGGCGGTGGCCACCCAGGTGTCGCCTTCCATGCGCAGCCGGTAGTCGCCGGCCAGGGCGTCGTCGACGCGGGCGGCGAACAGGCCCTCGCCGTGAATCCGCTGCAATTCGACCTCGCCCGCCGGCCCGGTCGCCCATACGCGCTTCGCCTGCGGCAGGAAGGCGCGGATCACCGCGCCGCCGACCACATGATGCGGCCCCAGCACCCCGAACGGATTGCCGTGAGTCCCCTGGACGATCGCCTCGGCATCCGCCGGCACCACCAGGGTAGAAGTGCTCTTGGGCATGGGTTCCCCTCTCGAAAAGTCCTCCCGCCTCAGGCGGACGTCAGCCCCATCAGCCCGCGCAGCGGCACCGCCAGCCACGACGGCCGATGCGCGGCCTCGTAGGCGATTTCGTAGCAGGCTTTATCGATCACGAACAGCTCCAGCAATGCATGCGAGGACGGCAAATCGACAGGGCTGCCCGCCCGGTAGGCGGCCAGGAACGCCTCGGTCATTTGCGCCCGCCATGCCGTCGCTACCGGCTCCAGCCGCGCCGGGGCCTCGGGACTGATGGCGGCCAGACGCATCAGCGCCGCGGCGGCGGCATAATCGAACGAGCGCAGCATGCCGGCGACATCGCGCAACGGCGAGTCCTTGCCCCGCCGCGCCGCCAGGGAACGGGCCGGCTCGCCTTCGAAATCGATCACCGCCACGTCGTCCTGGACCACCAGCAATTGGCCGAGATGGTAGTCGCCGTGGATGCGCGACAGCAGGCCGTCCGGCTCGGCCGGCAACAATCGGACGATCCGTTCCGCCAGGCGCGGGGCATGGAGCTCCAGCCATCGCGCCTCGGCGAGGTCGGAGCGCGCCACCGCGGCGCGGGCCTGCTCCACCTGATCCAGCGCCCGGCTGCGCCAGCGGGCCAGATCGTCATTCCCCGCCGGCAGCGGATCGAAATCGGGATCGCCGCACACCTGGGCGAGGACGGCGTGCATCTCGGCGGTGCGCCGCCCGATTGCCGCCGCCAGGGCCACCGCCTCGGCCGCCACCGTCGCCGCGCCGATCTCCTCGGGCGGCAACAGGCCCGCCTCGTCGAGCAGGCGGTTGAGGTTCGACGACATCCATTCCCAGGCATCGCCCTGGTTCTGCACGAAACCGTGCAGCGTCGCCACCCCCGCCATCTGGCCGCCGGCATCCACCGCCTCGATCCAGCCCAGCAGCGGCGGGGTGGCGGTGAAGCCGAACGCGGCGAGGAAGCGGCCCATCTCGACGTCCGGGGTCGGGCCGGCGGCGGGACGGCGGACCAGCTTGATCACCACCGCCTCGCCGATCACCGCGCTGCTGTTCGACTGCTCGACTCCCAGCCGCCGCACGGTCGGGGGCTCGGGCAGAGCGACGGCGTCGAGGGCGGCGGTGCCGTGGCAGACGATGCTGCCCTCGGAGGCCGGCAGGACCGCGCCGCTGCGCATCGCCTCGACCAGGGCGAGCAGGAAGTCGTCGGCGCCGAAGGCATCGACCAGGGTCTGCACCCGTGCGCCGCGCCGCAGGCGGGCGAGGACGTGCCCGCCTTCCTCGCCGTCGCCGCCGGCGGTGGCCATCGGCACGAAATAGGTGCTGCCGCCGCCCTCGCCGCGCCGCGCCGCCACCTCGGCCAGCAACCACGCCCCGCACGAGGCTTCCAAAATCGCCCAACGCAGCAATTCGGCGGAGACGAGGCGCGCGTCCTTGTCGGCGAACCAGCGGAAGCGCGGCAAGACGTTGGGCAGCACGTCCTTCTCCAGCGTCCGCCGCCCCAGCCCGACGGTGAGATCGGCCAGGCCGCCGCGGACCACGATGGTGAACAGCTCGGCCGCCGGTCCCGGCAGCTCCACATGCCACGGCGGCGGCTCGGCCTCGGCCGAAAGCAGGAACCACAGGAAACCGTAGCCCGGCAGGGTAATGAAATAGGGCAGATCGCCGATCGGCGGGAACGCCGACTGGCCGGTCAGTTCGACCGGCACCCGTCCCTTGAAGCCGGTCAGGTCGAGCTCGACGCCCTGGGCGGTACGCGACAGGTTGGCGACGCACAGCACCGTCTCGCCGTCCCATTCGCGGAAGTAGGCCAGCACCTTGCGGTTGGCGGGATAGAGGAAGCGGAGCGTCCCGCGCCCGAAGCTCTTGCGCCCACGCCGGACCCCGATGATCCGCTTCATCCAGTTGAGCAGCGACGACGGGTTGCGCTGCTGCGCCTCGACATTGACCGCGGCGAAGCCGTAGACCGGATCCATGATCGGCGGCAGGCACACCCCGGCCGGGTCGGCGCGGGAAAAGCCGCCGTTGCGGTCCTGGTTCCACTGCATCGGCGTCCGCACCCCGTTGCGGTCGCCGAGGAACAGGTTGTCGCCCATGCCGATTTCGTCGCCGTAATAGACGATGGGGGTGCCGGGCATCGAGAACAGCAGCGAGTTCATCAGCTCGATGCGGCGGCGGTCGTTCTCCATCAACGGCGCCAGCCGGCGGCGGATGCCGATGTTGATGCGGGCGCGGGCATCGGCGGCATAGGTCGACCACAGGTAATCGCGCTCGCGGTCGGTGACCATCTCCAGGGTCAGCTCGTCGTGATTGCGCAGGAACACCGCCCACTGACAGCCGGGCGGCAGGTCCGGGGTCTGGCGCATGATGTCGGTGATCGGATGACGGTCCTCGCGGGCGATGGCCATGTACATCCGCGGCATCAGCGGGAAGTGGAAGGCCATGTGGCATTCGTCGCCGTCGCCGAAATAGGGCAGCACGTCCTCGGGCCACTGGTTGGCTTCGGCGATGAAGATCCGCCCGGGATGGCTGTGGTCGAGGGCGGCGCGCAGGTGCTTGAGCACCGCATGGGTCTCGGGCAGGTTCTCGTTGCTGGTGCCTTCGCGCTCGACCAGATAGGGCACGGCGTCGAGCCTCAGCCCGTCGACTCCCATGTCCAGCCAATAGCGCATCACCGCGATCACCGCGCGCAGCACCCGCGGATTGTCGAAATTGAGGTCCGGCTGGTGCGAGAAGAAGCGATGCCAGTAGTACTGCCCGGCCTGCTCGTCCCAGGCCCAGTTCGAGCGCTCGGTGTCGGTGAAGATGATGCGGGTGCCTTGGTAGCGGTCGTGGGTGTCGCTCCACACATAGAAGCGCCGGACGCTGGAATCCTTGCGCGCCGCCCGCGATTGCTGGAACCACGGATGCTGGTCGGAGGTGTGGTTGATCACCAGTTCGGTGACCACCTTCAGCCCCCGCTCGTGGGCGGCGCGCACGAAGTCGCGGAAGTCCTTCAGCGTGCCGTAGGCGGGGTGGATGGCGCGGTAATCGGCGATGTCGTAGCCGTCGTCGCGAAGCGGCGAGGGATAGAACGGCAGCAGCCACAGGGTATCGACGCCCAGGTCGCGCAGATAGTCGAGCTTCTCGGTCAGGCCGCGGAAATCGCCCATGCCGTCGCCGTTGGAATCGGCGTAGGCCTTGACGTGCAGTTGGTAGAAGACGGCGTCCTTGTACCAAAGCGGGTCCATCGGGTTCCTCGAACTGCCCCTCTCCCGCTGGCGGGAGAGGATTACCTGCGCCTCACAAACACGGCGTCCGGTAGTCGACACTGGCCCACACGGTGACGCGGAAGATGGCCGCCGGATTGATGGCCGGATCGAGGCGGATGCCGTGCTCGGCGCCGCGCCACAGGTGACGCTGTCCGGTCAGCAGGTCCTCGACCTCGAAGGTCTCGCCCGGAGGGACGCCCATCTCCGCCAGCGGAAAGGTCAGCACCGCCTCGCGGACGTCGAAGGGATCGAGCGTCACGGCAATGAACAGCACGTTGGTGCGATCGAGCGTCGCCTTGCCGTAGAACAACACCGACTCGTCGGCAGCGGGATGGAAGCGGACGTTCTCGAACTCGTGGAGCGCCGGATTGTCGCGGCGGATACGGTTGAGGGCGGTGATTTCGTCCTTGATATGCCCGGCACGGCTCCAGTCCCACACCTTGTGCTGATACTTCTCGGAATGGAGGTACTCCTCGCGGCCGGGAATGCCGGTGCCCTCGCACAGCTCGTAGCCGTTGTAGATGCCGTAGAGCGACGACAGCGTCGCCGCCAGCACCAGGCGGATGCGAAACGCCGCCCGTCCGCCACGCTGGAGGAACGGCGGCAGGATGTCCGGCGTCGAGGGCCAGAAATGCGGGCGCATGTACTCGCGGGCCTCGCCCTCGGCCAGCTCGGCGATGTAGGCCTCCAGCTCCGGCTTGAAGTTGCGCCAGGTGAAGTAGGTGTAGGATTGGGAAAAACCGGCCTTGGCCAAGGCGCGCATCATCTTCGGCCGGGTAAAGGCCTCGGCGAGAAACAGCACGTCGGGATGGGCGTCCTGGACGGTGGCGATCAGCCATTCCCAGAACGGCAGCGGCTTGGTGTGGGGATTGTCGACACGGAAGATGCGCACCCCCTCGCCGACCCAGAACAGCACCACGTCGAGCAATTCCTGCCACAGCGCCGCCGCGCCGCTGCCGTGGAAGTCGACGTTGACGATGTCCTGATACTTCTTGGGCGGGTTCTCGGCATATTTGAGCGTTCCGTCCGGCCGCCACACGAACCACTCGGGGTGCTGCTCGACCCACGGATGGTCGGGGGCGCATTGGATGGCGAAGTCGAGCGCCAGTTCCATGCCGTGGCGATGCACCGCGGCAGCGAAGCGGCGGAAGTCGTCGATGGTGCCGAGATCGGGATGGATGGCGGTGTGCCCGCCCTCCGCCGCGCCGATGGCGTAGGGGCTGCCGGGATCGTCGGGACCGGCGACCAGGGCGTTGTCGGCGCCCTTGCGATGGACGCGGCCGATGGGGTGGATCGGCAGCAGATAAAGGACGTCGAAGCCCATGCGGGCGATCTCGGGCAGACGCCGTTCGCAATCCGCGAAGGTGGCCGAGCGGCCCGGCAAGGTGCCTTGGCTTCGCGGCATCATCTCGTACCAGGCGGCGAAACGGGCGGCGACGCGGTCGACCACCACCTCGGCGGCGGTGGGAAAGCGCACGGCGCGACGGCGGTCCGGCCAGCGGTCCATGATGGCGTGGACCAGGGCCGAGGTCATCAGCCCCGCCTGTTCCTCGGCGCTGCTGCCGTCCAGGGCCATCAGCAGCCGGTCGAGCCGCCCGCGGTCGTCGCCCTCGACCCGGGTCGCCGCCTCGGCGAGCAGCAGGCGGCCCTCGGCCAGGTCCACCCCGACGCCCTGGCCGGCCTCGCGTTTCTTGGCCAGATCGGCGGCCCAGGATCGGTAGGCGTCGACCCACGCCTCGACGGTGAAGCGGCACCGGCCGATGCGGGTCAGCGGCACCCGGCCGACCCAGCGGTCGTTGTCCTGCACGGCCATCGCCGCCTCGTGCCACGACAGATCGCCGCGCTGGCGCCACAGCACCCGCGCCGCCAGCACCTCGTGGCCGTCCTTGAGGATGTCGGCGGACACCTCCAGCACGTCGCCGATCTCGCGCTTGACCGGCCAGCGGCCGAATTCCAGGCGCGGCTGCAAATCGGAAATCACGATCCCCGGACTCCGCACCTCGGGCAGGGCACCGGCCCGCAGCGGCGGCGGCAGGCGGGCGGCGGCGAGACGGCTGCGGTACAGCCGCGCCTCCAGAGGGGCGAGGATGTGATGACCGGGCGGTTCGCGATGCCCGACCTCGGGGGTGACATCCTCGAAGCGCTCGGCGACCAGGCCGCAATCGGCCAGCAGGCGGGCGGTATCCAGGGCATGGGCCCGCCACGGATCGGTGTTCATCGACAGCACCGCGGCGCCGTCGCCGCCCTTCTCCTGGCGCAGCAGCACCACCAGCGCCGAAGCCGGATCGGTGAGCCGTCGCTGTGGCCCCTCGGCGCCGAGGGCCGGCGTCTCGGCCTTGACCCGGTTGAGCCCGGCGATGAACGGCGACAGGTCGAAGCGCGGCGCCTCCCAGTCGTCGGGGCGGCTGTCCACCACGTGCAGGCGGCGGGAGAAGCCGTATTCATAGCCGATGGGGATCATCCAGCCGGCGGAAAAGAAGGCGGAGAACAGCGCCCGCAGGCGATACCAGTCCTCGGTTTCGCCGTGCCCCGCCACCTCCTCGGCCAGCCGGGCCGTGTCATGGCTTTCGGGAAAGGCGATCGAGGGGGCGATGGCGCGCAGTTGGTCGTATTGCTCCAGCAGCCAGGGAGCGTGGAAGTCCCACCACTTGGCGCTGTTGAACAGGGTATCGAAGCCGGCGGCGGCCAGGGCCTCGATCTGCTCGGGGGTGCAGCCCAGGGTCTCGGCGGCGAAATGCACGTCGGCGGCATCCTGGCGCGCGGCGGCGATCAGCGGGCGCCACACCGCGGCCGGGACCTTGGTGGCGGCGTCGCAGCGGAACCCGGAAAAGCCCAGGCGGATGTAGCGACGCACCACACCGGCCCAATGCGCGGCGAGGTCGGGATGGCGGTCCGGCGGCCCGTAATCGATCTCGGCCAGGTCGCCCCACTCGGTGATCACCGTCGGGTCGGCGGGATCGGCCACCGAGGGCGACAGCAGGTCGCCATCGGGGCGGCGGGCGAACCAGTCCGGATGCTCGTCGACCAGCAGCGCGTCGCGGGCGGTGTGGTTGATGACCAGATCGAGCATCACCTTCAGGCCATGCCCGCGCGCGGCGGCGGCGAACGCGGACAGCACCTCGTCCCCCGGGCGCGGGTCGTTGCCGGCCAGCAGCGGATGCAGGCGGCCGGGATCCTTGATCGCGTACAGGCTGCCGGAAAATCCGGGATAGTGGACGGGATTGACGTAGACCCAATCGAATCCCATCGCCGCAATGCGTTCGAGATGCGCCGGCCAATGCGCCACCGGCCCGGCCAAGAGGGGAAACAAATTGTAGAGTCGCGGAGCGGACGACACGGTGGGCATTCCTTCCGGCGGTGACGGTGTGGATCTTTCGTCCGAGGCGGTGCGGATCAATGCTCCCCATGGGGTAAGCCCTCGCCAAACAAGCGCGATTCTCCGCCCCATGTGCGTGAATTGACTTTCGTATCGGCCCCAGATCTGGTAGACCTATTGACTGAGGGGGTCGACCGCTGTTCGGTCGGCATGAAATTCATGGAGCGTCTGATGAGCGTCCTGTTGAAGGTTCTCGGCATGACGGTGGCCGGCGTGCTGGTTATCGTTCTCTATCTTTCGGCCCCGGTTCTGGGCGCGCTGTTCGGTTCGGCGAGCCCGATGAACTTCATGATCTATCTGGGCCTGCTGCTGACCGCGCTGTGGACTGCGGTTGTGATGTACCTGGCCAGCACCGGCGGCGCCGAGGCCTAAGGGCCCGCCCACCGGCGCGACGCGTCAAGACGCCCCGGCCGGAAACGGCCGGGGCGTTTTGCGTCTGCCCCCCGCCTATTGCGTTTGGCCCCGCTTGCCGTCGATGGTCGAGGCCCTCTCCCATCCGGCATAGTCCGTTCTGCCTCGACCGCACGCCGGTCTCCCCCGTCCCGCCTACAGATTCCCCCTGTCGCCCCGGCTAGGATGATGCCCGCGACCGCCCGGCCACGGGAAACCGCCGGGAAGCCCTTGGTGTTTCCGGGGGGCGTAATCATTGCCGCCACGCCGGCATCAGGGGTCACCAGCAGAAGGACAGGCAGATGGCAAGCAAGAGAGATGATAGGGAAAGTGCCGATCGCCCGGCCGAGGCCACCGCCAGCGAGCCGGCCGGTGCCGGCGAGCAGCCGGCACGGACGCGGCGAAGCGCCGAGGGCGGCGGTGACGGCGGCGGAGCGACGCGGATGGCCGAACGCAACCTCGCCCAGGCAACCGACATCGGCCGGCGCAGCCAGGAGCAGATGCGCTCGCTGATGGGAGCCTCGACGCGGGCCTACCGCGACATGAGCGAATTCTCCCGCGGCGACGTCGATGCGCTGATGCAGACCAGCGCCCGCCTGGCCAAGGGGATGCAGGACATGAGCTGGGAGATGATGCAGTACACCCAGGACTCGCTGCGCATGTCGATGAAGGCGGCCAACTCGATGATGACCTGCCGCTCGGTCGAGGACTTTGTGCAGGTCCAGCGCGACTTCCTGCGCGACAGCGTCGACACCTTCCTTCAAGAGGGCGCCCGGTTGCTGGAGCTGTCGGGATCGGTGGCCAACGAGGCCGTCAGTCCGCTCAACGAGCGATCTCAGACCGGGCCGCGGCATTAGGGTGGCGGAATTGAGGGGGTGTGCGGGCGAGGGCGAATGGCGGCGCCATTCCTCCTCGCCCGTCGCTATTTCTTGCCCACCGGTTCCGGGACGGTGCCCGGGGGACAGGTCTTGTAATCCAGCAACACCTCGTTCTGGGTCGTCTTGGCCTGCTCGACGAAGCTCTTCCACCCGCGCTTGCCGTTTTCGTCGAGAAGCTCGTTGATCATGGTGCAATAGGCCAGGGTCAGCGGGTAGTGCCGGTGATAGGTCACCAGGCGGCCGTCGAAATAGGTCATGACGCGGGTCCAGTCCTTGGCGAACTCGCGCTGGAACACCTTGCGGCGACGTTCGGTCTGCTGCAACAGGCGCGGTCCGAAGCTCTGGTTGAAGTCGGTCCACAACTTCACCGATCCCGGCAGATACTCGTCGCAACGCCCCGACGCCTCACGCAGCAGGACGCCGTGGCGGACCAATTGTTCCGCCAGCACCTCCGCTTCGGTGAAGCATCGCGTCCGCGCCGTCGCCGGAGCGGCGAGCAGGACGAGAACGGCGGCAACCAGGGCCGGTCGGGAGGCCGAAAGGACAATCATCGTCCCTCATTATGATCCGCTGCCGCTCGTCGGGGAACCGGGAACCTTGTCCGCCGCGCGGCGTTGGCTGGTGAAAGCAGCAGCCTGGAGGACGACGATGCGCACGATTGCCCCCACCCTTGCCGCCGCCCTCGTCCTGGGCCTCGGCGTCGCCGCCTGCGACCAGCAGGGCCAGGAGCAGGCCCAGCAGCCCGCCGACAAGGCGCAGCAACAGCAGGCCGCGCCCCCGCCCCCCGGCCCGCAGCAGGGCATGGCCCCCGGCGAGACGACGCCGCAGGAACCGCAGCAGAAGCAGGAACCGTCGCCGGTACGGCCGTAACGGCCGTTCTCTTCCGGGCGGTGACGTTCTCCCCGTCGCCTCATCCTGAGGAGCCCCCAACGGGGACGTCTCGAAGGATGAGGTCCAAGTGACCCGCCGGTCCGGCGCCTACTTCAGCTTGGCGACCTGAATCGCCGCCGGGCCGGCGATGACCATGAACAGCACCGGAAGGAAGAAGATGATCATCGGCACC
Source organism: Magnetospirillum sp. (assembly GCA_016212565.1). Classification (GTDB taxonomy): domain Bacteria; phylum Pseudomonadota; class Alphaproteobacteria; order Rhodospirillales; family Magnetospirillaceae; genus JACRFY01. The sequence continues at coordinate 3,531 of JACRFY010000262.1, read as the reverse complement.
GTCAGCTTCGCCGGCAGGGCCGCCGCCTTCTTCTCCGCCGCCGCCATCCGGCTTTCGCGGTTTTCGGCGGCCAGCACCCGCAGGGCCTGACTGACCGGGGTGCCGTATTTCTCGGCCTGGACCAGGGCCGTGCACAGGGACTTGACCTGCGCCAGCCCGGTGCGCTCGGCGAGATTGTCCCACGCCTGGCGGCGGTCGGACAGGAAGGCCAGTTCGGCGGCGGTCAGACCGATCTCCTCGGCCATCAGCGGGCTCGATTCGGCCAGTTCGTCGGTGACCCGGGCCAGGGCCATCTCCACCGACAGGCCGGCCTCGACGCAGATCACCAGCAGGTCGAGACAGTCGGGGAAGGCCCGGGCCAGTTCGAACTGGCGTTTCTGAATGGCGTTGGCGAGGAGAATCTGCGGCAGGAAATAGCCCAGCCCCAACCCGCCGAGAATCATCATCATCCGCGTCATCGGCGGCGAGGCGGCGAAGACCGAGGACGCGTAGAGCAACGCCACCGCCAGTCCGATCACCGGCGAGGCCACCCGCGCGAAGGTGAAGTTGACCGCCGCGGTGGCACTGCGCCAGCCGGCCTGGGACAGTCGGGCCTTCAGCGCCCGGCCCTCGATCATGTCCTGGAGATTGAGGCGGGCCAACACCGCCTTCATCAGGCCGACATGGCGCTGGGGCGCCTGGAAGCGACGGGCGCCCTTCAACTGCGCGCGCTGCTGTGCCGACAGCTCCTGGCGCCGGGCCGCCACCGCCTTCAGCCGGCTCGACAACTGGTCGCGGTTGACCATGGTCATGCCCACGGCCAGCACCGAGGCGAACGCCGCCACCGCGGCAACGAGGATGATCAAGGTCGACACGTCCATGCCCCTCCCCTCCCCGCTAGATGTCGAAATTGATCATGCCGCGCATCACCATCACCCCGGTCCCCATCACCGACAACCCGATCGCCACCAGGATGTGACCGGTCGAGGTGGTGAACAGCAGGCCGATATACTCCGGCGCCACCACCGCCAGCAGGATGGTGACGACGATGGGCAAGGAACCGATGATCATCGCCGAGGCCCGCGCCTCGCTGGCATAGGCCTGGATCTTGTCGCGCATGCGCTTGCGCGAACGCAGGACATCGGAGAGCTTGGCCAGCGTCTCGGCCAGATTGCCGCCGGTCTGCTGCTGGATGTTGAGCACGATGGCGAAATACTTCAGTTCCGGCGTCGGCATCCGATCCACCGCCCGCTCCAGCGCGTCGGCCAGGGTCAGGCCCAGTTTCTGCCCCTCGGCGAGCAGGCGGAACTCGGCGCCCAACGGCTCGGGCATCTCGCGGCCGATGATCTTGATGCACTCGCCCAGCGGCAGGCCGGAGCGGATGCCGCGGACGATGACGTCGATGGCGTCGGCGAACAGCGCGGTAAAGGCCTTCAGGCGCCGCTTGGCGAGGAAACCGACGACGAATTTCGGCACCCCGAAGCCGACGATGGCCCCCACCAGGGGAATGCCCAGCCGCGGCATCGGCGACAGGGCGTACAGCCCGCCCGCCGCCACGGCCAGGACCACGCAGGCCATGACGAAGTGCGAGACTTCGATGCGAAAGCCGGCCTGCATGAGTTGGTCGCGCAGGGGACTGGAGCGCTTGTCGGTTCGCGACTGGTCGACCTGTTTGAGGCGGGACTGGATCGCCTTGCGTTTCCGCGCCGCCCCCGGACGCCCGGCCTTGGACTTGGCCTCCGGCTCCCCCATCACCACCGCCAGGCGCCGCTGCAACCGCGCCCGCTGACCGTAGAGAACGGTGTAGATGGTCCAGCCGAACAGAGCGACCGCCACCAGCAGGACCAGCACGATGACCAGAAGCTCGCTGGGGATGTCGCTCATCGGCTCAACCGTGCGCTTCGGCCAAGGCGTCGGCGAGATCGCGCTCGAGCCCGTAATAGCGCGCCCGGTCCCAGAACCCGGGACGGATGCCGGTGGCCTTGTGGCGGCCGAGGATGCGCCCGGTGGAATCCTCGCCCTGGAACTCGTAGAGGAACAGGTCCTGAAGGGTGATGACGTCGCCCTCCATGCCGACGATCTCGGAGATGTGGGTGATCTTGCGCGTGCCGTCGCGCAGGCGCGAGGCCTGCACCACCACGTTGATGGCGGCGGCGATCTGCTCGCGCACCGCCTTGGCCGGCAGGTTGTAGCCGCCCATCGCCACCATGTTCTCGACCCGCGACAGCGCGTCGCGGGGCGTGTTGGCGTGGATGGTGCCCATCGAGCCGTCGTGGCCGGTGTTCATCGCCTGCAACAGGTCGAAGGCCTCGGGGCCGCGCACCTCGCCGACGATGATCCGCTCGGGGCGCATGCGCAGGCAATTCTTGACCAGATCGCGCATGCTCACCTGGCCGGCGCCCTCGAGATTGGGCGGACGGGTTTCCAGGCGCACCACATGGGGCTGCTGCAATTGCAGTTCGGCGGCGTCCTCGCAGGTGATGATGCGCTCGTCGAGATCGATGTAGCGGGTCAGGCAGTTGAGCAGCGTGGTCTTGCCCGAGCCGGTGCCGCCGGAAATCAGCACGTTGATCCGGCACCGGCCGACCACTTGCAACACTTTGGCGCCGGCGGGCGAGATCGAGCCGTAGTCGACCAGCTTCTCCAGGGTCAGCTTGTCGCGCTTGAATTTGCGGATGGTCAGCGTCGGGCCGTCGAGGGCCAGCGGCGGACCGATCACGTTGACGCGCGAGCCGTCGGCCAGGCGGGCATCGCAGATCGGGCTGGCCTCGTCGACGCGGCGGCCGACCGCCGAGACGATGCGCTGGCAGATGTTCATCAGCTGCGCATTGTCGCGGAACTTGATGTCGGTCAGCTCCATCTTGCCGTTGGCCTCGATGTAGACCTTGTCGGCGCCGTTGACCATGATGTCGGCGATGTCGTCGCGGGCGATCAGCGGCTCCAGCGGCCCGAGGCCGAGGACGTCGTTGCAGATGTCGTGGATGACGATCTGCTGCTCCGAGGCCGACAGCACCAGGCTGCGCATGCTGATGATCTCGGAGACGATGTCCGAGATTTCCTCGCGCACCTGCGCCGGTTCCAGCTTCGCCAACTCGGTGGGATCGACCGAGTCGATCAGGTCGTTGAACACCGAGACCTTGATCTCGGACAGACGCTGGTCGAGTTCCGCGCTCTTGCCGGCGGCCGCGGCCACCGACGCGGCGGAGGGCGACGCCGCGGCCTTGGCGGCCGGTTTGGCCTCTGGCGCGGCGGCGGGCGGGGCGGCGCGGCGGCCGAACATCAGCGCCTCACGACTTCAGCCATGCCAGCAACCCCTTGGCTGCGGTGGCCGGCTTCTTGCGTTGGGCCGCCGAGCGCCCGGCCAGGGACAGGGCGAAGGCGCGCAACAGCTCGACCGGCTTGGCCGTCTTGATCGCCTCGGCCAGCATCTGGCCGTTGTTCGCCGCCTGACCGAACAGCGCCGGGTCCGACGGCACGACCAGCGCCGGGGCCAGCTTCAACGTCTCCTCGAAGTCCTTGGGCAGGAGCTGGGTGCGCCGGGATGCTTCCTGG
>JACRFY010000034.1 GCA_016212565.1 Magnetospirillum sp. | reverse complement strand
GCTCGGGCGCAGCAGTTCGTAGTGGCGGCGGATTTCATCTTCATCGATCATGCCGCCGATTCTAGCCGACCGGCCTACCCCTGAGAATCGCCAACCGTCAGTTGCGCCAGATCGATTCGGCTATTTTGGCGAAACCCCTTGGTCGCCCATGTCGCCGCGGCGCTGCGCCATCACCTGGTGCTGAAGGATGGCGTCCTGCGCCGCATGCTGCCGGGCGGTTGCCGCGGAGCCGGCGACGCCTGCCACTCTCACGAGTAGGATTCCCCCCCTCCACAAGATCCGACCATCACCTTCGGGTGGGTGTTCCCCACCTTGACCTGCGACGGCACTATCGGAGACAACAAGATATTGCCATAGTTGGGGCAACAGCGAGGGGGTGGTCGGACGATGTCGGAGTTGCAGACCGTGGGAGCCTACGACCTGCGGCGGGCCACCGAGGCGGCGGCCCGGGCAGCGTCGGCGTGGATCGGCCGCGGCGACAAGGGCCAGGGCGATTCCGCCGCCATCACCGCCATGACCGCCGAGCTGGAGCGGCTGGGGCTGGATGGCCGCATCCTGATCGGCGAAGGGCCGCGCGACGAGACCTCGGACCTCTACCACGGCCAGCGCTTCGGCGATCCGCGCCGGCCGCCGCAATGGGACATCGCCGTCGACCCGGTCGAGGGCACCAGCTTCCTCGCCAAGGGGATGACCAATGCCATGGCCTGCATCGCCATGGCCCCCCACGGCGCCCTGTTCGATCCCGGTCCGGCCTTCTACATGGAAAAGATCGCCGTGCCGCCGGCGGCCAAGGGCTGCATCGACCCCGAAGCCCCGGTCGAGGACAAGCTGCGCGCCCTGGCCCGCGCGCTGGCCAAGCCGGTCGACGAACTGACCGTCTATGTGCTGGAGAAGCCCCGCCACCGCGACCTGGTGGCCTCGATCCACGCCCTGGGGGCCCGCGTCCTGCTCTATCCGGCCGGCGACGTCGCCGGTGCGGTGATGGCGGCCATTCCCGGTTCGGGCGTCGATGCGTTGCTGGGGACCGGCGGCTGTCCGGAAGGCATCCTGTCGGCCTGCGCCATCGCCGGCATGGGCGGCGAGTTCATGGCCCGCCTCGATCCGCAACTGGCCACCGAACGCCGCGCCATCGAGGAGGCCGGGGTCGATACCGCCCGCTGGTGGCGGCTCGACGAACTGGTGCGCGCGCCCGAGGTGATCTTCTGCGCCACCGGCATCACCACCGGCCTGCTGCTCGAAGGCGTCGAGCGCTCCGGCGGCATGGACAAGACCCAGACGATGATGGTCGGCGGCGGCGCCGGCATCCGTCAGATGTTGAGTTCCTGGCACCGGCGGGGAGAAGGGTAATGCCTGTCAATCGGATCGAGCGCCCGGTCATCCTCGGCATCGTCGGCGACAGCGCCTCGGGCAAGACCACCCTGGCGGCGGGCATCGCCGCCATCCTCGGTCCGGAGCGGGTCACCATCCTGTCGACCGACGGCTATCGCCGCCTCGGCCGCGGCGAATGCGAGGCGGCGGGGCAGACGCCGCTCGATCCCGCCGCCAATTACATCGACGTCCTCGAACAGCATGTCCATCTGCTGCGCGAGGGCCAGCCGATCCTGATGCCGGTCTACGACCACCGCCGCGGCCAGTTGCAGCCGCCGGTCTACCTCATGCCGGCCGATTACGTGATCATCGAGGGCCTGCTCGGCTATCACACCCGCGCCATGCGCGACTGCTACGACGTCAAGGTGTTCCTGGAACCCGACGAGGCGCTGCGGGTGCGGTGGAAGGCCGGCCGCGACTGCGCCCAGCGCGGCTATACCCCCGACGCGGTGATGGCGGCCATCGAGCGCCGCCGCGCCGACAGCGTCGAATTCATCCAGCCGCAGCGCACCTTCGCCGACATGGTGGTGCGCTTTTCCCCCCCCGGCAACGATGCCGGGGAGAGCGGGCCGAAGCTCAACGTCCGCCACACCCTGCGGCCGACCCTGCCGCATCCCGACCTGTCGCCGGTGCTCGACGTCGGCGCCAAGGGCGGCTTCCGCCTCGCCTTGGCTCGCGACGTCGACGGCAAGCCGGTCGACGTGCTCGACATGTCCGGCGACATCGACGCCCGCCGCGCCCGCGCCGTCGAGGACCTGCTGTGGAGCCTGATCCCCGAGGCCCATCACCTCAGGGTCAAGCTCGGCCAATACATCGACGACCACAACGAGCCGGCGGTCAGCCATCCGCTGGCGCTGTCGCAACTGCTGCTGACCTACCATCTGGTCAAGGCGGCCCTGGGGCATACGGTGATTTGATGACAGGTCGCGCCGGCGCCTCTATATCCGTCATCCCCGCGAACGCGGGGACCCATTTCCCCCCCGGCACGGCTTTGGCCGGACGTGCTTGTTCCTCGGACACGTGGATCCCCGCTTTCGCGGGGATGACGGAAAAAGGAGCGCAGGCAACCCAAGTGAAGAGGAACGAGACGAGATGACTTCCGCCGCGACGCCCGCTGCCATGGCCAATGCCATCCGCTTCCTGTCCATGGACGCGATCGAGAAGGCCAAGTCCGGCCATCCCGGCATGCCGATGGGCATGGCCGACGTCGCCACCGTGCTGTTCACCCGTTTCCTCAAATACGATGCCAAGGCCCCGCGCTGGGCCGACCGCGACCGCTTCATCCTCTCGGCCGGCCACGGTTCGATGCTGCTCTACGCGCTGGCCTACCTGACCGGCAGCGAGGACATCGACATCGAGCAGATCAAGGCCTTCCGCCAGCTCGGCTCGCGCACCGCCGGCCATCCCGAGTTCGGCCACGTCGCCATCGCCGAGACCACCACCGGGCCGCTCGGCCAAGGCATCGCCAATGCCGTCGGCTTCGCCCTGGCCGAGGCGATGATGGCGGCGCGCTACGGCAGCGCGGTGGTCGACCACCACACCTACTGCATCGCCGGCGACGGTTGCCTGATGGAGGGCATCAGCCATGAGGCGATCTCCTTCGCCGGCCACCACAAGCTGGCCAAGCTGATCGTGCTGTGGGACGACAACAAGATCTGCATCGACGGCGACACCGCGCTGGCCACCTCGGACGACCAGCGCGCCCGCTTCGCCGCCTGCGGCTGGAATACCCTGGCCATCGACGGCCACGACCACGCCGCCATCGCCGCCGCCATCGAGACGGCGAAGGCCAGCGACCGCCCGACTCTGATCGCCTGCAAGACGGTGATCGGCAAGGGGGCGCCGACCAAGCAGGGCAGCGAGAAGACCCACGGTGCGCCCCTGGGCGCCGAGGAGATTGCTGCCGCCCGCACCGCCGCCGACTGGCCGCATGCGCCGTTCGAGATCCCCGCGGCGATCCTCGCGGCCTGGCGGGCCGCCGGCAGCCGCGGCGCCGAGGCCCGCCAGGGCTGGGAGGGGCGCTTCAACGCCCTCGACGGCGCCAGGCGCGCCGAATTCGCCCGCACCACCGAAGGCCGCCTGCCCGACGGCTGGCAGAAGGCGGTGGTCGCCTTCAAGCAGAAGGTTTCGGCCGAGCAGCCGAACTGGGCCACCCGCAAGTCGAGCCAGGAATGCCTGGAGGTGCTGACCGCGGCGATCCCCGAGATGATCGCCGGCTCGGCCGATCTCACCCACTCCAACCTCACCGACACCAAGGCGTGCAAGCCGGCGATCGCGCCGGGGGCCTTCGGCGGCCGCTACATCCATTACGGCATCCGCGAGCACGGCATGGCGGCGATCATGAACGGCCTCAGCCTGCACGGCGGCTTCCTGCCCTATGGCGGCACCTTCCTGATCTTCGCCAACTACCTGTGGCCGGCGCTGCGCATGAGCGCGATGATGGGGCAAAGGGTTCTGTACGTGTTGACCCACGATTCCATCGGCCTCGGCGAGGACGGCCCCACCCATCAGCCGATCGAGACCATCGCCGCGCTCCGCGCCACCCCCAACGTGCTGGTGTTCCGCCCCGCCGATGCGGTCGAGACCATGGAGGCCTACGAGGCGGCGCTGCTCAACACCGACGGCCCCAGCGTTTTCGCCCTGTCGCGCCAGAACCTGCCGACGCTGCGCACCGCGCATCGCGACGACAACCTGACCGCCAAGGGCGGCTATGTCCTCGCCGAGGCCAAGGGCAAGCGTCAGGTGACCCTGCTGGCCACCGGTTCCGAGGTGTCGATGGCCCTTGAGGCGCAGAGGATCCTGTCGGAAAAGGGCGTCGGCGCCGCGGTGGTGTCGATGCCCTGTTGGGAGCTGTTCGACCGCCAGCCGAAGGAGTATCGTGCGGCTGTCCTGGGCGAAGGGACTGTCCGGGTGGCCGTCGAGGCCCTCGGCAGCTTCGGCTGGGAGCGCTATGTCGGGCTGGAGGGGGCGGTGATCGGCATGTCCGGTTTCGGTGCCTCGGCTCCGGCCGACAAGCTGTACGAACACTTCGGCATCACCGCCGGTGCGGTGGCTGACGCCGCGCTTGCGCGGCTCTGACAAGGAGACGAACGCCCATGTCCCTCGTAACGATGCGCCAGCTGCTCGACCACGCCGCCGAGCACGGCTATGGCATCCCGGCCTTCAACGTCAACAACATGGAGCAGGTCAAGGCGATCATGGAGGCGGCGGCGGCGACCGACAGCCCGGTGATCCTGCAAGCCTCGGCCGGCGCCCGCAAGTATGCCGGCGAAGCGTTCCTCCGCCACCTGATCCTGGCCGCCATCGAGGCCTATCCCGATATCCCGGTGTGCATGCACCAGGATCACGGCACCTCGCCGGCGATCAACGTCCGCGCCATCCAGTCGGCCTTCTCGTCGGTGATGATGGATGGCTCGCTGCTCGAAGACGGCAAGACTCCGTCGTCGTGGGACTACAACGTCGCCGTCACCAAGCAGGTGGTCGACATCGCCCATGCCTGCGGCGTGTCCGTCGAGGGCGAGCTGGGCTGCCTGGGCTCGCTGGAGACCGGCACCGCCGGTGAGGAAGACGGCGTCGGCGCCGCGGGCAAGCTCGACCACTCGCAGTTGCTGACCGATCCCGACGAGGCGGCGGAGTTCGTCAAGCTGACCAAGGTCGACGCCCTGGCCATCGCCATCGGCACCAGCCACGGCGCCTACAAGTTCACCCGTCCGCCGACCGGCGACGTGCTGGCGATCAAGCGGGTCAAGGAGATCCATGCCCGCATCCCCAACACCCATCTGGTGATGCACGGTTCGTCCTCGGTGCCGCAGGACTGGCTGAAGACCATCAACACCTATGGCGGCGCCCTGGGCAACACCTACGGCGTCCCGGTGGAAGAGATCGTCGAGGCGATCAAGCACGGTGTGCGCAAGATCAACATCGACACCGACCTGCGCATGGCCTCGACCGGCTCGATCCGCAAGTTCTTCCACGACGAGCCGAAGAAGTTCGACCCGCGCGAGTACCTCAAGCTGACCATGAAGGGCATGAGCGAGATCTGCAAGGCCCGCTACGAGGCGTTCGGCACCGCCGGCCAGGCCTCGAAGATCAGGGTGATCGGCCTTGAGACGATGGCCAGCCGCTACGCCAAGGGCGAGCTCGACCCCAAGGTGGTGTAAGGGGGGCTTTTTCCGTCACCCCCGGGCTTGACCCGGGGGTGACGGACATTGAAGCGGTGAGAAAGGTGTCCGTGACCATGACCGTCAAGATCGCCCCCAGCATCCTCTCCGCCGACTTCGCCCGCCTGGGCGACGAGGTCAAGGCCATCGACGCGGCCGGCTGCGACTGGGTGCATATCGACGTCATGGACGGGCATTTCGTCCCCAACCTGACCTTCGGCCCGCCGATCATCAAGGCGATCCGGCCGTGGACCAAGAAGGTCTTCGACGTCCATCTGATGATCGATCCGGCGCAGCCGTTCCTCGAAGACTACGCCAAGGCCGGCGCCGACATCATCGTCGTCCATGCCGAGGCCGATCGCCACATCGACCGCTCGCTGCAATTCATCCGCGCGCTGGGCAAGAAGGCCGGCATTTCGCTCAATCCGGCGACGCCGGAGACGGTGATCGAGTACGTGCTCGACCGGCTCGATCTGGTGCTGGTGATGAGCGTCAATCCCGGCTTCGGCGGTCAGAGCTTCATCGACTCGCAATTGGAAAAGATCGCCCGCATCCGCCGCATGATCGGCGACCGGCCCATCGACCTGGAGGTCGACGGCGGGGTCACCCCCGAGACCGCCCCCAAGGTGATCGCCGCCGGCGCCAACGTCCTGGTCGCCGGGTCTGCGGTGTTCAAGTCCAAGGATTACGCGGCGAACATCGCCGCGCTGCGGGGGTAGAGGGGGGCTTTCTCCTACCCCCGTCCCCGCACCCGGAACAGCATGGTGGTGATGCTGTCCTGCAACGCCTCCAGCGAGGCTTCCAGCACGTTGGTGTGGACGCCGACGGTGATCCAGCGGCGGCCGGCGCCGTCGGTGCTTTCGATGGTCACCCGGGTCTTGGCCCCGGTGCCGGCGGTGCTCTCGACGATGCGGACGCGGTAATCGGCCAGTTCCAGCGCCTCCAGCTCGGGATAGGCGCCGGTCAGCGCCTTCCTGAGGGCGACGTCGAAGGCGTGGACCGGGCCGTTGCCCTCGCCGACCTCCATGTATTCGCGGCCGCCGACCAGCACCCTGAGCGTCGCCTCCGACAGCGTCAGCCACTTGCCGTTCTCGCCCGGGCGGCGCTCGTCGATCACCCGATAGCGTTCCAGCTTGAAGTAGTCCGGCACCTCGCCCAGCGCCCGGCGGATCAGCAGCTCGAAGCTGGCGGTGGCCTGGTCGTAGGCATAGCCTTCGTGTTCGAGGCGCTTGATCAGGTCGACCAGGTCGGTGACCGCGTGGGGGTCGAAGGAGACCTGCATCTGCTCGACCACCTTGACCAGCGCCTCGCGCTTGACCGAGTCGATGGACAGGCCGAGGTCGGACAGCCGCGATACCATGTTCGAGCGCCCGGCCTGGTCCGAGACGACGATGGTGCGGCTGTTGCCGACCAGGGTGGGGTCGATGTGTTCGTAGCAGCGCGGGTCCTTGGCCACCGCCGAGACGTGCAGCCCGCCCTTGTGGGCGAAGGCCGAGGCGCCGACATAGGGCTGGCGCTTGTTGGGCACCCGGTCGAGCACCTCGTCGAGCGCCCGGCTGATGGCGGTCAGGCCCTTGAGGTCGTCGGCGTCAAGGCCGGTGTCGAAGCCCATCTTGAGCATCAGGTTGGGGATGATCGACAGCAGGTTGGCGTTGCCGCAGCGCTCGCCGAGGCCGTTGATGGTGCCCTGGACCTGGCGCACGCCGGCCGTGACCGCCGCCAGCGAATTGGCCACCGCATTGTCGGAATCGTTGTGGCAATGGATGCCGAGATGGCTGCCGGGAATGCCGGCGGCGATCACCGCGGCGACGATGGCCGCGATGTCCGCGGGCAGCATGCCGCCATTGGTGTCGCACAGCACCATCCAGCGGGCACCGGCCGCGTAGGCGGCCTTCAGCGCCTCGACCGCATAGGCGGGATTGGCGCGGTAGCCGTCGAAGAAATGCTCGGCGTCGAACATCACCTCGGGCACCCGGGTCAGGGCGTGGGCGACGGAATCGGCGATCATGCGCAGGTTCTCGTCGAGCTCGATGCCCAGCGCCACCTCGACCTGGAAGTCCCAGCACTTGCCGACCATGGTCGCCGCCGCCACCGGGGCGGCGAGGATGGCGTTGAGGCCGGGATCGTTGTCGGCCGAGCGCCCGGCGCGCCGGGTCATGCCGAAGGCGGTCAGGCGCGAACGGCGGAATTTGGGTGGCTCGGCGAAGAACGCATCGTCGGTGGGATTGGCCCCCGGCCAGCCGCCCTCGATATAGTCGATGCCCAGCGCGTCGAGCGCCCGGGCGATCCGCAGCTTGTCGGACGCCGAGAAGTCGACGCCTTGAGTCTGGGCGCCGTCGCGCAGGGTGGTGTCGTAGAGATAGACGCGCTCGCTCATTGGTCTCGGCCGTTCGGGTCATAGGGCGAAGGGCGGACAGCATAGAGGAGGAGCGGGCCAGAGCCAACCGCTCAGTCTGCGACCTCGGTGCTGGCGAAGCGCATCGCCGAAAGGGCTTCTTCCGACGCGGTCATCGGAAGGGCCCACCGGTCTCCTCGGCTGTCGGTCGAGATTCGTTCCGGCAAGACACCGCGACGTATCAGGTAATCCCGAACCGCCAGGGCACGGTTGTAGCCGAGTGCGCGGCCCCCGGCCTCCGCCGCCTCTCGGTGATCCACATGGCCGTAAACGGTGACCAAGATCGATGGATAGGCGCGCAGAATCTCTGCCTGTCGGTCGAGAATGGCCTGCGACCGCCCGTCAAGCGCATGCGAACCCTGTTCGAAACCGACCCTGTCGAGGCCGGATGGCAGGGGCGAACGGAGGCGACAGGGCAGTGATCGGTCAACGCCGTTTTGCACGTTTTCCTTGAGGCAGGCACCGTCGGCCGCCTGCGGCGACCCGCACAACAGGACCACCATGACAGCAGCCGACGGCATGGATCTGATCATTATGCCTCCGTCATCCCGACGCGGATCCTATCGTCCCCTGACAACCGAATCTCGCTCGGCATCAATACGGTCCCCGTGGTGGACGCATGGGCCAATTGTTGCGTGGATCGACCCCTTCGATGACGGGGAAGCCACGCTTGTCCCAATAAGGCCTACCTTTCCATTGGGGAAGAGGCTCCGTCAAGACCGGCATGTTTGGCGACACATTCGGCGGCACGCCAACGGGCATATTGTTCCCTGGATCGCGGGGGCCGCCGCTTCCGGGCGGAAGTGTCTCGCCTTCTCCCACACCCGGCCCCCTCTCAGAAAGGCTTGCGTTTATCTTTCGTTCAGTCGGCCCCTCCGGCCGCATGAAGCCATCGACCTTCAGGCCGTTGTCGCGCTGAAACTGTCGAATTCCCTCGAACGTGGCGCCGTCCACACAGTCGTCGATGCCGCGCTCGGGCGGGACGTCGTAGTAGCCGAGTGCATTGAGCGCCCGTTTGGTGTTCATGAGGTCGGCGGGTTCGGTGCGGTAGTTGGTCCCAATTGGGGCGATCAGCTTAAGTATGGGGTCATCCTATCTTCGCTTGATGACCCTCTGGGGCGCCAATGGAAGAATATATGCCGTGGCAGGCAAAGACGACAAGCCAAAATGGGAACAAATAGCGATCTCTGTGCCCGGCAGCCGCCAGGGCGACCGGAGCGAGCTGCAGCGAAAGCGTGTGCTTTCTGTGTACCGGTTGTGTATCAACCTCAGCGGAACTGCTGCGATCCGGAGTTCCGGAAGTCGCTGTGTACAGGTTGTGTGCAGAAAAAAACCGAGTGTAATCAATGCGATGTGTGGCAAGCACTGTAGTAGAGATAGACGCGGTTGCTCATTCGTCTCGGCCGTTTGGGAGTAGGACGAAGGGCGAACAGCATAGAGGAGGAGCGCGCCGCCGCCAATCGAAACGGTTCGGGCTGGGTTGATCGCCGGTGCTGTCGGGAGACGGCTACGGGTCGTCGAACAAGTCCCTGAGCACCTTCTCGGGGTTGGCCAGGAAGCTTCGCGTGACTCGGTAATGCTCGGTGTCTTCAAGACTCACAGGCTGAATGGAGCCGCCATCCAACGACAGCAACGCGGCGCCGGGCAGGGCCATCAGGATTGGCGAATGGGTGGCAATCACCGCCTGGACTCGTCCGCTGCGCTGCCATTCCCGCAAGATGCGCAGAAACGCCAATTGGCGCATGGGCGAGAGGGCGACCTCGGGTTCGTCCAGCAGGTAGAGGGCTCTCTGGTGGGTCTCCAGGCGGTGGCGGAACAGGGCGAGAAAGGACTCGCCGTGGCTTTGCCGATGCAGGGCGCGTTCCCCGTAATTGCCAAGGTCCGCCACGTCGTCGAGGTAGGACGCCAAGCCGAAAAAGCTTTCGGCGCGGAAGAAGAAGCCGTTCGACACCTTGGGCAGCCACGACAGGCGCATCGCCAGGGCCAAGGCGTTGGCGGCCGGCTCGGAACCAGGGCGATGGTCCTGGCTGCCACCGAGCGCGGGAAACCCGGCGGCAGTGGCGATGGCTTCGATCAGGGTGGACTTGCCCGAACCGTTTTCACCGACCAATATCGTGATCGGAGCCCCGAAACCGAGGGCGAAATCCTGGTCGTCGAGGAAGGCAGGGTGCCCGAAGGGAAACGTCCCCGCCCGCACCTTCTCGGGCACAAGCGAGACCGACCTGAGGAACGGCGATGTCAGGCGGCTGCTTTTCATGGGCGTATGGGCGAAAAAACTGCATGATCGTACCAGAAAGGTGGCAAAGAATGGAGCCTGGCATCGCCGTTCCGGAAGGCGTTGGTCCTCACGAGGGGCGCGAATGCGCCATGATGCTGGCCGGAGCCAAGCCATTGGCGATGTTCTGCGAAGTCGCCAGTCATGCAGACTATTTTCCTGAGCATGAGTTCGCCCCCCATGTCGTTGCCGGGCGCCTCTTCCGTCGTGAGGAGCTGTATTTCAACCCCGAGTCCTCCATCACGTTCCTGTGTGTTTTCTTTGCGCTTCCCGGCCACCAATGGCGAATGGAGGCGGCACACATGATCAAGAAGGCAATTTTGACGGGGGAGCGGCGTAGGACGGATGCGGATGACGTCCAATTGGGCCGACTTCTCGGCTATGCCGAGGGGGAAATTGCCATATTTCTGGATCATGCACGCCGCTGCCGTCACTTCTTGATGCAGTCGGCGCAGATGGTCGGAGAAAACACGCCGCCATGCTTTGCGCCGCAGACCACGCATGTGTAGCGCGGCGATCGCTCAACGTCGTCATCGCCGCCAAATCCGACACCGCCCGCCGCAAGTTGTTGGTTCATTGCCTTCACAGTCGGCCCTTCCGGCCGCATGAAGCCATCGATCTTCAGTCCGTTGGCCTTTTGGAATTGGCGGATTCCCTCGAACATTGCGCCGTCCGCCCAGTCGTCGATGCCACGCTCGGGCGGGATGTCGTAGTAGCCGAGTACATTGAGCGCCCGTTTGGTGCTCATTAGGTCGGCAGGGTCTGTGCGGTAATTTGTCCCAATGGGGGAGGTAAGTTTGAGCATGATGTCACCCTATCTTCCGCGAATGCCGCGCATCGGCATCACGAAGGACTATATGCCCGATTGCGGTGGACGGCAAGTCCGAAAGAGAACGAGAGCAGAACGCGCATCCCTGCCGGGGCAAGGGGGGGGCGGCCTGCAATGCTGCGCGCGTTTTCTGTGTATCGCTTGTGTATCGGCCCAGTGCATCCACCGCGATCCAGCGTCTCAAAAGCCGCTGTGTATCACTTGTGTACAAAGATAATGCAGCAATGTCCGTGCGTTAACGCGCCTGTTATGTAGTAGAGATAAACGCGGTTGCTGGTGGTCATCGGGCTTCGGCAGTGGTGGCGAGGCGGGGCTCGGGTCCGCGGGGGGCAAGCATAGAGGAGGAGCGGGCGGGAGCCAACCGAAACACGTTGGTCAGGGGCGGCTTGCGGGATGTAAGCTCGTTTACGGCCAGCCATCATCCAATGTGGCCGCAAGCTCTCCCTGACCGAATTTGACGGTCGCGCCGCAGCGCGCCCACATTTCAGGACGTGCCGCATCCGCTTCGGGGATGTCCCCGCCCACCTTCCGCACCCCTAAATTTCGCGCGATAATCAACAACTGCGAAAAAGCGGCCGCCCCGATTCCCCGCCCGGCGTGCTGGCTGCAGAGGGTAATGCCGGTCCGCGCAGTTCCCTTCGCGGCATCGATATGACTGAGGGTGATAAGGCCGATGGCGCAATCTTCTTGGTTGACTACGGCAAAGGATTGCGCGGACTTCTCGCGGCACCACGACTGTGTATAGGACAGAAAGCCTTCATCTGTAATGAAGGGGGCTCCCTCAGCCCGCCTCACATGCGGGGGCAAGTCCTGGTCCGTGTTGAGGATTGTGGCCAGATGGTTGCTGTAGCGAAGTGCGCTCTTGATATCCCCCTCGCAGTCTGGCGCGAGGCGCACCAGCCTTATCGCGTCTGCATCGATCATGGACATCACATCCTTCGGGTGGAAGATCGGACAATCATGCCTTGCTTGTGGCGGTGCAAGAAAGAGTTTCGGTGAGATAGGCAATTGCTGCCAATAGATCGTTGTGGTTTGCGGCTTCAACCAATTCCCAGGCGGTATTGGTCCGGGCACATCCGATGTCTAAGGATCTACGCCAAAACAACCGCACGATCCGGCTTTCGGGGTGAGATGGTGTAGTTCCACTCTGGATGGAAGTCGCAGCCGTTGATGGCGATTGCGTCCATCTCGGCGTCGGT
>JACRFY010000265.1 GCA_016212565.1 Magnetospirillum sp. | reverse complement strand
CGGCCCGGTGCTGGGGGCGGCGGCGCTGCTGGTGGTGGAAGAGGCGCTGGCCTCGTGGACCCAGCATTGGCAGGTGATCCTCGGCCCGCTGCTGGTGGCGGTCGCGCTTTACGCCCGCGGCGGATTGTGGGGCTGGCTGGCGGGTGGCGATGACTGAGCCGATCCTCCGCCTCACCGGCCTGACCAAGCGCTACGGCGGGCTGGTGGCCACCAACGGCCTCGACCTCGCCCTCGAGCGCGGCGAACTGCACGCCCTGATCGGCCCCAACGGCGCCGGCAAGACCACCCTGATCGGCCTGATCGCCGGCGAGATGGAGCCCGATGGCGGCCAGATCGCCTTCGCCGGGCGCGACGTCACCCGCCTCCGGGTCCACCAGCGGGCGCGGCTGGGACTGGGGCGTTCGTTCCAGATCACCTCGGTGTTCCGCCGCTCCTCGGTGCTGGCCAACGTGGTGCTGGCGGTGCAGGCTCATGCCGGACACAGTTTCCGCTTCTGGCGGCCGGCCGCCGCCGATCCGGCCCTGACCGCCCCGGCGCTGGCGGCACTGGAGCGGGTCGGCCTTGCCGAGCGGGCGGCCCAGCCGGCGGGGGCGCTGTCTCACGGCGAGCAACGGCAACTGGAACTGGCCATGGTTCTGGCCGGCGACCCCACCCTGCTGCTGCTCGACGAGCCGATGGCCGGCATGGGCCCCGAGGATGGGCGGCGGATGGTCGGGATCCTCGACGGCCTCAAGCGCGAGCACACCATCTTGCTGGTCGAGCACGACATGGACGCCGTGTTCCAACTCGCCGACCGGCTGTCGGTGCTGGTCTACGGCCAGGTGATCGCCACCGGCACCCCCGAGGCCATCCGCGCCGATGTCGAGGTGCGCCGGGCGTACCTGGAAGGATCGGGGGTGTAACCATGCTGGAAGTAACCGGCCTCGAAACCTTCTACGGCGCCAGTCAGGCGCTGTTCGGCGTCTCGCTGACCGTCGGCGAGGGCGAGGTGGTGGCGTTGCTGGGCCGCAACGGCATGGGCAAGACCACCACCGTCGCCTCGATCATGGGCCTGGTGCCGCCGCGGGCCGGCGGGGTGCGCTTTCTGGGCCGCGAGCTGGCCGGCCTGCCCAGCCACGCCGTCGCCCGCGCCGGCCTCGGTCTGGTGCCCGAGGGGCGGCAGGCGTTCCCCAATCTCACCGTGCGCGAAAACCTCGTCGCCACCGCCGCCAACCGCTTCGCCGCCGCCGCGCCATGGACGCTGGAGCGCGTCTACGCCCTTTTTCCCAGCCTGGCCGAGCGCTCCGGCAATCTCGGCCTGCACCTGTCGGGCGGCGAGCAGCAGATGCTGGCCATCGGTCGCGCCCTGATGACCAATCCGCTGCTGCTGATCCTCGACGAGGCCACCGAGGGCCTAGCCCCGCGCATCCGCGAGGCGATCTGGGCGGCGCTGCGTCTGCTGGCCGGAAGCGGGCAGTCGATCCTGGTCATCGACAAGAACGTCGACGTGCTGATGGATCTCGCCGCCCGCGCCCTGATCCTGGAAAAGGGCCGGGTGGCGTGGGCCGGGCGCAGCGCAGAGCTTCAGGGGCAAGAGGCGTTGCGCCATCGCCTGTTGGGGGTGTAGATGTGACCCGTTGGGGGTTGGGGATGCGGGAAGGATTCCCAGAACATGCAGAGCCTGACGCTGCTTTCCGGGCAGGTACTGTTTTCCGAGGGTGACGAGGCCGAGCGGGCCTTTCTGGTCGAGGAAGGCCTGATCGAGATCTTCGTCGAACGTCAGGGGCACACGCATCCGGTGGCGCTGCTCGGTCCGGGCGAGATCTTCGGCGAGATGGGCGTGATCGACGGTTCGCCGCGCTCGGCCGGGGCACGGGCGCTGCGCGATTGCCAGTTGCTGGTGGTCACCGCTTCCGAGTTCCACGGCTTTCTTGCCCGCGGCGAAGCCTTCCACGCCGAGCTGCTGGGCAAGCTGGTGGCACGGTTGCGCAATGCCCAGAAGGCGCTGTCCGATGGCGGTCTGGCGCAGCCGGTGTTGGTCAGCGAGCCCGGTGTCGGCCCCGGCTTCGCCGTGTTGCGCCAGGAACGCGACATCGCCGACGCCATCGGCCGCGGCGAATTCGAACCGTACCTTCAGGCCATCGTCGATTTGCGCACCGGCCGTCCGCTCGGCTTCGAGGCCCTGGCGCGCTGGTGCAGTTCCCGTCACGGGGTGATGGCGCCATTCGAGTTCCTGCCCCTGGCCGAGCGTAGCGGGCTGATCCGTCCCATCGATCTGGTGATGGCCGAGCGGGCGCTCCTGGCCTGTGCCGCGCTGACCGGGACCTGGGAGCCGTTCATCAGCGTCAACCTCTCCGCCCTGCATTTCCGCGATGGCGAGTCGGTGCGGGCTTTGGCGACGATTCTCGATGCCAGCGGCATCGATCCCCAGCGTGTCCGGCTTGAACTCACCGAAAGCCTGATGCTGGGCGATCCCGATGCGGCGTTGAAGACCATGACCGCTCTGAAGAGCCTGGGCGTGCAGTTGGCGCTGGACGATTTCGGCACCGGCTATTCGTCGCTCAACATTCTTCACCGCATGCCGATTGACGTTATCAAGGTCGACAAGGGCTTGGTGGACGGCGCCCGCGAGAGCGGGAAGCGCCGCAGCGTGCTGAAGGCGATCGTCGTCCTCGCCGCCGAGCTGGGCATGAGCGTGATTGCCGAGGGGGTCGAGGATATCGAGACCGCCGACAATCTGATCGACCTGGGCTATGTCATGGGCCAGGGCTTCCTCTATGCCCGGCCGGAGCCGGCGGAGCGTGCGTTGGCACGGCGACCGGCGGCCTGAGCGGACATTGCCCCTGGGCATTGGCCAGACATGACCAACGGTGCATTGTCGGCTCCCCCTTCGGGGCGACATCAATGGGGTGACAGCCACCACTCCATTTGGTCCCATGATCGAGCCCCTCACCCTTCCCGATCTCCTTGCCGCGGCCGCGCGAGGTGATGCTCCGGTGACCGTCCACGGCGCCGGCGGTGCGGTTGCCGCCGTCACCTCATGGCGCCGGCTGGCCGAGGAAAGCCAGGATCTGGCCCGTCGCCTGCGCTCGCTGGGCCTGGCCCGCGGCGAGCGGATTGCCCTGATGGTCGACACCGGAATCGACTTCCTGCGCCTGTTCTTCGCCTGCCAGTGGGCGGGAGCGGTGCCGATGCTGCTGCCCGCGCCGGTGGCCGGCGCCGAACGCCGCAGCTTCGCCGCCCCGCTGGCCCGCCTGCTGGCCGGATCGGGGGTCCGCATCGCCCTGGCGCCATCGCCGCTGGTGTCGCTGCTGCCCGGCGAAAGCCTGGCCTTCGCCGCCAGCTTCGCCGAGGCCATGGCCCTGCCCAAATGCGGCGGAGCGCTGCCGCGGATCGGCCCGGGCGACCTCGCCGCGATTCTTCCCCGGGCCGGCGCCGCCGGGCATGGGGTGGCGCTCGCCCATGGTGCCGTCCTCGCCAACCTCCGTGCCGTCGGCCGGGTGCTGAGTGTCGACGAGGGCGATTCGTCGCTGTCCTGGCTGCCGCTGTCGTCGTCGGTGGGGCTGATCGCCGGGGTGCTGCTGCCGATGGCCGCCGGGTTGCGCCTCGCCGTGCTGCCGACCGCCGCCTTCGTCCGCGATCCGACGGTGTGGCCGCGGCTGATGGCGGAGAGCGGCGCCACGCTGTCCTGCGGTCCGGCCGCCGCCTATGCCTTGGCGGCGCGCCATGTGCGGCCCGGGCGTTTCGATCTCGGGCGGTGGCGGGTGGCGGGGCTCGGCTGCGGCCGCCAGTCCCCGGCCATGGCCGAGCACTTCGCCGCGACCTACGCCGCCGCCGGCTTCAAGCGTTCCGCCTTTGCCGCCGGCTACGGCCTCGCCGAGGCGACGCTGGCGGTCAGCCTGCGCCCGCCGGGCGGCGGATTGGCGGTCGAGACGGTCGATCCCGCCGTGCTGGCCCGCGAGGGCGTCGCCGTTCCGCCCGGGGCGGAACGCGCTGCCACCGGCTTTCTCCGCTACGGACCGGCGCTGCCGGGGGTGGTGGTCGAGGTGCGCGGCCCCGATGGCCGCCCGCTGTCCGAGCGCCGGCTCGGCCGTCTGTTCGTCCGCTCTCCGGCACTGATGGAGGGCTATCATCGCGATGCGCCGGCCACCGACCGGGTGCTGTCGGCCGACGGCTGGCTGGACACCGGCGCCGTCGGCTTCCGCGTCGCGGGAGAACTGGTGGTCGTCGGCCGGAGTGGGGCGCGGTGACCGCTCCGCTGGCGGCGATCACCGGAGCGACCGGGCTGCTGGGGCGGGTGGTGGTGCGCCGGCTGCTGGCCGATGGCTGGCGGGTGCGGATGCTGGTGCGCGGCAAGCTGCCCTTGACCCTGCCCGAGGGGGCCGAGGCGGTGCCCGGATCGCTGGAGGACTACGGCTCGCTGCGCCGCTTTGCCGCCGGCGCCGCGGCGGTGGTGCATGCCGCCGAGATGGTCAAGGCCCGTCGTGCCGCCGACTTCCACGCCGTCAACGTCGAAGGCTCGCACCGCCTCGGCCTCGCCGTGCACGAGGCGGCGCCGCTGGCGCGGGTGGTGGTGGTGTCGTCGCTGGCCGCGCGGGTGCCGTGGCTGTCGCCCTATGCCTTGAGCAAGGCCGACGGCGAGGACGCCCTGGTCAAGGCCTCGTCGGGGCATTCGTGGCTGGTGTTGCGGCCGTCGGCGCTCTATGGCCCCGGCGACCGCGCCACCCTGCCGCTGTTCCGCGCCGCCGCCGGGCCGTGGCTGCCGGTGCCGCGCCGCGCCGACGCGCGGCTGGCGCTGCTGCATGTCGAGGACGCCGCCGCGGCGGTGGTCCTCGCCTGCTCGACCCGCAGCCGCGGCGTGGTGTGGGAACTGGGCGAGGGCGGCTATTCCTGGGTGGCCATCGCCGAGGCCCTGGCCCGCGCGGTGCGCTCGCAGGCGCGGGTGGTGACGGTGCCGCCCTCGGCGTTGACGGTGGTGGCGGCGCTGCTGCGGCCGCTGACCAGCGGATTGTCGTCGCCGCTGCTCGCGCCGGGCAAGCTGGCCGAGGTGCTGCACGACGACTGGACCTGCCGGCCGGAGCGCATGCCGCCGCCCTCGCTGTGGCGGCCGCGCTGGGACCTGGAGAAGGGGCTCGCCGCCACCGCCGCCTGGTATCGGGCCAACCGATGGCTGTAGGCGACGCCATCGAGGTGGTGACGGTGGCCAGCCGTGCCGACCGCCGCCGCTTCCTCGCCCAGGGGGACAGGTTGGCGCGAGACCAGCGCCGCCGCCTGTTCGATCCCGCCGCCGGCCTGCGGCTGTTCGTCGCCGTGCAACGCGGGCGTCCGGTCGCGCGCGTCGCCGCCGATATCGAGCGCGGCCGATTCGGCCTTCTCGCCGCCGCGGGGGCGGTGGCGGCGGTGGCGGTGCTGGCGGCGGCCGAGCGCGTTCTTGCCCGGCATGGGCGGACGCGGATCCGCGGTCCCTATGGCTTGTCGGTGCTGGCGCAGGACGGTCTGGCGGTCTCGGGGCCCTACGTTCCGCCGACGCTGGTGATGGGAGTCGATCCCGACTGGCTGGGTGCGGTGCTGGAGGTGCACGGCTACCGTCCGGATGGCGACGTGCGCTCGTATCTGCTGGCGCTGCCGAGGCCTGGAAACGTCATGCCCGGACTTGATCCGGGCATCCACGTCGTGCCCCAGGTTCGAGCGCCGGAGATATGGCACCACGTGGGTGGCCGGGTCAAGCCCGGCCATGACGGCGATGCAAGCGCAGACGCTGCTGCGGGATTGGCGACGGCATTCGCCGACCTGGCCGCGCGCGGCTGCCGGCAGGTGGAACTGACCGGCATCCCCGACGATTCGGCCGCCCTGCGGGCCCTGGCGGATGCGGTGGGCGGCGTTCCCTACAGGACCTGGCGCCTGTTCGCGAAGGAACTGGGCTGAGAATCGGCGTCGTGGAAGAAGGCCTGCGACAATCCGCGGGCTACCGCTTCGGCGCGGGCGAGGTCGGCGGGGTAGTCGACTTCGGTCCATCCCAACCCGTCGACGGGAAAGCAGCCGACCATGCCCTTGCCGGCCAGCTCGTCGACCGCCGACAGGAACCAGCGCCCGACGCCGCCGGGCTGGCGCATCACCATTTCCAACGCGGTGGCGAACAGCGGGCCGCCGAGGCCGCGCAGCAGCACCAGTCCGATCGACTCGGCGTCGCAGGCCGGCGGCGGCAGGGTCTTGCCGATGCGTAGCGCCAGGGTGCCGGAAGCGTCGGTCTGCACCTTCATGTCGTCGGCGTCGTAGGCCGGCTTGCGGTCGATGGCCACCGTCAGCGGCCGCTCGGCGGCGGCGCGCAGGCGGCGGGGAATCTCGGGCTCGAACAGGACGTCGCCGTTGAGGATGGCGATTTCGCCGTCGAAATGGTCGCGGGCGATCCAGCAACTGACGATGTTGTCGGTGACGGTATAGAAGGGGTTGTAGACGAACGACACCGCCAGCCCCGCCGGGCGCAGGTCCTTGACCGTGCGCTCGACGACGGCGGCGGCGAAGCCGGTGACCACCACCACCTCGTCGACGACGCCGGACAGGGCCAGCGCATCCAGCTGCCAGGCGATCAGCGGCCGGCCGGCGAAGGGCAGCAGGCACTTGGGCAGGTCGTGGGTCAGGGGCAGCAGACGCCGGCCCTGTCCGGCGGCGAGGATGACGACGATCATTGGCGGATCCACCCCGGTTGGCGTTGCCCCAGATGTGGGGCGCCGCGTGCGCCGGTGAATAGGCCGGAGCGGGGTGGACCGCCGGCTCACCCGCGCGGGGCGGGGGAGGCCACCCGGTCGGTCTGCGGGCAGACCGGCATGGGCACCCGGCCACCGGTCCCGGAGCCGGGATAGGGGGGCAGGGGGCGCATCCGGCCGGTTTTCTGGGCTTCGCATAGCGCCGCGCGGATTTGGGCGCGACGCATCATCACCTCGTTGGCGACCGTCTGGGCGTGGTCGAACTGGGCATAGGCGAGGCCGGGCAGGGCAGAGGCGGCAAGGGCGAGCAGGGCGAGACGTCTGGTCATCGGCCGTCCTCCTATCGATGGGTCCTGCGACGGGGACGCGCCAGAAGCGGCAAGGTTCCCCGGCTCTCCCGGATCGTGGGCCGGGAGCCGGGTGGGGCTACTCCTCCTCGCCGTCGCCCTTGCCCCGCTCGCCCTCGACCGCCGGACTCTTGTTGGCGCCCACCGCCCACGGGCGGCGGCCTTGCCAGCCGGCGACGTGGGCGATGCGCACCCGGCCGCCGTCCTCCAGCCACAGGGCATGGGCGCCGCGCCGCCACAGGTCGAAGCGGTCGATCACCACCGTGGCACCGCGGCAGGCCTCGCGCACCGGCACGCCGCTGATCACCACCATCGCCCCGGCACAGGCTTCGGCGAGCCCCGTTTCGTCCCGCACCAGCGCCGTCACCCAGCCCTCGGCGCGGTAGAGGCAGCCGACCGAATCGCACGACAGCCGGCCGTCGGCGCTGCGCCCATGCCTGGGCCACCAGCCGCCGGCCGCCGGTCCGGCGCGACGGATCCAGGTGTCCTTGACGATCCGCCCGCCGCCCGAGGCCAGCAGGCCGCCGTCGCCGCTGCGCACCGCGAAGGCCTGGCCGCGGCCGTCGACCAGCAGGTCCGGCGGGCGCTCGACCGCCATCGAGGCCAGCGACGCCGCCATCGCCGCCACTCCCCACCAGCGCCATCCGCCGCGCCACAGGCACAGCCACACTCCGCCGAGGGTGAACAGCAGCAATCCCCACGACGGCATCGCCGGCAGGGCCAGCGAGGCGCCCGGCCAGCTTGCCACCCAGGCGGCGAGGCCGTTGATCGCCGCCAGGCCCCAGCCGAGCGGCCCCAGCGCCGCCTGCTCCCAGCCCAGGGGCATCAGCAGCAGCGCCGCCAGGGCGAAGGGCATCGCCACCAGCCCGGTCAGCGGCAGGGCCAGCATATTGGCGGCCAGCGAGAACACCGCCACCCGGTTGAAATGGTAAAGGCCATAGACCGCGGTCGCCAGGCCGGCGACCAGACTGGCCAGGGCGGCGCCGGCGACGTAGAGGGCGAGCCGTCCCATCGCGCCGCGGTGGCTGTCGCCCCAGGCGGCAAAGCGCGGACTGGCCTCCTCGTAGGCGGCGATCAGGGCGACGACGGCGGCGAAGGACATCTGGAAGCTGGGACCGATCAGCGCCTCGGGACTGGCCAAGAGCACCGCCACCGCCGCCCAGGCCACCAGCCGCATCGACAGGGCGGAGCGGTCGATCAGCACCGCCAGCAGCACCACCGCGGTCATCAGGAACGAGCGCTGCGCCGGCACCGGCGCGCCGGCCAGCAGCATGTAGAACAGGGTTGCCGCCATCGCCACCGCCGCCGCCCATTTCTTGATCGGGACGCGCAGCGCCAGCGCCGGCAGCAACGCCAGTCCGCCGCGGACGAGGAAGAACACCAGCCCGGCCAGCAGGCTCATGTGCATCCCCGACACCGACAGCATGTGGGCGAGGCCGGAATCGCGGTAATCCGCCAGCACCGGTGCGTGAATGGCTGCCGTCTCGCTGGTCAGCAGCGCCACCGCCACCGCGCCCTCGGCGCCGGGGAGCACGGCAAGGATGCGGGCGTTGACGGCGGCGCGCATGCCGCTCAACGATTGGCGCAGACGGTCGAGCGGTTCCGGCGCGGCGGCCGGCACAACGGCGATGGCGCCGCGGGCGGTGCCGATGGCGCCCAGGCCCTGGAACCAGGCATGGCGGGCGAAGTCGAAGGCCCCGGGCATCGCCGGCTGCGGCGGCGGGATCAGCGTGGCCCGCACGGCGATCCGCTGCCCCGGCGCCAGCGGCGGCTCGCTGTCGGGCAGGCGCAGGCGGACCCGGGTGGGGGAGGGGCCGCGCGGCACCGTGGCCACGACGTCGTCCAGCGTCACCCGCCGACCGCCGCCCTCGGCCAGCGGTTCGATCTCGACCACCGTGCCGGCAAGGGAAACGCTGCCGCTGGGGCGTTCGAGGATCGGGGCGGCGACCGACCGAGCGCGCAGTTGCACCGCGGCAAAGCCGGTCGCCGCCGCCAGCAGGGCCATGGTCGGCAGCAGCAGGAGCAGCCGGTGGCGCCAGGCCACCGCCGCGACCGCCAGCACCAGCACCGCTCCCGTGCCGAGAGCAGCCGGCGGTTCCGTCGGCAGGGCGAAGTAGGTGCCGACGCCGACGCCGATGCAGACCGGCAGCCACAGCAGCCAGCGCTCGCGCTCGGCGGCGAAGGCTTGGGATAACCGATCGGCGGTGAAGATCATCGCCCGAAGCGGCGCCTCCACACCATCCAGGCGAGAGCGAGGGCCACGGTCGTTTGCGCCGCGACGAATATGAGGGGACCGGCACTGTGCACGATCACACCGTTGATGGGCAGTGCCGTTGCCCGCCACTCCGGGCCTCCCACGACATTGAGCACGGGCGGCAACAGGCCGTAGAGCAACAGCACAAGCACGCCCAGCACCAAGGTACTGCGTTGCCGGACACCGAGGCGGACAGCGCAGACCAGCGCCAGATCGCGAATCAGCACCGCCGGGGCAATGCCGGCAATCGAGAGCGGTGCTGGGCTCGCAATCAGAGCGACATCGAGAATAACCGATAAGAACGCAGGAGGTACCCAGGCAGGCAGATTGGTCCACGCCACTCGCCAGTCGCGGCATTCGATGGCGCCGGTGAACCGGCGCAGGTCGATGGTGGCGAACGGATGCGCAAGGGCGGCAATGGTGGCGACAACACCGGCTACCTTGGCGCCGATCCAGAGCAGAAAGGCGAAGTTCGTAGGGGGGGCGAGGCCGCAACACAACACAATGTAGAACAGGGTAAAGAGACTGACCGGCAGCGGTGTCGCGGGGTGTCCGAGTTCTTGGCCGACAGTCTGCGCCAGTCCCAGAAGGCTCCATCCGACGAGGGTGACGAGGACGATGGTGGCAAACAGGGTGGTGCCGATCTCCAAGCCATACCAGCGAAGGGTCAATGCGCCTTGGACGAGTGCCGGTGCCTTCAGGGCGATGGCCACGGCTGCACCGCCGGCCGCCATGCCCAGGATCTGGGCGAAGGCGGTGGCGCTGCGCCGGCCGGTTCCCTCGAAGCGATGCACCAGGATCACGCACAATAGGGCCACCGACTGGGCCAGGGCACCGCTCAAAAGCAGGACGGCAGTCGTCACCATGGCCTTCGGGCCCAGGATGAAGGGCAGGCAGATCAGGGCGCCGTACCAGACATAGGCGGTGCTGCCAACCAGCTTGCCCATCGCCAACGACCAGGCATTGGCGGCCGACAGGCGCTGGATGTCCCAGGTTCCCTCGGCAACTTCCTCGGCAAAGCCATCGGCGGCTTGCCTAGTGCCCCACAAACCCAGCAAGGCGACGAGTACGGCAGTGGCCCACGGTGTGATGCTGCCCGCCTGGGCATAGTCGAGCCCAAGGAAGCCGATGCACAGGATCACCGGCATCACCACCAGCCGCCGCGGCGAGAGCTCCAGCCACAGGCAGCGTTGCAGTTCGGGATTGAAGCGCAGCAGGTTCATCGCCGTCCCCCCAGGTAGAGTTCTTCCAGCAGGCCGGAGGCGGGGGCGAGGGCGCTGACCGCGACCTCGGCGTCGAGCAGGCGGCGGAGCAGGCGGCTGCGTGCCAGGTCGTCGCCGGAGAAGGTGAAGGCGATGCCGTCGTCTTGCATCGCCGCCTCGGCGACCCCATCGAGCGCCGCCAGCAAGGGCAGGGCCGCGGCGGCCCCCCCTGCCACCTCAAGTCGCCACCGCTGACCGGTTCGTTTGTCCAGTCCCACCGTCGGGGCGGCGCGGCCGTCGCGCAGGGCCAGCATGTGGGTCGAGTAGTCGTCCAACTCGGCAAGGATATGCGAGGAGACGATGATTGTCATGCCGCCCGCCGTCAGGGTGCGGATGAGATGCGCCAGTTCCCGCCGAGCCTCGGGATCGAGGCCGGAGGCCGGCTCGTCCATCAGCAGCAGCCGCGGGCGGTGGACGATGGCGCGGGCGATGGCCAAACGCTGTCGCAGGCCGCGCGACAGTTCTCCCGCCACATGATCCAGGCGCGGGGAAAGCCCGACCATCGCCGCCGCCCACTCCACTGCCCGGGCCGCATCGGGTTCCGGCACGGCCTGAATCGCTGCCGCGTGCAGCAGGTTGCGTCGCACCGACAGCGCGGCGTAGATACCGAAAAAGTCCTGCTGGAAGCCGAGCAGGCGATGGACGCGGCGTGGGTGGTCGGCGACGTCGATGCCGTCGATGGTGACCCGCCCCGACAGCGGCCGTTCCAGCCCCGCCAGACAGCGCAGCAGGGTGGTCTTGCCGGCTCCGTTGGGCCCGACCAGGGCGGTGACCGTTTCGGCCGCGACCGCAAAGGAAATGCCATCGAGGGCGCGCGTAAAACCATAGTCGAAGACAATGTCTTCGACGCAGACGAATTTTGCCACCGACCCCCCCCGTTCCGCCACCGTCGAACAACCATGGCGGGTGTGGGGGAAAAGTCAACCCTCAATCCAGTCCCACCCATGAGGGTAGGCGACAACCATCCAATCGAGTAGTATTTTCCGCAGTGCACCCAACACCGGGGTGGCAGGCTGCGGAGAATATGCTACACAGTTTCGAATTCACCCAATGTGGAGCTCGGCTCGGCCTGCCCATGACCGTCGTCACGCGATTTGCCCCCTCACCAACCGGCTATCTTCACATCGGCGGCGCCCGCACGGCGCTGTTCAACTGGCTGTTCGCGCGCCATCTCGGCGGCACCTTCCTGTTGCGCATCGAGGATACCGACCGGGCCCGCTCGACCGAGGATGCGGTGGCCAAGATCTTCGAGGGCCTGCAATGGCTGGGCCTCGATTGGGACGCCCCGCCGGTGTTCCAGTTCGCCCGCGCCGGCCGCCATGCCGAGGTCGCCCGCCAACTGGTGGCCGAGGGCAAGGCCTATTACTGCTATTGCTCGCCCGACGAGTTGACGGCGATCCGCGAAGAGCAGAAGGCCAAGGGCCTGCCGATGCGCTATCCCGGCATCTGGCGCGACCGCGATCCCGCCGAGGCGCCGCCCGGCGTGGCCCCGGTGGTGCGGCTGAAGGCGCCGCAGGAGGGCGACACGGCGATCGCCGATCTGGTCCAGGGCGAGGTGCGGGTCTCCAACCAGCAACTGGACGATATGGTGTTGCTGCGCGGCGACGGCACGCCCACCTATATGCTGTCGGTGGTGGTCGACGATCACGACATGGGCATCACCCACGTCATTCGTGGTGACGACCACCTGACCAATGCCTTTCGGCAGTACCAGTTGTATCTGGCCTGCGGGTGGGAGGTGCCGGTGTTCGCGCACATTCCGCTGATCCACGGTCCCGACGGCGCCAAGCTGTCGAAGCGCCACGGTGCCCTGGGGGTCGAGGCCTATCGCGACATGGGCTTCCTCCCCGAGGCGATGCGCAACTACCTGCTGCGGTTGGGCTGGAGTCACGGCGACGACGAATTGATTACCACCGAGCAGGCGGTGGCGTGGTTCACGCTGGACAGCGTCGGCCGCTCGCCGGCCCGCTTCGACTTCGCCCGCCTGACCACGCTCAACGGCCACTACCTGCGCCAGGCCGACGACCGGCGCCGCAACGAACTGGTGATGCCGCTGCTGGCCGAGCGCCTGGGCGCGCCGGTCGCGCCCGCCGCCGCCGCCCGGGTGCGGGCCGGCATGGCGGGGCTCAAGGAGCGCACCAAGACCCTGCCGGAACTGGCCGACACCGCCCTGTTCTACGTCAAGACCCGTCCGCTGGCCTTGGACGACAAGGCGGGCAAGCAGATGGACGCCCCGGCGCGGGCCGAGCTGGCCGCCTTCGCCGCCACGCTGGGGCCCGATCTGCCGTGGACCCGCGACGCCCTGGAGGAGGCCGCCCGGGCCTTCGCCGAGGCCAACGGGCTGAAATTGGGCAAGGTGGCCCAGCCCTTGCGGGCGGCGTTGACCGGCACCACCGTGTCGCCGCCGATCTTCGAGGTGATGGAAATTCTTGGTCGTGAAGAAACCCTCGGCCGCATCGGCGATACGGGGGATGGTCAATAAGCAACCGCACAAACGTGGTCAACGGGGAATACGATAATGACCGAAGCCAAAGAAACCGTCACGCTGATCAACAACAGCTCCGGCAAGCAGGTCGAGCTGAAACTGCTGTCCGGCAGCATCGGCCCCAAGGTGATGGACATCCGCTCGCTGTACGGCGACATGGACGTCTTCACCTATGATCCCGGCTACACCTCGACCGGCTCGTGCAAGTCGGCGATCACCTATATCGATGGCGACGCCGGGACCCTGCTGCACCGCGGCTATCCCATCGAGCAACTGGCCGAGAATTCCGACTTCCTCGAAGTCGCCTATCTGATCCTGAAGGGCGAACTGCCCAACGGACAGCAGAAGGCCAAGTTCGTCAGCGACATCACCCACCACTCGATGCTCAACGAGCAGATCAGCTTCTTCTTCCGCGGCTTCCGTCGCGATTCGCACCCGATGGCGGTGATGTGCGGCGTGGTCGGCGCCATGGCGGCGTTCTATCACGACTCGACCGACATCAACGATCCGCACCAGCGGATGATCGCCAGCTATCGCCTGGTGGCCAAGATGCCGACCATCGTCGGCTGGACCTACAAGTATTCCCAGGGCCAGCCGTTCATGTATCCGAAGAATGCGTATACGTATTCCGAGAACTTCCTGCACATGATGTTCGCCACGCCGTGCGAGGAATACAAGATCAGCCCGGTGCTGTCCCGCGCCATGGACCGCATCCTGATCCTGCACGCCGACCACGAGCAGAACGCCTCGACCTCGACGGTGCGTCTGGCGGGATCCTCGGGCGCCAACCCCTTCGCCTGCATCGCCGCCGGCATCGCCTCGCTGTGGGGCCCGGCGCACGGCGGTGCCAACGAGGCGGTGCTGGCCATGCTGCACGAGATCGGCTCGGTCGAGCGCATCCCCGAATTCATCAAGCGGGCCAAGGACAAGAACGATCCCTTCCGCCTGATGGGCTTCGGCCATCGCGTCTACAAGAACTACGACCCGCGCGCCAAGATCATGCAGAAGACCTGCCACGAGGTCCTCGACGAGCTGGGCATGCACGACGAGCCGCTGTTGAAGCTGGCGCTGGAGCTGGAGCGGATCGCCCTGGAGGACGAATACTTCGTCGAGCGCAAGCTGTTCCCCAACGTCGACTTCTATTCGGGGATCATCTTCCGCGCCATGGGCATTCCCACCTCGATGTTCACCAGCCTGTTCGCGCTGGCGCGCACGGTGGGGTGGATCGCCCAGTGGAACGAAATGCTGACCGACCCCGACCAGAAGATCGGCCGTCCGCGTCAGCTCTACATCGGCGAGCCGAAGCGGGAGTTCGTCCCCATGACCAAGCGTGCCTGAGCCGAGGTTCCAGATCGCGGGGTGGCAACCGCCGCCACCCCGCCGCCTGCCCCGCCCGGGCAACGACAACCGGGCGCCGCTGAAACTGCGCCTGAAACGGGCGGCGGTGCTGGGCTCGCTGGCCACGGTGATGGCCATGCTGGCGATGGCGTTGTCGTAGCGGTCGGCAGAGGTCGAATTCGCCACCAAGACACGAAGGCACCAAGAGGGCGTTCGGGCGACGGCATCCGGGGGCGTTTCAATCTTGCCAAACCACTATTGATCGTCATGCCCGGACTTGATCCGGGCATCCACGTGTGCCCATTCCGGCGCATCGGGTGTCCGGAAACGCATGGATGGCCGTGTCAAGCACGGCCATGACGGCAAAAGTAACGAATTCGAAACCTGGCTTCGGAGCCCTGGGCGCCGTGATCGGCGGCTTTTCTTTTTGCACCAGTTCGGCGATTATCCAAAGGCCGTTCCTGCACGGTCGGAGGAAAGGCCCTGGGCGGAAGGATGACGTCGTTGGCGAAATCGCGTGCGGTGTCCCCGCCCATGGTGGGGTTGATGTTCACCGACATCGTCGGCTCGACGGCCACCGCCGATCGCCGCGGCGACCATATCGCCGAGGAGATCCGCCGTCGCCATGACGAAATCGTTCGTGCCTGCCTGAGCGATTTCGCCGGACGCGAAATCAAGACCACCGGCGATGGCATCTTCGCCTCCTTTGCCACCGCGGTCGACGCCGTCGATGCCGCCGCTTGCGTCCAGAAGCAGGTCTCCGACCATGGCATCGACGTTCCCGACCGCGCCTTCGATGTGCGCATCGGCCTGCATGCCGGGGCGCCGCTCCCGGCCGAGGATGGCGATCTTCATGGCACCGCCGTCAACCTGGCCGCCCGCATTTGCGCCGAGGCCGGCGGGCGGCAGGTCTTTGCCTCGCGGACCATCGTCGACCTGTGCGAGGGGGAATCGGCGCGGCTGGTGTTCGTTCCCCTCGGTCTTCGCCCGCTGAAGGGCGTGTCGGACCCGCGCGAGCTGTTCGAGGCGCCCTGGGAGGGGTGGCGGGCGCACGCGGCATGGCTGAAGGCCAACGGGCGCGGCGGGCTCAACGTCTTCAGCCGCGACGTTCCCATCGAGGCGATTGCCGATCTCGCCGCCGAGTTGGCCGACAAGCCGCTCAATCACACCATCCTGTCGGCGTTTCTGGAGGCGCAGGAAAAGCTGAACCGGCTGGCGGCGCGTGTGCCGGACCGGGACCGCGATGCGCCCGAGAGCGTCCATGTCGAGCGTATCCACAAGATGGCCTCGCAGTTGGGGGGTGAGCTGACGCGCGCGTTCCCGCGTCCGATCCGCGAGGCGGCGCGGCCGGATACCCATGTCGCGCCGGTTCCTCAGGACCAGGTGGCGGAACGAACCGCGCCGCTGGCGGAGAAGATCCGCAAGGTGTTGGACTTGTTCGACGCGGTGAAAGAGGCGGCATCGAACCGGGACGAGGTGCGTCTCAAGGTCGTCCTGGTGGAAATCCGCCTGAACCTCAAGGAACTGTTGGGGGTGATCAGCGCCGGGATGGTCGACGTCAATTGGGCCAACATGTTGCGGCGCTCGCTGCAAACGCTGGTCAACGGTGTCGGCGGCCTTAGGGCTTTGATCCGTTCGGTGGCCAACATCGCGGGCAGCGTGGTCGGCGAGGTCGAATCCCTGCTCGACCAGTTCAAGACCTTCGTTTCGGGATTCCTGCCGCCCGAAGCGGTCGATGACGACGCCCCGCGTCCGCTAGTGATGTTCCGCGACCGCCTCGCCGACGGGTCCGACGGCCCGCAGATGGTGGTGATTCCGGCCGGCCGGTTCCGGATGGGCTCGCCGGACGGCGAGGGGAGCAAGGACGAGCATCCGCGGCATTTGGTGACCATCGCCGCGCCCTTCGCCCTCGGGCGCTATCCCGTCACCCAGGCGGAGTGGGCGGCGGTGATGGGCGACAATCCCAGCGAGTTCGTCGGTGCGGATCGGCCGGTGGAAACCGTGAGTTGGGATGCGGCCCGGGAGTTCATCCGCCGCCTGGGCGAGGCGACCGGTCAGTCCTATCGGCTGCCGAGCGAGGCGGAATGGGAGTATGCCTGCCGGGCGGGGACGGACACCGCCTATCACACCGGCGCGAGCATCACCGCGGCGCAGGCGCGGTTCGGGGGCGGTGACGGACCGGCGGCGGTGGGAGCGTATCCGGCCAACGGCTTCGGCCTCCACGACATGCATGGCAATGTGTGGGAATGGGTGGAGGATTGTTACGTGGGTACCTATGCGCAGGCGCCGACGGATGGATCGGCGGTGATAGGTATAAATGCCTGCTATCGCGTCAGCCGGGGCGGCTCCTGGGGCAGCCTTCCGGGGGTCCTCCGCTCCGCCTACCGCTACGGGTACTCCCCAGACGACCGGCGCAACCTTCTCGGCCTTCGTCTCGCCAGGACGCTCCGATAGGAGCGTTGTCTCTTGACTCTTTACCTCTTTACCTCCTGGGGGTTTCCAAAGGGGGCTTGCCCCCTTTGGCGGTTTGAGCCGTCGCGGGGAACCCGCTGTCCCACGGAAGGCGCGAGCGGATTCGCTCCCTCGCCCGCTTGCGGGCTACGGCATTTATGTTGCGCCGGGCGGGGGTGAGTGAATCAATGGGAGGCGATCTCCCATACAGGGCAATCGGGTGAAGGACCGCAGTCCTTTGCATTGTCCGTCATCCCCGCGAAGGCGGGGATCCATGGTCGGGACGGATGATGCGGAAGGCCGAAGATCACGCCCGCGGACGCCTGGATCCCCGCCTTCGCGGGGATGACGGCCATGTTTGTGAGATCGCATTCCGTCACCCGATTGCCCTGATCTCCCATCGGAGGTCGCCCCCCATGACGGATTTGGCTCTGTTCGCAGATCGTATCGATTCGAAAGCACTTCCAGCGTCATGCCCGTGCTCGTCACGGGCATCCACGCCGTTCCGCCAGACCGCCCGTCGAGGTGTGGCATGGCGTGGATGGCCGGAACAAGTCCGGCCATGACGTTATGTCATTGAAATGACTCGTTTTCAGCAGTCAATACGCTATGCGAACAGAGCCACGGATTTCGATCATGCGTTTGGCGACGAGCGTCGGGCTGCGGCGCTTTCGCAGTTGGAGCAGTCCATGGTTGAGCGGTCCCCGGTGGTTGGCCGCCCCCGCCCCGGGCGGCCCGGCCGTCGCGGCTAGACCACCTGGAAGGCGAAGAGAATCGGCCCCGGCTCCAGGGTGACGTCGGTCTCGTCGAGCCCGGTCACCCCCAGCAACGTAATCACCTGGGTCCCCGCCGGTTGATCGAGGGCCGCGGACAGATCGATGACCGTCCCGGTATTGGTCTCGTTGATGAATGCGGTCAGATCGTTGAAGTCCTGAATGTCGGTGAAGCCGGCAAGGGTCAGGTTGTCGAGGCCCTGCTGGAAATCGCGGATGGTGTCGCGGCCCTCATTGGCATTGATGAAGAAGGTGTCGCGCGAGGCGAGGCCGATGCCGCCATTGAGGGAATCGTCGCCCTCGCCACCGGACAGGCGGTCGTTGCCGCCCTCGCCGAACAGGCGGTCGTTGCCGAGGCCGCCGGACAGGTCGTCCCGGCCGTTGCCGCCGAAAATGGAGTCGTCGCCGTCCTCGCCCGATGCCAGGTCGTTGCCATCCCCGCCCAGCACCCGGTCGTTGCCTTCGGCGGCGAAGACCGAGTCGTTGCCGGCCCTGGCGCTGATGGTGTCGGCCGATGCGGTGCCCTGGAGTTCGTTCTGCTGATTGGTCCCGGTGATGATCGCCATGATCGTCTCCTTTCGACGCATTGCGCGTCCGCCAAGGGTTAACGGCGACGGGCCGAACGCCCTGTCATGGGGGTCAACGGTTGGGCAACGGAAAAGCCGGGCCTCTAGGTCGGAATGGTGGCGGCCACGCCCGATGGCGCGGCGGGCGGCTCACGCGGCCATGGTCACGGCCATGCCGTCGCGGGCGACCAGGGTTCCCGGCCACAACGCCTGCGCCTCGCGCTCGATGTCCGCCATCACCGGATCGGTGTGGTCGGGGTCGTGATGGAACAGCGCCAGGCGTTTGACCCCGGCGGCGCGGCACAGACGGATGCCCTCTTGCCAGGTGGAGTGGCCCCATCCCACCTTGGCGGGAAACTCGGCATCGGTGTAGGTGCTGTCGTAGATGACCAGATCGGCGTCCTTGATCAGCGTCAGCACGTCCTGGTCGGGTTCGCCGGGCACATGCTCGGTATCGGTGACATAGCACACCGACAGGCCGCCGTGCTCGATGCGATAGCCGGTGGCGCTGTCGGGATGGCGCAGGCGGCCGGTGCGCACCTCGACGCCGGGCGCCGGACTGAAGGAGGCGCCGGCGGCAAAATCCTCGATGGTCAGGGTCGCCCGCATCGCGGTCAGCGGCACCGGGAAGGTCGGGTTCTTCATCTGGCTGGCCAGCACCGCCCGGGTCCGCCCGGCCTTGCCGCCGAGATGGCCGCCCATCACCCGCAGCGAGAAGCCGGGAACGAAGGCCGGGGCGAAGAAGGGAAAGCCGTTGATGTGGTCCCAATGGGTGTGGGTCAGCAGCAGCGTCGCCGAGGTCACGCCGCGGCGGATCAAATCCTTGCCCAAGGCGCGGATGCCGGTGCCGGCGTCGAGGATGATCACGCTGTCGGCCACGCTGACCTCGACGCAACTGGTGTTGCCGCCATAGACCACGTGTTCCGGCGAAGGACAGGCGATGCTGCCGCGCACGCCCCAGAACTTCACCTCGAACGCCATCGGACCCGCCCCACCGGTTGCTACCCGCCCACACTACCCGGTTTTGCCGGGCGTCGCATCCGCCATTCGTCTCGGCCATTCGTCTCGGAGCGCCTAAACCACGAGCGGCGTTCCCACGCCAAGGCCGAGGGTGCGGTCGGCGGCCCCGCCATTGATGGCAATTTCGGCCAGACCGCAGGAATTTTCGTACCAAAAGGCGGTTCCGGGCGGAACCTCGCCATAGGTTCGGGCGTGGCGGATCGGCGCGCCGCCGACCGTCACCACCGCCGTCGCCGACAACGCCGCGGCGCGGATGCCCGTCCAGGCGTTGCCGTAGCGGTCGCAATAGATCACCGCCGCCAGATCGTCGGGCCAGTCGGGGCGCGCCGGCAGGTCCGACGGCCGACAACCGGCAGCCTCGACGTCGATTCCCGCCGCCAGCCGTGCCGCCACCGGGGCGAACAGGTCGCGGCCATGGAAGGTCGCCGACAGACGCTCGGGGCGCCAGACGATCTCCCATCCCCGCACCGCGGTGCCGCGACGGCACAGAGGCTCGAACAGGCCGTTGTCGGGGCCGACCAGCAGGC
The DNA here is from genome assembly GCA_016212565.1 of Magnetospirillum sp. Classification (GTDB taxonomy): domain Bacteria; phylum Pseudomonadota; class Alphaproteobacteria; order Rhodospirillales; family Magnetospirillaceae; genus JACRFY01. Next base: position 6,459 of record JACRFY010000265.1, on the reverse strand, counting down.
GGCCGTCGACCTCGATCACCACGGCCGGTCGTGGGCCGCCGACCCCGGGATCGACCACCGCCAGCACCACGCATCCCGCCGGCATCTCCGGCACCAGGGCCGCCAGCAGGTAGGCCGACGAGCGGGGATCGCAGGCCGGCGCATCGGCGAGAAGGTCGATGACCGGCACCCCCGGCGCCATCGCATGCAGCACCGCCTTGACCTGGCCGGTATACGGGCCGTCGAGACCGAAATCGGTGAACAGGGCGATCATGGGCGTGCGGGCCTCCTATGACGATCGATAGATGGGGCGTTCGAACGAACGAGGCGGGGCGGAGGCGGGGCTTTGCCCCCTACTTCCTTTTCCCGGGGAATCGGTGGGCAAACGAGTCCTCCGCCGAATTGCCCTTGGTCGAGCCCGATCATACCATCTTCGTCATAGGGGCGGCCCGTGGGCTCAACCCGGCAAGGCACCGGAGGACCAGCGATGGACGGCTACCCGGCATCGTTCGATGAGGAGGCGTGCGGCATGGCTTCGGCATCGCCCGGCACATCCGCTCCGGCCGCGCGCTATGTCGATGGCAAGTCCAGACAGGTCACGGCCGATACCGAGCAACTGCTCGATTTCACCCGCGACGGATTGGCGGTGTTCGACTGCCGCCGCACCATCCAGTGGGTCAATCGCAGCTTCTGCCGCATCACCGGCTGGCGCCGCGACGAGGTGATCGGCCGCGACGCCGGACTCCTCGTCGATCCGGGCGACGCGGTGGCGCTGTGGAACACGGTCAACACCGCCGGCCAGTTCAGCGGCGAAATCCTTGGCCGCGACCGTCACGGCCATAGCTTTCCCGCCGCCCTGACCGTCCGGGCCCTGGTCGACGGCAGCGGCACGGTCGGCCGCTATGGCGCGGTGCTGCACGACCTGTCGCGCCGCAAGCAGGCCGACGAGACCATCCGCACCCTGACCTGCCTCGACGATCTTACCCGCCTGCCCAACCGCCACCTGTTCGGCGACCGCCTGACCCAGGCGATCGGCGCCGCCGAGCGCAGTCGTCGGCTGGTGGTCCTGGCGATGGTCGGCCTGGACGGGCTCAAGGCGGTCAACGAGACCTTCGGCCATCGCACCGGCGACACCTTGCTGCGCCAGGCCTCCGAACGCCTGATTGCCTGCCTGCGCGGCCACGACACCGTCGCCCGCCTGCGCGGCGACGTCTTCTGCTGCCTGCTGACCGACTTCGCCTCGGCCCAGGACGCCCGTCTGGTCCTGACCCGCCTGTGCGAGTCGTTTGCCGCGCCCTTCGCCGTTACCGGCAACGAGCTGTATCTGTCGGCGTCGGTGGGGGTTTCGGTCTATCCGCTCGACGGCGCCAATCCCGACGAACTGCTGCGCAAGGCCGAGACCGCGGTGAGCCGCGCCCGCCGGCAGGCCGACACGCCGATCCGCTTCTACACCCCGGAAATGCATGCCGAGGCGGTGGCGCGGCTGCAGATGGACGGCGCCTTGCGCAAGGCGGCGGCGCGCGGCGAGCTGGAGGTGCACTACCAGCCCAAGGTCGTCACCGCCACCGGCCGCATCGTCGGCGCCGAGGCGCTGTTGCGCTGGACCCATCCCGAGATGGGCGCGATATCGCCGGCGCGGTTCATTCCCATTGCCGAGGAAACCGGGCTGATCCTCCAGATCGGCGACTGGGTGCTGGAATCGGTCTGCGCCCAACTGAACCGCTGGCGGGCCGAGGGCCGGCCGGTGGTCCAGGTGGCGGTCAATCTCTCCGCCCACCAACTGCGCCAGCCCGATCTGGTCGAGCGGATCGACGCGGTGATCGCCGCTCACGGCCTGCCGCCGGAGCTGCTGGAGCTGGAACTGACCGAAAGCGCGGTGATGGCCAACGCCGAGCAGGCGGTCACCACCCTGTCGGCGCTGCACGCCCGCGGCGTGCGCCTGACGGTGGACGATTTCGGCACCGGCTATTCCAGTCTCAGCTATCTGAAGCGCTTTCCCCTCGACACGCTGAAGATCGACCGCTCGTTCATCCAGGACATCGACGCCAACCCGGCCAGCGCCGACATCGTCACCGCCATCATCGCCATGGCCCACGCCCTCGATCTGACGGTGGTCGCCGAAGGGGTGGAGACCAAGGCCCAGCACGACGTCCTGCATCGCCTGGAGTGCGACCAGATCCAGGGCTACTACCACTCGAAGCCGATCCCCGCCGCGGCCTTCGCCGCCCTGATGGACGCACGTGGTGTGAGGCGCTAACCTCGCCACACCGGCTTGTGCCACTCCTGCCAGGCCTCGGCCCGCGAGCAGGCGAAGTCGGACAGGGCGCGGTCGGACAGCGCCGCCAGTTGCGCCCGCTCGTGCCGGCGCTCGATCCACACCAGCACGAGGTCGACCGCGGCAGCGATTGAATCGATCCAATTTGCCATCGCCATGGTTCATTCCTCCCTGCCGGCCACAAATTGATTCAACGATTGACGCAACCTGGAGGTCAATGATTACATTGACACCATGTCAAGTTGGATCCCCGCCCTGGAGGGCCGCGATGGCCCCCGTTACCTGGCCATCGTCGACGCCCTGGCCGCCGACATCGCCGCCGGCCGCCTGGGGCCCGGCGCACGGCTGCCCACCCATCGCGACCTGGCCTGGACGCTGAAGCTGACGGTGGGGACCATCGCCCGCGCCTATGCCGAGGCCGAGCGGCGCGGCCTGGTCTCCGGCGAGGTCGGGCGCGGCACCTTCATCCGCGCCCCCGGCTCGGCCGAGCGGACCGCCATCGCCCAGTTCCTCAGCCCGGAGATGATCGGCCGCGGCGGGGTGATCAACATGGCGCTGAACCGCCCCAGCTTCGACCAGGGGGCGGCGGTGGTCGCCCCGGCCCTGGCCGCCCTGGCGCGGCGGCCGGATCTGGCGGCGCTGATGGCCTACAACCTCGAACCCTCCTTCGCCCGCCACCGCGTCGCCGCCGCCAGCTGGCTGGCCTGGGAAGGGCTGGAGGTCGACCCCGAGACCATCGTCATCGGCGTCGGCAGCCAGCAATGCCTGGTGGCGGCGCTGGCGGCGACCACCCGGCCGGGCGACACGGTGCTGGTCGAGGACTTCACCTATCCCGGCATCAAGTCCTCGGCCGCCCTGCTGGGGCGCGAGATCGCCCCGGTGGCCACCGACGACGGCGGCCTGATCCCCGAGGAGTTCGAGCGCGCCCTGCAAACCGGCCGCGGCCGGGTGCTCTATACCATTGCCACGGTGCACAATCCGCTCAACGCCACCCTGTCGGCCGAGCGGCGGGCGGCGGTGGCGGCCATCGCCCGGCGCCACGACGCCCTGATCATCGAGGACGCCATCCACCGCTTCCTCGCCCCCGAGGCGCCGCCGGCCATCGCCACCCTGGCCCCCGAGCGGGTGCTGTACATCACCGCCATGGCCAAGAGCGTCTCGCCGGGCCTGCGCATCGGCTTCATGGCGGTGCCGCCGGCGCTGAAGCCGCGCGCCGACGCCGCGGTGGGGGCGACGACGCTGACCCTGGCGACGCCGCTGGTCGAGGTGGCGGCGATGATCATCGACGACGGCACCGCCTTCGCCCAGGCCGAGCGGCAACGCGCCGAGGCCTTGGCCCGGGTGGAATTGGCGGCGCAAATCCTCGGCGAGGCGGTGCGCCCGCCGACCGCCTCGTTCAACGTCTGGCTGCCGCTGGCGCCGCCATGGCGCAGCCCGGCCTTCGTGGCGGCCGCCGGCCGGGCGGGAGTGGCCTTGGCGCCGACCGAATCGTTCGCCGTCGGCCGCCCGCATCGCGACGGGGTGCGGGTCTCGGTGACCCCGCCGGCGGATCGCGACGAATTGCGCCGCGGGCTGGCGGTGCTGGCCGGACTGCTGGACAGCGGGCCGGAGCTGGGGGTGACGGTGTGAGCGTTGGCCGCTCCCCCCTTGACCGTCGCCCGCAGTGAGGGTATAGGATTCTTGTCAACACCTGACGCATGCCCGCAGCCGGAAATGGCTGCGGGCATTTCCTTTTCCCCCTCGCATTCGCACACCATCGCTCCGACCCGCACCGGCCGGCGAAGGCGTGCGCGTGCCCTGCCAGCCACGGAGAGACCCCATGTTCGAACACCTCTATCGCTCCCTGTTCACCACCCCGCCCGAAACCGAATGGGCACCCGGCCTCGGCTACGAGGGCGGCTCGCGGCGCATCAAGCGCACCTCGATCCTCGACGACGAGGCCGACCAGCGCTTCCCCGCCTTCCAGGACGCCTGGCGGCAGGGAACCAGCGTCACGCAAATGTTCGGCGAGCGCCCCTTCACCCTTTTCGGCTCGGTCGGCGCGTCCGGGGCCGACAATCATCGCGCCGACGTCGCCAAGGTCGAGACCTTCCTGCACCGCACCGGCCATTACAAACCGATGGTCGCCGACGGTCCCAACGGTTGGGCGTCGACCATCCTCACCGACTCGATCCGCCGCTTCCAGAAAGACAACGGCCTGGAAATCGACGGCATCCTGCAACCCGATGGCCCAACCCTGAGCACCCTTGCGCAGACCATCGGGCCCGACGACGACGGCGAGGCGGTGGCTTACATCCCGCCCGCTCCGCAGCCCGCACCGCCCCCCTCGCCAACGCCCACCGGCGGCGATGATCCGGATCCGAAACCGCTTCCGCAGCCGGGCCCCAAGCCCTCCCCCGTCCCCGCTCCGTTGCCGACGCCGCTGCCGACACCGCCGGCCCCGCCCACTCCGCCTGCGTCCGGTCCGGCTCCAGAGCCAGGGCCCGATATCAAGCATGTGAATTGCAGAGACCTGCGTGCCGAGCTTAACAGGGAGAACGGCAACCTAAACCGTCTATTCGAGGAGTATAAACAGGCCAATTCTACGGTAGACCGCGCAGTAGACGCAGAAAATGCGTCATGGGGTGAAGCGGCCTCGGCGGTAATTCAGGCGGCTACGAATGCAGGAGCCAGTTGTGCGCAAGGCCTAAAGGAACATGTTCCCGGTAGCCTTCGCATGAAGATTCTTGTTCGAGCGCTACTGTGCCTTGAGCAGGTGGTCAAAGGCGCGCCAGCAGATCTCTCCAGCGTCTATAACGCAATCGCCGTCTGGAAGGAAATGCAAGACAACGTCGCGAAGACAAGAGCAGAGGCAAAAACAACAGAAGAAAAAATATCTGCGAAGAAGGCAACGATTCTCGGCATTGAACATAAATTATCCGCCGCCGGATGCTGATGTATCCGGTTCCAAATTTCTCATGGGGCAACACACCGTAGGCCCACTGCGCTCGATGGCACCTCGATGGAGGGAACAACGTCGCTCAAGGTATGTGCAATCCACAGGTCCCTTGCGGAGAGGCCCTGCCGTGCCGCATCGATCTGGCGATCAACGCTTGCCCCCAGGGCCTTGGCATGCAGCAGCCAAGCGAGCCCCGCCCATGGCACGGGCGGGGCAATTTCCCCGCCGACGAGACGCATCCCGATCTCGGCATTGGCGTTCGGGTGTCCCCGCGATGCCGCGGCGAGCAGATATTTGACACCGTGTTCCGGCTGTTTGGCGACGAGAGTTCCAGCCAACATCATGCGTCCCAACCGAAAGCTTGCCTCGGCGTTACCCGCACCGGCGGCCAAATACAGAATGCGGCAGGCTGTGGCGCCATCGGGTGGATGGCGCGCGAGGTACGATTCGGATATGGAAAGTGCCGCGGGCGGATCGGCAACCAGCGCATCAACCCATTCGTATTGTTTGGTTATTTCGACAGGCAAGGACGGACGGATTATCTCTGCCAACGCATCGGCGGGAAACGCCCAGCCGTCGATACCCCGAAAGGCGAGCACTCCCCTTCGAAACAGATCGGCCGCGACCTCGACATCCTGGCGCACGCCGCGCCCCTCCAAGGTGCGCATGCCCAATAAGACTGTCGGCAATCCCAGGCCCAAGTCGGCGCCTCTCCGCAAGACGCGCACCGCCTTGTCCTCGTCCGCAGGAACCCCCTCGGCCCCCTCTGCAAAGAGATCCGACAGCCACCAAAGGACGAATTCTCCCTCCGCCATATCGAGCGCGCGATCCAAATGCCGCCGTGCCGCCCCCCATTCGCGGCACCGAAGGGCGTCCAGCCCGAGAAAATACTCGCGGTCGCCCGCCGACGTGACAGCGGCGATGCGAGCATCATCGCGCCCGTCGCAGGATGCCTCCGCGGCACCGGCGAGCGCGAAAACCGCCATCAGTGACAGAAGCATGCGTCTCATGCCGGAACACTACCATGCCACACCCCGCGCGTTCAGCGGGAATTGCTTATCCCGTTGCATCCGATGGGCGCCGCTGGTGGCGGCGGCGGCGGCGGATTCACCACCAAGACGCCAAGAAGGCACCAAGATGGGGTAATCGGGGCTGGCGCTGAGGCTGGCAAGCAAGGTGGCTGTCCCGCAAGCTGTTGTTGGATACGGAGTCCGCGAAGCGGCTCGAAGCAACAGAGGGGACAGCCATGAAATACTATGCCGCATTG
>JACRFY010000264.1 GCA_016212565.1 Magnetospirillum sp. | reverse complement strand
GCCGCCGGCCGGCGGGAACCAGGGCGGACAGCTCGCCCAGCCACCAGGCGAGAAAGCGGCGCAGCGAGTCGAGCAGGGCGGCGAAGGTCGGCATGGGCGCCAGTGTAGCGCCGCCCGCCCGCGCTGCCGTCGGCGCGTGCGGCCGGCAGCCGGGTTCAGAAGGTCACCGGCGTCACCACCTTCGGCGCCGCGACCAGATCCGGCCAGCGACGGCGGTCGGTGGGGGCGAAGGACAGACGCAGCCGCACCAGACGCGGCAAGGCATGGGGATCGCTCCAGGCGGAATGCCAGGCGGCCCCCGCCCCCTTGCGCACCTCGCCCCAATAGGCGAAGCCGCCGCCGCGGATGCCCTCGACCAGCACCAGCCGCCGTCCCGTGGCGAGGGCGGCGAAGGGCGTGCGGCTGCCGGGGTCGAGGGGGGCATGGACGAGGACCAGGGCGCCGTTCTCCACCCTCAGCTCCACCGCCGCCTGCCGGCCGCCATCCGCCGGCAGCAACGCCACCAGCCGCAAGCGGGTCGGCCGGGCGTCGAAGGCCAGGGCGAGGCCGCCGCCGCCGGGCACCACCGCCGGCCACGGCTCGGCCAGCAGGCGGAACAGCAGCCGCTGGACGGCGATGAGCTCGGCGGACTCCTCCGATTGAAGCCGCGCCGCCTGCCACCCGCTCAACGCCAGCCGCATCCCCTCGCCGGCCAGCAGCATGACCAGGGCGAACACCACCGCCGCCACCAGCACCTCGATCAGGGTGAAGCCGGACTCGCGCCCGCTCATTCCCCCACCTTCAGGGTCGAGACCACCACCGGCCGCCCGGCACCGGAGACGGTGACCGTCACCTGCCACAGGGGCGGCACGCCCAGGGGCGGCGGCACCGGATCGGCGCGCTGGATGCGGCGGCGCCAACGCAGCCCGTCCGGCAGGCTGCCGTTGGCGTCTTCGGCGGCCGACCCGGCGGCTTCGAGCAGCGAGCGGGCCGCCAACACGGCCGCGTCGCGCCGGGCCGAGGCCGAGCCGGCGGCGGCGGCCAGCGACACCGCCTCGGCCACCGCCGCCATCGCCAGCGCCAGCACCGCCAGCGCCGCCAGCACCTCGAGCAGGACCCAGCCGGAGTCACTGCGCGCTGGCATGGACCCGACGCACCCGTCCGGTCAGCATCTCGACCGAGACCGCCCAGGCGTTCCCCGGCGCCGACACCACCACCTGTCCGCCGGTGGAACTGCCGTCGGGGTGGAACCAGATCACCCCCTTGCCGTCGGGCCCGCGCATCGGCCCGGCCAGCACGACGCCGTTGGGAAGCTTGGCATAACGGCCGCCTTCGACCTCGACGCTGCGCTGGAGTTCATCGACATAGACGCGGACCGGACGCCCGCGGCCGATGGCCAGACGCTGGGCCTCGCCCATCGCCGCGGCGACCGAATCGGCGGCATCCTCGGCGGCCATGCCGGTGCGGGCGGCCTGCCACCATTGCGGCCCCAGGGTGGCGAGCAGGGCGACGATGGCCAGAACCACCAGCAGTTCGAGCAGGGTAAAGCCGGAATCGGCATGCGCGGTCATCGGTTTCACCAATTGGCGACGTCCTGGTTTTCGCCCTCGCCGCCGTCGCGGGCGTCGGCGCCGAGGCTGTAAAGGTCGAAGGCGCCGTGCTGTCCCGGCTGGCGGTACAGATAGGGCCGCCCCCACGGGTCGGCGATGGCGTCGCGACGCTTGAGATACGGCCCATTCCAGGCGGCCTCTCCGGCGGGACGTTCGACCAGGGCGGCCAGACCGTCCTGCTCGGCGGGATAGCGCCCGGTCTGCAGCTTGTAGAGGTCGAGGGTGGTCGACAGGGTCTGGATCTGGATCCGCGCCGCGTCGGTCTTGGCCCCGCCGAGATGGCGCAGCACCTGCGGCGCGGCAATCGACGCCAGCAGGCCGAGGATGGCGAGGACGACCAGGAGTTCGAGCAGGGTAAAGCCGGAATCGTCCGGGCCCGTCTCGCCCGCTTGCGGAACCGCCGCAAGCCCCCCGTCATCCCCGCGACGGCGGGGATCCACGGTGACGCAGCTGTGCCCTGAGATCATGAGACGTTTCGGCCGACGCATGGAGTCCCGCTTCCGCGGGAATGACGAAGAATGGTCCATCATCCTCATCCTCCTCAGATCGCCAGATCGTTGACGCTCAACACCGCCAGCAGGATGGCGGCGATCACGCCCGCGACCAGCAGGCCCAGCACCATGGTCATCACCGGTCCGAGCAGCGCCAGCCCGCGGTCCAGCGTCCGCCGTGCCCGCGAATCGAGGATGTCGGCGGCGCGGCCGACCATCTCGTCGAGGTGCCCGGTCTCCTCGCCCACCGCCAGCAAATGGACGGCGACGCGCGGGAACCATGTCTCCGCCGCCAGCTTCTCGGTGAAGCCGCGGCCGTGACGCAGGCTGTCCACCGCCGCGGCCATCGCCGCCGCCACCGCGGCATTGCCGGCCGTGCCTTCGAGAATCGCCAGACCGGCGAGGATCGGCACCCCGTTGGCCAGCAGGGTGCCCAGCCCCTTCAGCAACCGCGCCACCTCCAACTCGGCGGTCAGGCGGCCGAACAGCGGCACCGCCAGCAGGCGGCGGTCAAGGGCGAGGCGGAAGGCGGCATCGGTGCGGCGGCGCACCACCACCATTGCCGCCGCCACCACCGCCGCCGGCAGCAGCCACCACGCCGCCTCGACCGCGTCCCCGGCGGCGAGCACCATCTGGGTGGCCAGCGGCAGCCTGGCCCCGGCCTGCTCGAACAGGGGACGGAACTGGGGCAGCACCACCGTCAGCATCATCGTCACCGCCGCCACCGAGGCGGCCAGCAGCAGCAGCGGATAGAGCATCGCCGACACCAGCCCCTCGCGCAGCTCGACCGAGCGTTCCATGAAATCGGCCAGGCGGGCGGTGACCACCTCCAGCGCCCCCGCCGCCTCGCCGGCACGGACCATGCCGATGGCGAAGCGGCGGAAGGCGTCGCCCTCGGCCTCCATGGCATCGGCCAGCGACGACCCGCCGCGCACCCGCCCGACCAGGGCGGCGCAGACCCGTCCGGCCGCCGTGGGACCGGCCAGTTCGGCCATCACGTCGAGGGCGCGATCCAGCGGCAGGCCGGCGTGCAACAGGGTGGCCAACTCGCGAAACAGCAGGGCGACGGCACGTTCCGACAGCCGGTTGCGGACGAACAGCGGCCGCGACAGCAGCCCCGGCCCGGCGCCGGGCCGCACGTCGAGCACCAGCCGCCCCTGACGGCGCAGCACGGCGACCACCGCGTCCGCGGACTCGGCCTCCATGGCCCCTTCGGCGACCTCGCCGCTCTCGTCGACGGCGCGCCAGCGCCATTCGCCCATGACTCAGTCCTCCCGCGTCACCCGCAACACTTCTTCCAGGGCGGTAAGCCCGTCCGCCGCCTTGGCCAGTCCGTCCTCGAACATGGTGCGCATGCCGGCGGCGCGGGCCGCCTGGCGGATGTCGGCGATTTCGGCGCGACGCAGCACCAGCCGGCGCAGCGCATCGTCCATCGCCAGCACCTCCACCACCCCCACCCGCCCGTGCCAGCCCGAGCCGCCGCAGGCCGGGCAGCCGACCGGATGCCACAGACGCTCCAATCCGTATTGGGCGACGATCTCCGGCGCCGCCGCCTCGACGCGGCGGCAGGCCGGACACAGACGGCGGACCAGGCGCTGCGCCGCCAGACCGGTCACGGTGGCGGTGAGCAGAAACGGCTCGACCCCCATGTCGAGCAGGCGCGAGGCGGTGGCGGCGGCGGAGTTGGTGTGCAGGGTCGACAGCACCAGATGGCCGGTCAGCGCCGCCTGGATGGCGATCTCGGCGGTCTCCAGGTCGCGGATCTCGCCGATCATGATCACGTCGGGGTCCTGGCGCAGGATCGAGCGCAGCACGCCGGAGAAATCGAGTCCGATCTGCGGCTTGACCTGGATCTGGTTGACCCCTTCGAGCTGGTACTCGACCGGATCCTCGACCGTGACCACCTTGCGCGCGGCGGTGTTGAGGCGCTTGAGCGCGGTGTAGAGGGTGGTGGTCTTGCCGCTGCCGGTGGGGCCGGTGACCAGCACCACGCCGTTGGGACGGTCGAGCAGGCCGGTCAGCCGGGCAAGCTCCGCCCCGGCGAAGCCCAGCGCCGCGAAGTCGAGCGTCGCCGATTCGCGGTCGAGGATGCGCATCACCACGCTCTCGCCGTGAAGGGTGGGGATGGTCGATACGCGCAAATCCATCTCGCGGCCGCGCACGGCGACCTTGATGCGGCCGTCCTGGGGCAGGCGGCGCTCGGCGATGTTGAGCCGGGCCATGATCTTGATGCGGCTGACGATCGCCGCCTTGAGCCGCATCGGCGGCTCCTCGGCCTCGACCAGCACGCCGTCGACGCGGGTGCGCACCCGGAGGCGGTTCTCGAACGGCTCGATGTGGATGTCCGAGGCGCGGGCCTCGACGGCGCGGGCGATCAGCAGGTTGACGAGGCGCACCACCGGCGCCTCGCTGGCCAGATCCTTGAGCCGCTCGACGTCGTCCTCGGCCCCGCCATCGGCTTCGGGATCGAGGTCGGCGACGATGCGGCCGAGATGGGACCGGCCATCGCCGAACAGCCGCTCGGCCGCCGCCTCCAGCTCGGCCGGCACCGCCACCCAGCGGGTCACCGGCAGGCCAGCGGCCAGGCGGATCGCCTCGACGGCGAAGGTGTCGAGCGGGTCGGCCATCGCCAGCGCCAGCCCCTCGTCGCTCACCGCCAGCGGCAACACGCGCGCGCCGCGCAGGAACGGACGGGTGAAGCGGTCCTCCAGCACCGCGGTGTCGGGATAGTCCTCGGCGCCGGCCAGTCTCAGGCCGAGCAATTCGGCGACCAGCGCCGCCATGTCGCGCTCGGCGACCAGGCCGAGCTTGGTGAGAATGGCGTCGAGCCGTTCGCCCGAGCCCTCGCGCAGCCGCGACGCGCGGTCGATGGCGCTGGCGTCGAGGCGGCCGGTGGCGAGCAGAGCCTCGGCGAGACGGGATTCGAACGCGATCATGACCGTGCCCATGCACCTCGTCGCGGACCGCCGTCATCCCCGCGAAGGCGGGGATCCATGGCCGTCGCGAAAAAATCCCTCCCGTCGACGCCCGTGCCGGCGGATCCGTGGATCCCCGCCTTCGCGGGGATGACGGGAGGGAAACGCTCCATCTAGTTCGCCAGCTTGGCGTCGAACGCGGTCAGGCACGAGCGCCTGAGCGCCGCCAGACCGTCCTTGCCCACCGCCGGAACCTCGACATACTCGTCCTGGGCGAAGCCATCCTTCAGCACCAGGGCGGTTTGCGTGCCCTTGTGGCCGTGGGGAACACGCAGCGACGGGTGGTCGAACGGCGCCTTCTCGCAGCGGACCCGGTCGTCGGTCAGCGTCTTGAGAAAGGCGATGATCGAGTCCTGCTCCGCCTGGGTCAGGTTGAGCGGCACCAGCAGACCCGACAGGTTGGTGGGAATGGTGCCGCGGCCCGAGGTGTCGACGCGGATGTCGCCGGGGATGTTGATCGTCCGCCGGTCGCCGCCACGGTTGTAGAAGCGCAGCAGGTCCTTGAGCGTGCCGTACTGGCCGTAATGGAAATAGGGGCCGGTCAGTTCGACATTGCGCAGCATCGGCGTCTTGAAGGCGCCGTCGACCGACACCTCCTCGGCGGTCGCCTGGGCCACCGTCGGCAGGCAGCCGGCGGTGTTGCCGAACGGCACCACCATGGTACAGGCGTTGATCTGGCTCACCACCTTGGGATCGACCACCGCCGCGGCATTGCCCTTCTGCAGCTCGATCCACTGCCGGGCCAGCGACAGGGGCTTGCCGTTGAGGTCGGTGCCGCCGACGCCGAGATCCTCGTCGGTGGGGCGGGTGCCGATGTTGAAGAAGCCGTCGTCGATCACATGAGTCGGGCCCAACGGTCCGGGCACGCGGTCGATCCACTTGCCGGGCGGGCCGGCGGGGAAGGTGGCGTTGGAGAACAGCGGCCCGCCGTGGCAGAAGATGCAGCCGGTGCGCGACGAGCGGAACAGGTCGAGCCCGGCCTGCTCCTGGACGGTGAAGTTGCCGTTGCCGTTGCGAACCCGGTCGTACTTGGCGTCGTCCGAGATCAGCGACTGCTGATAGACTTGCAGGGCGACACCCCAGAACAGGGCGAAATTGGCCTCCATCTGGTTGAAGCCCTCGAAGGGCAGGCCCTGGCCGGCGGGGACGGCGCCGCCGTTCCACCATTCGTCCTTGAAGGCGGCGCGGATCAGGTCGGCATAGGTGCCGTTGAGGCCGAAGGCCGAGCCGGTCTTGCGCTCGGCGGCCAGTACGCTGTCGGAGGTGCTGACGGTCTGGGTGGCCAGAGGCCGCTTGGCGATGATCTTGCGGCCGAATTCGGCCAGCGAGCGGCCCTTGCAGATCATCTCCAGGTCGCTGACGATCGGCCCCACCGCCTGCGAGGCCAGCGCCATGTTCTGGATCGCGGCGCGCTCCTTGCTCCACGACCCGGTGTGGCGGACGATGAAGGCGCTGGTGTCGCGGTCGCCGAACGGCGAGACGCCGTTGAAGACGTTGTTGGCGCGGCCGTCCCAGAACAGGCGCTTGTAGTAGGCGGCATTGATCATCGTCGGGGTGTTGCGCGGTTCGACCCGGCGGGTGTTGTAGCCGCCGACGTGGAACACCGGGTCGGGCAGGATGGTGCACTGCTCCTCGTTGATCGGAATATTGGCGGCCCGCTTGAACTCGCCGTTATAGGCGCCGGCCGAGGAGACGACGTCGTTGCTCTCGAAGGTGATCGCCGAGTCGCGGTTCGCCTCGTCGGCGAGGCGGAACATCGGGAAGTCGGACTTCTTGAGCGTGTAATTGGCCCCGGCGGTGGCGCCGGAGGGATATTTGCCGCCGGTGCCGCCGAAGGCCGCGTCGCCGTCGGGATTGTATTCCGGTTTGCTGCGGTCGTTGAGGCCGGGACTGATCTGGTTCTTGAAGCGCGGATCGGCACCGGCGCTGAAATGGCATCCGGCACAGGCCATGCCGTTGCTGCCGGCGGCCTGATCCCAGAACAGCGCCTTGCCCAGCACCAGCAACTTCTTCTGCGCGGTGGCGTCGGCCTTGACGTAGGCGGACAAATCGGGCGTCGGTGGACGGATGCCGGTCAGGGCCGGCGGCGCCGGCAAGCTGAACACCGGCGGCACCTGGGCGGTGGCGACCACCGCCCAACCGCTGCCGGCGAGCGCCAGCGCCGCGGCCAGCGCCAATGACGTTCGCCGAATATGGCGTTGTCTCTCCTTCATGAAACCTCCTCGATCCGGGTCCGGCATCGCTCGACGCGACAACGGGCGAAATAACCCTCGGTGGGCAGGTCTTTTTATATTTTGGCGACCGCGACAAACAGCGAGCTTCCGGCCAGTTCCCGCCTCCTTCCGGCGATGCTTTCACCGCTCGACCGTCGTCAATACTTGGCGGTGGTCGTATGCGTGTCGGGTCGTTCTAGGGCGATCAGCCCTGTCCGTGGGCGACCAGCCACTGCCGGGCGGCCTCCATGCCGGGGGCCAGGGCGGCGCTGCCCCGCGCCTCGGTCAGCTCCTTCAGGTGGGCCCTGGCGCGGCTGCGGATGTCGGCATCCCCCAGGCTCCCGGCCAGACTCAGCCATTTGACCGCCTGGGCGGGGTCGCGCTCGACCCCGGTGCCGAGGGCATAGAGCAGGCCGAGGTTGAACTGGGCGGCGGGCCGGCCGGCCTCGGCCGCCTTGGCGAGCAGACGGGCGGCGGCGGCGGGATCGACCTCGACCCCCTCGCCTTTCAACTGGGCCATGGCCAGGTTGAGCTGGCCGTCGGGATGGCCGGCCTCGGCGGCCTGGCGGAACAGGGCGACGGCGCGCGCCGGGTCGCGCTTGACCCCCTGGCCGGACTGGTAGAGGCGGCCGAGATCGATCTGCCCTTCGGCACGGCCCTGGGCCGCCGCCTTCTCGATCCAGCGCGCCGCCTGGAGGGGATCGGGACGGCCGGCGCGGCCGTCGATCAGCGCCTCGCCCAGCGTCACCTGCGCCTCGGCATAGCCGGCCTCGGCGCTGCTGCGCAGCAGCCACGTCGCCCGGCGCGGGTTGGGCGCGACACCGATGCCGGCATAGGTGAGGCGGGCCAGCATCACCCGCGCCGCGTGATGGTTCTTGGCGGCGGCGCGCTCCAGCCACTTGACCGCCTTGGCCGGATCGGCCTTGCCCGCCTCGCCTTGCAGGGCCAGCAGGCCGACCAGGAACTGCGCCTCGGCGTTGTTGGCGTCGGCGGCCTTGACCAGGGCCTTGGGGTCGAGCGCCGGGGCGTCGGCGGCCAGGGCGGGAGCGATCAGCAGGGCGGCAAAGGCCACCCCGCCGGCAAGCAGGCGGACAAGGTACGACATCGAGGTCTCCGGATGCGAGGTGGGAAGCCCCCCTCCCTCTCCCACCGGGTGGGAGAGGGGCAGAATCATGGGGTCGGGCGTCGCCAGTGGCGATGGCGGGTGGTGGTGTTGGTGTTGGTGTTGGTCGAGGAATCGGCCGTCGACGACGTATTGCCGGTGTTGGTCTGGCCGGCGTCGTTGACCACCGTGCCGTTGGCGCCGTCGCCGAGGATCTGCGAGATCTCATTGAGATTGCCGATCGACGTCGAGGTGTTGACCTCGTAGGTGACGAACGCGTCGCCGGCGCTGCCGCCCGACGTGCTCGACTGGGTGGCCTGCTGCTGGCGGCGCACCATCTGCGACTGGGCCGAGAAGGAATGATCGCGGGTGGGAAAGGCCCACGGGTCGCGACCCATCTGCTGGGCCAGCGCCGGGCCGGCATCGGCTAGCGCCAGCAGGGCCAGGGCGGCCGGGATCGCTCTCTTGAACATGAGCGGGGCACTCCTCATCTGGGGGAACGTGGAACGGTTCCAGCAAAAAATGGGAGGCGGGGTTGCCGCCCCGCCTCCCGGCCCTTGGGTTAGGGCAGCTTCACCTTGTTGACGACGCTGGACATGTTGCCCATGGCGGTGGCGGTCAGCTTGCTGACCGTCCCGTCGATGGCGCCCAGGTTCTTGAAGCCATAGAGCTTCTGGTTCTTGGCCGAGGCCACCGCGGTGACGTCGTTGAAGTTGAACTGGGTCAGGTCACCCATCACCGTCGACGGGCTGTAGACGATGTTCTTGTACAGCCGCTCGGCGTTGTAGGTCGGCTCGTTGCTGACGGTGTGGATGTTGCCGAAGGCGGTGGCGTCTTCGGTGATCGCCAGGTTGGTGACGTCGTCGGCCAGCGCCAGGGCGGTGACGGTGCCCTTCTTGACCAGGCCGAACTGGGCCTCGATGGCGGCGGCGGTCAGCGCGTCGGTGCCGCGGTTGCCGGTGGGCAGCGCATAGTCGATCAGGGTGGTGGCGAGGTCGTAGGTCAGCAGGCCGCGGGTGTCATAGGCATCGAGCTTCTTGAAATCGCCGAAGGCGATCTGGGTGTCGTGGAAGTTGGCGCCGACGTCGGCCTGCAGGCTGGCGAAGTTGGCCATCGCCGTCGCCGCACCTTCGATGCGGCCGAGATCGGTCAGGGCATCGGCCGCCTTCATCTCCATCGCCTTCATGTCGATGTTGATGGTGATCGGGGCATTGATCGCCTGGAAGGCGAGGTTCGCCTGCAACTGACCGATGGTCTGGTCGCCGTCCTTGCCGTGATCCTTGTCGTAGCCCCAGCCCCAGCCGTGGTCCTTCTTGTCGACGTCGACGTTGCTGGCGTACTGATCGTCGGTCTTCTGCAGTGCGGCGTTGACGTTGTACTGATCGATGTTGATGTAGATCGGCACGTAGGTGTTCGAGCCGCTCGGCACATAGGCGGCGCTGTAGGACTGGTCGGTCACGGCATAGATGTTGCCGGCATTGACCTGGAACCGCTCGACCTGGGTCCAACCCGGATCGACGAAATTGGTCCAGTGGTGGAGGTCGATCTGCGCCCACTCGGAGACCTGGGCGTACCAGCTCCAGTGAACGCTGTCGAACGCGGCGGCGGGCTTGGCGGTGCCCAGGCCGACGGCCAGGGCGGCCGCGGCGGAAACCAGCCCGAAGGCGGAACGCATCTTCATTTTCCTTCTCCATGCACCGGGTTGAGGAGGTCCTTGGAAAACTCGACCTTGGTGACGCGACACTGCGGCGCGTCGGGCAGGCCGAGGAAATCGGTCATGATCTGGTAGACTGCCATCTCGATGACCGAACGCACGCCGAGCTGGAGCGGTTCGTTCCGGACCATTCCCGCATCGAACTCGACGAGTTGCGTACCGAAGAAGCGGAAGACATTGGCCTCCACTTCGAAACCCTGGATCTGTTTTTGCAGGCTGGTGACGTAGGCGACCTCGAAGGTGCGCGAGTTGACCACCCGCAGGTCGAGCCCGACATTGATCACCACCGCCCGCGCGCCGCCGCCGATGCCCCCCACCGCCAGCCGGGCGCCGCCGGAGACGATGTTGTAGTTGAGCTCGGTCAGCGCCCCGACCACCACGAAGTCCGAACCGCGGATGCCGCCGGGACGGATGGCGCCGTCGGCGCCGATCAGCTTCTGCTCGGCCATCTTGGCCTGGGCGAGGGGAATGCGCAGGTCGTAGCGCTCGACCAGCCGGGCCTTGCCGGTCTTGTAGAGCGCGCTCATCACCATCTCGCTGACCCCCTGGGTCAAGGCGGTGGAGGTGCCGTTGCCGGTGGCCTGGAACTGGCCGGTCTTGTCGCCGACCTCGCCGACCGCGAACACCGGCAGGTTGGTGCCGGCCAGCGCCGACAGGCCGCCCAGGCACGAGGAATAGGGGGTATCGTTGTTGGTCACCGGGGCACTGAAGGCCGGCTCGACCGTGCCGCTCTGCACACAGGCGGACAAGGCCAGCAGGGCCAGCGGAGCAGCGCCACGCATCCATCGTCTCATCTCGCACTCCTCCGCAACGGGGCAAAGCCGGGGTCCGGCTGCAACCCAGTCCTGGGCCGCAACATCTAGAACCAAACCAGCGTTCCTCGTGAATTCGCCTCGCTTCGTCTTCGACGCTGTCGACGCTGCCGAAGTATCGGAGCGGTCGTCGTCGTGATGTGGCGAGACCCTACAGCGAAGCGGGCCGAAACTGTAATGCCCTTGCGGCGATGTTTACATATGCGGCGGGAGTAGTGCGGTGGTGCCCGCGGCTATCCGGTCGGGACCGAAGCGGCGCATCCGCGCCCGACGCCGACCCGCTGTTGCAATCGCTTCGCGGCAGGGAGTAGGGTTCGCCCCTCGGATGACTTCAGGAAGCAGCGCCATGCGTCCCGACCTTGCGGCCAAATACGATCTGCGGCTGCCCCGCTACACCTCGTACCCGACCGCGCCGCACTTCCATCCCGGCATCGGCGCCGAGACCTATGGACGCTGGCTGGCCGAGCTCGATCCCGCCGAGGAGCTGTCGCTCTATCTGCACATCGCCTACTGCGCCGAAATGTGCTGGTTCTGCGGCTGCCATACCAAGATCACCAAGCGCTACACCCCGGTCGCCGCCTACATGCAGGCGCTGCATGCCGAGGTTGGCCTGGTGGCCCGCCACCTGCCGGCGCGGATGACCGCGCGCCACATCCATTTCGGCGGCGGCAGCCCGACCATCCTCTCGGCCGAGGATTTCGTCCGCACCATCGCCCTGCTGCGCGAGAGCTTCGCCGTCAAGCCGGAGGCCGAGATCGCCGTCGAACTCGACCCGCGCACCGCCGACGAAGGCTATGTCGAGGCGATGGCCACGGCCGGCGTGACCCGGGCCTCGATCGGCGTGCAGGACTTCGACGCCAAGGTCCAGGAGGCGATCAACCGCATCCAGCCCTATGAGGTGACGGCGCAGGTGATCGGCTGGCTCAAGCAATACGGCGTGCCGGAGATCAACATCGACCTCATCTACGGCCTGCCCTTCCAGTCGGTGGCCGGGCTGATCGACACCATCGACAAGGCGGTGGAGTTCGGCCCCAAGCGCATCGCCCTGTTCGGCTATGCCCACGTGCCATGGATGAAGAAGCACCAGCGGCTGATCCCCGACGAGGCGCTGCCCGACACCGAAACCCGCTGGCGCCAGTACGAGGACGGCTGCCGCCGCCTCACCGAGACCCATGGCTACGTCCAGATCGGCCTCGACCACTTCGCCGCCCCCGACGATCCGATGGCCATCGCGCTGAAGGAACGCCGGCTGCACCGCAACTTCCAGGGCTACACCACCGATTCGGCGGCGACGCTGATCGGCTTCGGCGCCTCGGGGATCGGCTCGCTGCCCCAGGGCTACGTCGCCAATGTCGGCGAGATCCACTTCTACCAGGAAGCCATCGCCGAGGGCCGCCTGGCGGCGTCGCGCGGCGTCGCCGTCAGCGACGACGACCGCCTGCGCCGGGCGGTGATCGAGCGGCTGATGTGCGATCTGGCCGTCGACCTCGACGCGGTGGCCGCCCGCTTCGGCGGCTCCGGCGGCCAATTCGCCGCCGAGCTCGACTCGCTGGCGCCGCTGGTCGCCGACGGCCTGTGCACCGTCGACGGCCACCGCATCGCCGTCACCGAGGACGGCCGCACCCTGGTCCGCGCCGTCTGCGCCGCCTTCGACCGCTACCTGACCCGCGGCGAGCAGCGCCATTCGAAGGCCGTCTAGCGGAATAGGTTGACCGGCGGCGCACAATCGGTTTAATTGCGACTCATTCGCAACTAGATCGACGGGGTCAGTCCATGGGCTACGACAATGGTGCCTTCGCGCAGCGGCGGATGGAGACGCGCGACGTGATCTGGCTGGCGGCGCTGGGAACGGCGGCGCGGAGGCCGGCACGCATGGACGACGTGTGTCGGACCATCGATTCCGTTGCCGCCGGGCCGTGGCGCCCGGTTCCCGAGCTGGTGATCGGCTGCGTCGAAGAAATGATTCGCGGCGGCCATCTGGAGGCCGATGCCGGCCGGCCGGACCCCGAACTCCGTCTCATGGATCACGGCCGCGGCACCCTCGCGCTGCTGCTCGGGCTGGCGACCGCCCGTCCGAGTTCGCCGCTGGGACAGGTGGCGCTGCGCCTGAAGCTGGCGTTCCTCGATCTGGTCGAGGCCCCGGAACGCGGCTGCATCCTCGACGAGGCCATCGCCACCTACAAACTCGAAGTCAGCGAATTCGAGAATCGCTGCCGCGACTGCATCGCCGACGGCTGTTTCGGCGCCCTGTGGCGGGCCGGCGATGGCGAACGGCTGCGCCAGGAACTCGATCTGCTGCAACGGATCGCCGCCGCCGCGGTGGCCTGATCGGCGAGCGGCGCCGGCCTCAAGCCGCCGTCGGCGATTCTCGGGCGGGGATGGTGAAGCGGAACGTGCTGCCGTCGCCGGGCGTCGAGTCGACCCAGATGCGGCCGCCATGGCGCTCGACGATCTTCTTGCACACGGCGAGACCGATGCCCGAGCCCTCGTATTGGCTGCGGTTGTGAAGACGCTGGAAGATGACGAAGATCCGCTCGCGATGCTCGGCGGCGATGCCGATGCCGTCGTCGCGAATCGAAAACTGCCAGCCGCCGCCGTCGGGGGCGGCATCGATGAAGACGGTCGGCGCGACACCCGGGCGGCGGTATTTGATGGCATTGCCGAGCAGATTCTGGAACAGCTGCGCCAACTGCATGGCATCGCCTTCGATCTCGGGCAGTTCGCCGACGCAGATCCGGGCGCCCGAATCCTCGATCACCGCACGCAGATTGGCGAGGGCACTGCCGACGACCTCGGCGCAGGACAGGGGGGCGAACGGGTTGCCCTTGCGGTCGACCCGCGAATAGGCCAGCAGGCCGTGGATCAGGCTCCCCATGCGATGAGCGCCGTCGACGGCAAAGCCGATGAATTCGTCGGCCTCCGCATCCAGCCGCCCGCCGTAGCGCTTTTGCAGCAGTTGCAGATAGCTGACGATCATGCGCAGCGGTTCCTGCAGGTCATGCGAGGCGACGACGGCGAAGGTCTCCAGGTCCTCGTTCGACCGCTTGAGCGCCGCTTCGGCGCGGATCCGGTCGGTGACGTCGATGACGATGCTGTGCAGCAGGCCTTGTCCGCCGACCTCGATCGGACCGCTGTAGACCTCGACATCGCGCACCTCGGCCGAGGCGAGGCGATGGCGGAAGCGGAAGAACGACCGATCGCTGTCCATCGCCGCCCGCATTTCCGCGCGCACCTCATCGGGCGGCAGGATGTTGATATCGGTGATGCGCATCGTCTTCAGCACATCCAGCGGATAGCCGTAGAAACGGGCGGCGGCGGCATTGGCGTCGACGATGGCGCCGCGGCGGGGATCGACCAGCAACTTGACGGCCAGATTCGACAGGAACATCTGCCGGTACATGTGCTCGCTGGCGGCCCGCGCGTCTTCGCGCTCGGTGACGTCGCGGGCCATCGCCAACCGCAACGCGGCGCCGTCGATGGTCACGGAGCAGGCGGAAATCTCCACCGGAAACGTCGTCCCGTCCTTGCGGCGATGGCGTTGCGTCATCATCGCGGTGCCGTCGGCGCGAAGCGTCTCCAGGTGTGCCCGCCACGCCGCGGTCTCCGGCAGGCCGGGATCGATATCGGTCACCCCCAAGGCCAGCAACTC
Organism: Magnetospirillum sp.; assembly: GCA_016212565.1. Classification (GTDB taxonomy): domain Bacteria; phylum Pseudomonadota; class Alphaproteobacteria; order Rhodospirillales; family Magnetospirillaceae; genus JACRFY01. The sequence continues at coordinate 3,954 of JACRFY010000264.1, read as the reverse complement.
GTCGCGGCTATAGCCCAGCCGCCGGCAGGCGGTCCGATTGACATCGCGAAAGCGGCCGTCGGCAGGATCGATGAGGAAGATTCCGTCGCTCGACTGATCCATCACCTCGCGGAACAGGCGGAGCTGGCCTTGCGAACGGCGCAAGTCGCGCTCGGCGGCGTGACGGCGGACGTGGTGATAGGCGGTGCCGAAGGCGATGGCCGCAACCAGCAGGACCAGCAGCGCCCCCACCCATCGCAACAGCGGCGCACCATCGGCGCTCCACCCGCCCTTGGGAAGGGCTGCCAACCGCCAGGTTCCGGCCGGCAAGCGGACGTCCATTTCCACCGGCCGAGCGGCGAAAACCGCCTCGTCGCCGTAGATCATCCCGCCCGCGGCGCCCAGGCCGTCGGTCCCGCGAATCGCCACCGCAATCGGCAACGCCTCGTCGGCCAGCCCGGAATCGGCGAAGACCCCCGGAATATCGACCACCACGCTGACAAGGCCGAAAAATCGCGGCTCCGTGCCGGCCTTGGGCGACAGGAACACCGGAGCGCGGCCGATCAGCGCCGAGCCGCCCTGGACCAGCGCCACCGGCCCTTGCAGGACCTCGGTGCGGCTCGCGATGGCACGCGCGATCACCGGCCACTGGTGCGGTTGATCGCGGTAGTCGACCCCCAGAGCGGCCTCGTTTCCCGCCACGGGATAGACCATGGCAATCGTCGTGCCGCGGGATACGGTGATGTTGCGGACATTGCGATGGCCGGCCATCAGGACCGCGGCGACACGCTCGAACTCGGCCGGGGACACATCGCCGTGAGCGACGATTTGCGCCATCATCCCCCGACTGCGCAGCAGCGGTGCCGTCAACGCCGTTTCCAGCCGGGCGTGGATTTCGCCCAACCGGCTGGCGGTGGCCCCATGCTCCACCAGACGAAGCTGGGCGGCCTCCGATCCATCGACGAACCAGAGAACCGATAACGCAACAATCACCACAAGAAAAGCAACCGTGAACGGATAGAGGTGCTGCCGCGTCGATGCGTCCTCTTCAAGTCCCATAAAGTCCAGCCCGAGCCGATGCATATGGAAAGACTGGCATTCTCTGGCGGCTGGCGTCAATTGGCATCAACCGTCTCGCTCTGGAGTCTTTCACGGCCATCGCGTGCAAAACGGCCACGGCCGGAACGTCCTGGTGCACTGCCCGTTTCCCACCCCGTCGGGGAGCATTTTCCCTCCCCATCCTATTTCTGCCGCCTCCCTGCCCGGGTGTTCCGCCGGCTGGCCTTTGCGGGCAGATTGGCGACGCTGGGGACCGGTTCCTGCGGGGACCGCAAACGACAAGACACCTTCACGGCGCAGTGGCAAAATGCCCGGCCGATGGAATCAAGGGAAGGATGGAAGATGGACCAGTCGAAGCGCTACGTGAACCTGACCCTCGAGGAAAGGGAGCTGATCGCCGGCGAGCGTCACGTCCTGTGCGCCTACATCTTCAAGCCCCGCTCCGGTTACGAGCCGGTGGCCACGGCCGCCCACTTCGCCGCCGAGTCCTCGACCGGCACCAATGTCGAGGTCTGCACCACCGACGACTTCACCCGCGGCGTCGACGCCCTGGTCTACGAGGTCGGGCCGGCCGAGGAAGAGGGCGACTTCGTGATGAAGATCGCCTATCCCATCGAGCTGTTCGACCGCAACGTCATCGACGGCCGGGCGATGATGGTGTCGTTCCTGACCCTGACCATCGGCAACAACCAGGGCATGAGCGACGTCGAATACGCCAAGATGTGGGATTTCTACATCCCCCGCTCGCTGCTGACCCTGTTCGACGGCCCGGCGATGAACATCACCGACCTGTGGCGGGTGCTGGGGCGGCCGCAGGGCAACGGCGGCATGGTGGTCGGCACCATCATCAAGCCCAAGCTGGGCCTGCGCCCGCAGCCCTTCGCCGAGGCCTGCCACCAGTTCTGGCTGGGCGGTGACTTCATCAAGAACGACGAGCCGCAGGGCAACCAGGTGTTCGCGCCGCTCAAGGAGACCATGGTCCTGGTCGCCGACGCCATGAAGCGGGCCCAGGACACCACCGGCGAGGCCAAGCTGTTCTCGGCCAACATCACCGCCGACGACCCCTTCGAGATGATCCGCCGCGGCGAGCTGATCCTCGAGACCTTCGCCGCCGACGCCAGCCACATCGCCTTCCTGGTCGACGGCTAGTTCGGCGGCCCGGCGGCGGTGACCCTGGCCCGGCGCACCTTCCCCGGCCAGTTCCTCCACTATCACCGCGCCGGCCACGGCGCCGTCACCTCGCGGCAGTCCAAGCGCGGCTACAGCGTGCTCGCCCACATGAAGATGGCCCGCCTCCAGGGCGCCTCGGGCATCCACACCGGCACCATGGGCTATGGCAAGATGGAGGGCGACCGCAAGGAGAAGATGGCCGCCTACATGCTGGAGCGCGACGTCGCCGACGGGCTCTATTACCGCCAGCCGTGGTGGGGGATGAAGGCGACGACGCCGATCATTTCCGGGGGGATGAACGCCTTGCGGCTGCCCGGCTTTTTCAGCAATCTCGGCCACACCAACGTCATTCAGACCTCGGGCGGCGGCGCCTTCGGCCACAAGGACGGGCCGGTGGCCGGCGCACACTCGCTGCGGCTGGCCCACGAGGCGTGGCTGAAGGGCATCGATCTCCTCGACTACGCCCGGGAGCATCCCGAGTTGAAGGGGGCGTTCGAATCCTTCCCCGCCGACGCCGACGGGCTGTATCCCGGCTGGCGCGAGAAGCTGAAGATCGCCGCCTGAGGCGGTGCGTTGGGCGAGAGCGGACGGCCACAAGCCCGCCTCGCCGCCAACTTCCTTTTGGGGGGGAACCGGACATGTCGAAGAAGCATCCCATCATCGCCGTCACCGGGTCGTCGGGCGCCGGCACCAGCACCGTCAAGGAAGCCTTCGAGCACATGTTCCGCCGCGAGGGCATCAACCCGGCGATCATCGAGGGCGACAGCTTCCACCGCTACAATCGCGCCGACATGAAGAAGGCGATGGCCGAGGCGGAGAAGGCCGGAAACCGCACCTTCAGCCATTTCGGCGCCGAGGCCAACCTGTTCGCCGAATTGGCCGAGCTGTTCGCCCGCTACGGCGCCTCGGGCACCGGACGGCGGCGCTTCTACATCCACAACGACGAAGAGGCCCAGCGCTTCGCCCACCACAACGTCAAGGCCGGCGAATTCACCCCCTGGGAGGACATCGAACCGGGCTCGGACCTGCTGTTCTACGAGGGCCTGCACGGCTGCATGAACACCAAGGACGTCAATGTCGCCCAGCATGCCGACCTCAAGATCGGCGTGGTGCCGGTGATCAACCTCGAATGGATCCAGAAGATCCACCGCGACACCAAGGCGCGGGGCTATTCCGAGGAAGCGGTGATGGACACCATCCTGCGCCGCATGCACGACTACGTTCACTACATCGTGCCGCAGTTCAAGACCACCGACATCAACTTCCAGCGGGTGCCGATCGTCGACACCTCGGACCCGATCATCGCCCGCGACATCCCCACCGCCGACGAAAGCCTGGTGGTGATCCGCTTCCGCAAGGCCCACCGCTTCGACCTCGATTTCCCCTTCCTGCTGCAGATGATCAAGGATTCGTGGATGAGCCGGCGCAACACCATCGTCGTCCCCGGCGGCAAGATGGGCCTGGCGATGGAGCTGATCCTCACCCCCATCCTGCGCAGCATCGTCGAGGACCGCCGCGCCCTGCTGGCATAGGCGTCTGCGCCGTCGACGCCCCCATAGCCGTCATCCCCACGCAAGCGCAGAGGCGCTGACTTAAGCCTTTTTCTCGCCACCAAGACACCAAGATGGGGTAATCGGGGCTGGCGCTGAGGCTGGCAAGCAAGGTGGCTGTCCCGCAAGCTGTTGTTGGATACGGAGTCCGCGAAGCGGCTCGAAGCAACAGAGGGGACAGCCATGAAATACTATG
>JACRFY010000255.1 GCA_016212565.1 Magnetospirillum sp. | reverse complement strand
CATCGCCGCCATTCCGGTGGATGAGACGGGGATGATCGACATGCACGCGGCCGATGCCGCCATTCCGCGTGGCACGGTGATGGTGTCGGTGATGCACTCCAACAATGAGGTCGGCACGATCCAGCCCATCCGGGAACTGGCGGACTTGGCGCATTCCAGGGGCGCCCTGATGCACACCGACGCGGCGCAATCCGTCGGCAAGGTGGCCATCGACGTGAACGACCTCGGCGTGGATGTGCTGACCATCGTCGGCCACAAGTTCTATGCTCCCAAGGGTGTCGGTGCCCTTTACATCCGCAAGGGCGCCGCCATCGCTCCGACCAGCTTCGGCGGCGGCCAGGAAGGCGGCATGCGGCCTGGCACCGAGAACGTCGCCCTGATCGCCGCGTTGGGCGCCGCCTGCGAGATCGCGGAGCACCGTCTGGCCGAGGATGAGCCTCATCTGCGGATCTTACGCGACCGTCTATGGGACCGACTTCAGGCGGGCGTTCCCGGCATCCTGCTCAACGGCCATTCCGAGCGACGCCTGCCCAACACCCTCAACGTCAGTTTTCCTGGCGTTAGGGGCAGCGCCGTCCTCACCGCCACCCCCGGCATTGCCGCGTCTACCGGCTCGGCTTGCCATGAGGGGGAGGAAGCTCCATCCTCCGTTCTCGCCGCCATGGGCTGCAACCGCGACCGCGCCTTGGGCGCCGTCCGCCTGTCGGTCGGCCGCACGACCACGGCTGAGGGCGTGGATACGGCTGCCGCCGATCTGGTGAAGGCGTGGCAGCACGTCCGGGCGCGCACGACTGGATGAGGATGAAGATGACCAATCCGCCGATCCTGGACCTCAAGGACACCGAAGCGCCTTCCGTCTTCCAGCCCGCCAACCTGCTGCGTGAGGCCCGGCGCCAGCGCGGCCTCGACTACGCCGAAGTGCCCGCCATCTGCCTGCTCGACCCTGACGGCGACATGGTGCGCTATCTCCGGCGCCCCGAGCAGGCGCGGCCGGTTGAGCACTGGGCTTGCTATCACACCAAGATGTGGCGGTTCGAGTGGGAAGGCATCGAGATCGGCGTCGTCGGCTGCGCCGTCGGCGCCCCCTTCGCCGTGCTGCTGGCGGAACAAATGTTCGCGTCGGGATGCCGCTTCCTGATCAGCGTCACCTCTTCGGGCCAGATCACGCCGGTCGGCAACGGGCCATATTTCATCCTGATCGACCGGGCGCTACGGGACGAGGGCACCAGTTACCACTACTTGCCGCCGTCGCGCTTCGCCGAGGCCGCCCCGGACGTGCTGGCCCGGCTGGAGCCGTTGGTCGGCACCGCTCCGGTCACCGTCCATCAAGGCGCCTCCTGGACCACCGACGCCCCCTACCGCGAGACCGAGGCGGCCATTGCCGCGCATCGCGAAGCGGGCATTCTCGCCGTCGAGATGGAGGCGGCGGCGCTCTACGCCTTCTCCCGCGCCCGGCATTGCGCGGTCGCCTGCTTCGCCCATGTCACCAACACCATGGCGCAGAGCGAGGGCGACTTCGAGAAGGGTGAGGCGGACGGGGCGCTGGAGGCGTTATCGCTGGCAGTGGCTGCAGCGAAAGCGTGGCTAAGCAATCGAAACAGCGATAACTAAGCGTCAGATTTTCAGTTTCTGCCTCTGGGGGTAAACGCGCGTGCCTAGTTGGTTGCGCCCTCGCCTCGCGAAGTGAGCCGCCGCTGAGGCGGCGTCTTGCACTTCGCTTCGGCTCACGCGCCCTAAAAGGTCATACCCGAACAGAGACTATGTAACATAAACAACGACGGGTGCATCATCGCGCGGTCCAACGACCAGATCAAGCCAAAGTCCGAGTACGAATCGGCCGCCACGGCCGATCTGGGCGGTTGGACCGCAGACACCCGGCGCCTGGTCGGCGCGGCGATGGCGGTGACCGAGCGGTTGTTCAAGGGCGGTCGGGAGTACAAGAAAGCAGGGGTGTTGCTGCCGTTCCTAACGCCGGAGGTCAAGGCCCCGAGGACGCTGTTCGACCGCCCCGATTTGCGCTCGGGGAAACTGATGCAGGCGATGGACGCGATCACGGCGGAGCATGGGCGTGGCGCCGTCCGCCTGGCCGCTCAGGGGATCGCGGTCGGCAAGGGGTGGGAAATGTCGCAGTCCCGCCGATCGCAGGCGCCGCGACGACGGCCAGCGGGAACTGGTGATGCTCCGCTGGGGTCTGATCCCGGCTTGGGCCAAGGACGAGAAAATCGGCTATAGCACCATCAACGCCCGCGCCGAGACCATGGCCGACAAGCCCGCCTTCCGGGAGGCCTTCCGGTGGCGCCGCTGCATTGTCCCCGCCAGCGGCTTCATCGAATGGGAGACAGTCGGCAAGAAGAAGCTGCCTTACCATTTTCGGCGCCCCGACCACCTGCCGCTGTCGCTGGCTGGACTCTGGGAGAGATGGACCAAGGGCAGCGAACCGATCGAGACCTTCACGATCGTCGTCACGGAGGCCAACGACCTCGTTCGGCCCATGCACGACCGCATGCCTGAGGTCCTGGCCGACGGGGACATTGACCGCTGGCTGGACCAGGAAACCTCCCCCGAGACATTGCAGGCAATGCTTCGCCCGACCGATGAAGGGCTGTTAATGAAGGAGCGCGTGAGCACCCGGGTGAATAACGTCAAGAATGACGACCCGGCCTGCCTCGCCGTCGAAGACGCCTCGCTCGATCTCTTTCAGGAAGCGCCATGAGCCGTTGCGCGATGCCCCAAGACCACGCCCTTGTCCGTATCATCGAACGCGCGCTCGGCGACGCCAGGGCGGCCAGTATGGACCAAATGGGCCAGCATCACCGCGCCGTGCAAGGGTCGTGGCGGCGCGGCCGGACCTGTCAACGGCCACGGCCTTCGCCCTCGTCATCCGTGGAGGCGGCGAGGATTAGCGGTGAATCCTGGTCAGCGCCCTGGGTATCTCGCCGGTACACTCCCATGTAGGTCAGAGAAGCAATGAGGCCCAACCCCGTGTCCGACTATTGGTTCACCAGTTCCACCGTGACCTGCCCGGCCTGCGGCCACCGCCAGGTCGAGGAGATGCCCGGCCAGCTGTGGTCGCTGACGTGCAAGGCCTGCGGTGAAGTCATGCACCCGCCCAAAGGGCAGTGCTGCGTCTTCTGCGCCTACGGCGACGTCCCTTGCCCCGATGTCCAGATCGCCAGTTCCTGCTCGTGCGGGGCAGAGGAGTGATGGCTTTGACTCTCCGACGGCCGCCCCATTGGGAAATATCGTAGTCTCGGCGATCGACGTCCTATACGACCCACCTCTACGACTTGCCGGTGGTGCGCGCCCGCTAGGGAATGCGGCGTCTCATCGCCCAGATCAACAACGGTCACCCTTCCAAGGTGCCGCGCGGCACCCGCCCTTTTCGGGCCAGGAAAGCGGCTTATCCCCATGGTTCCGGCGCACCCCATCCGTTGAGAACGTAGATCGAACAATCTGTTGACGCGGGCACCAGGGCGGGCGCACAATTCCGTTCATGCCCGCCCGTTGGAACGCCGAGAACCGCCCGCCATCGCTCGCCGAATTCACGGCACGCTTCCCCAGTGACGACGCCTGCGCCGCCTATCTGGAGGTGCGCCGCTGGCCCGATGGTTTCGCCTGCCATGGATGCGCCTCATGCCGAGGCTGGAGGCTCCAGACCAAGCGCTGGACGTGGGAATGCCAGGACTGCGGGCGGCAGACCTCGGTGACGGCAGGGACGGTGATGCACGGCTCCAAGGTGCCGCTGCGGACGTGGTTTCTCGCTGCCCACCTGCTGGCCACCCACTCCAACGGCATGTCGGCGCTCCAACTCCAGGCCAAGCTCAACCTCGGCTCATACAAGACCGCTTGGTTGCTGCTCCACAAACTGCGCCGGGCCATGGTCGCCCCCGACCGCACGCCTCTCTCCGGCGACGTCGAGGTGGACGAGACCACCATCCCCTTCCGCACCAAGGACGACCCGGTGGGCGGCGGCCAGGGGCGCAGCCAGATCGGCAAGATCGCCGTCATCGGTGCCGTCGAATTGCTGGAAGGCAACCGTCCGGGCCGCATCCGCTTGGAGGTGGTGCCCGACTACAAAGGGCCGACGCTCAAGGGCTTCATCGAGCGACATGTTCAGCCCGGCAGCCATAT
>JACRFY010000260.1 GCA_016212565.1 Magnetospirillum sp. | reverse complement strand
TCCCGATAGCCGAACCGTAGGCCCTGGTTGAGCGCCAGGGTATCGTTGCCGACGATCCAGTCGTCGGTGTTGCCGGTGTCGCGGTAGGCCCAGGTCTCGATGGAAAAATCGTGATTGGCGAGGCCGAAATTGCTGCCGAGCGTGACGCGGTCGTCGACGCCGTCGAAGGACAGGCCGTAATTGGCCTGGGTCAGGGATGGGCCGCTGGCGATCCAGCTGGCGCTGCCGCCGCCGGCCAGAGTCAACGCGGTGTGGTCGGTGGTCTCGGACGCCACCGTGGTGCCGCTGGCTTCGTCGAACGACCACTGGGCGAGCAGACCGCCCTCGCCGCCTTCCGGCGTGCGGTTCCAGGTGGTGGAGACCTCGTCGGCCGACTTGGCGTAATTGTAGACGTGCACCTCGTCGATCCAGCCGGAGAAGGGAAGGCTGCTGCCGGAGTGGTCCATGCCCACCAGAATGGGGGCGTTGACGGCAACGGCCGACAGCCCGATGGCCGAGGACAGCGGGGTCCCGTCGACGTAGAGGGCGGCGGTGCGCGCGGTGCCGTCGTAGGTGCCGACGAGGTGGTGCCACTGGCTATCGGCGACCCACGCACTGCCGGTCAGAAACGTCGCGTCCGACACCGTCCACTGCGGCTGCCCGCCCGCGGTGATGCACAGCTGGGCATAGGCCGAATTCGACTGCGTGGCGACGATCCCCTTGGTCGTTCCTCCCGTCGCGGCAAGGATCCACGCCTCGTAGGTGAAGCTGGCGGTGGCGTAGCTGGCGGCGCTGGCAAGATAGCTCCCGCCCGACAGGCTCATCGCCAGATTGGTGCTCGGGGCGACGGCGGTACTGCTGCTGGCCATCAGGTCGAAGCCGGGCAGCACGGCATAGGCCGCGGCGGTGGCCGAATTGTTGGTCGGTTTGGAATCGCCGCAGGCATTGCTGCTGGTGACGGTGGCGGTCATTGCCGTGGTGTGGCTGCCGTCGAGGAGCGCAGCCACCACACCGCTGACGGTGACGGTCGCCACCTCGCCGGCCGATAGGTTGAGATAGCGGTCGATACCGTCATTGCCGGTGACGACGGCGTCGCCGCCGCTGGTGGTGATCGTCCAGGTGACGTTGGCGAGTGCCGTCGGCTTCGCCACCACCAGATGCGCCAGATCGTCGGCATTGGGACCGGCATTGGTGACGGTGAAGGTGTAGCTTTCGCGGGTACCGATCTGCTGCGATCCCGACGGCACCGACGTGAAGGCCACCTGATGGTCGACCGGCAGGGCAACATAGAGATTGTCGATGGCGTGGGTGTTGGTGGAGCCGCCGGTGGCAGCGCCGAAACCGATCTTGACCGTCGACGGCAAATTCAATGCCGAGAGGCTGAGGTTGTCGTAGATCCTGGTCCAACTGGTGCCGTCGTTGGAACTGATCCACAACGTCATCCTTTCGTCGTCGGTGAGGGTCAGGTTGACCTTGCGCGTGCCGCCGTCGATTCCAGCAAATTCGGGACCGGCATAGGACACGACACTGCCGTCGACGATGCCGCTGGCGTCGCGGATGGCGATGGAGTCGCTACCGCCGCCGGTAAAGTTTCCATACTCGTCGAAGCCGACGCCAAGATAAGCGCCGTCAATACCGACATAGCCGAGTCCGCCACCGCTAGAACCACCGGAAAGGTTGGGCGTCGCACCGTTCAGCAGGAAGAAGCTCAGTCCGTCCGCGCCGGTGCCGCCCCCGCTGTAGTAGTCGAAGGTAATGTTGATGCCACGGTCAGTTGAGAGGTCCACATCGTAAAGGACCTGCCCGAGTTGGTCGGGTTTGGCCTCCGTCAGACGCAGACGGTTGCCACTTTCGATGACGACGACGGAAGTGTCTACGGAGCCATTGGTCTTCCCTTGCGTCTTCCACCGCCCAGTGTCCAATTCGTTGGCGAAAGTCTCGGCGACGACATAGACAGACTGGGTGGCACTGGTCTCGCTGGCGCTGCTGAAAGCCGTGCCGCCACCGCCCGTTCCCGGGACCACATAGGCGCCGTGGCTGTCGTCGCTGCTCTCGTCCCACGCCCGGTAAGTGAAGGTGGTATTGCCGGTCCACCCGGGCGTCGAGACGAAGCGCAGGGCATCCGTGGAACTCAGGAGAAGGGCCTTGCCGTTGGTGGTGAGTTCGGTGGTGTCCACCGTCGTCCACGTCCCGCCGGCCAGTTTGTACTCCCAGATGCCATGGCTGGTGTCGACACCGGTCAATGCGATGGATTCCGGGGTCGCTTCCCATTGGTTGGTATAAAGGCTGCCATTTGGCACCAGATCGGCAATGGTGGTTCCCGTGGGCGACGCGTAGCCGGAACCGACCGGCGTCATCGCCGGGCTGTAGCTGTCGTAAAGGACCGGCGCGTCGTTGACCGCGGTGACGGTGATGGTGCTCTGCACCGCCGTTTCCGAGACGGCACCGCCGGAATCGACGATCTTCCACTGGAAGGTCTCGGTGCCGTTGAAATTGGCCTTTGGCGTGTAGGTGTACGACCCGTCGCCGTTGGCGGTCAGCGTCCCCTCGGCGGAAGGCGCGGCGGTGATCTGGACGCCGGCGAAGCTGTGGCCGTCGAGATCGGTGAAGGCAACGCCGGTGAAATAGCTGGCGGGAATGATGGTGGCGCCGCTGTCCTCGGCGACGGTCAGCGCCCCCGGGACCCCGGTGATCTCCGGCTGGGCGTTGATGGTGATGGTGGCCGTCGCCAGCGGCGAGGCCAGCCCGCCGGAATCGATCAGCCGATAGGTGAAGCTGTCGGGCCCCCAGGCCTCGGCGGTGGGGGTGTAGGTGAAATTGCCGAAGGCGGCGATGCCGGAAATGCTCAGCGTGCCCTTGCCCGGGCCGCTGACGATCTGGATTGACGTGGGGGTGGTGCCGTCCTCGTGATAGGCGGGGTCGAGGAACGAGAACTGGCTGGCGAGGATGGTCTTGGCGGTGTCCTCGATGACGCTGACGGCGATGGCACCGTTGCCGGTCGGCGCATCGTTGACCGCGGCGATGGTGACGGTGGCGGTGGAGGTATGGTCCGACCAGAATTCGCCGTCGAAGCCCCGCCAGACGAAGGTGGTGGCGTCGTTCCAGTCGGCATCGCGCACCACGCTGACATTGGCGAAGTCGGCGGCGGCGATCTCGGCCCCGGCGGCCAGGGTGGTGCCGTTGAGTTTCAGCGTCACCGCCGCATTGGCCGGTTCCGCGACCAGCCGGATCCGGCTCAACGGCCCGTCGACGTCGACGAAGGCATCGGCGAGGGTGGTTCCGCCCAGGGTCAGGCTCAGGTCCTCGGCCTGATTGAACGCCACCGCATCGGTGGTGCCGCGGTCGTCCACCGAGGTCACCGTCACCGCCACCGTCTGCACCGTGCTCGTGGCGCCGTCGCTGGCGGTGAAGGTCAGGGTGGCGGTGCCGTTCTTGTTGGCGCCCGGGGTCACGTTCACCGAATAGGACCCGCCGCCGCTGCCGGTCAGCACCAGCCCGCTCCCCGAGGCCAGGGCGGCGTTGGAGGTGGTCATGGTCACCGTCACCGCACCCGGCGTCTCGGCGTCGCTGGCCGAAAAAGTGAAGGTGCCGCTGCCGTCCTCGTTGAAGACCAGCGATCCCGGCAGCCCGGCGAAGGTCGGGGCGAGATTGACCGGCGGCGACTTGGGCGGATCGACACGGGTGTTGGTGTCGGTGGTGGTCGCCGTCGTCGTGGTGGTCGTCGTCGTGGTGGTGGTGGTGGTGGTCGTCGTCAACGGCGTGGTCGTCGTCGAATTGCCCGAACTGCTCCCGGTCGACGTCGAGGACACGAAGCTGGTGGTGGTGGTGGCCGCGGTCTGGGTGGTCGTGGCGGCTTCGGTGGCGGCGCGGCTCTGGCTGGTCGAGGCCACCACCGGCGAACTGCCGCCGCCGCTGCCGCCGCTCAAGCCGGAATTGGCCAGGGCGGCGTTGACCGCCTGGACGGCGTTGGCCGCCGCCTTGGCCGCCGCCTCCGGGGTGGCACCGCCGGCCAGCGCCTCGCCGAGGGCCTTGTCGTAGGTGGCGCCGCCGCCGCTGCCGACACCGCCGCCCGAGGCCAGATTGGCGAGCAGCGAATTGCTGCTCGATGCCGCCGCCTGGGCCTGCGCCTGGGCCGCCGCGACGGCGGTCGCCATCGCCTTTTCCACCGACGCCCCCGAGGCCAGCGCCTGCCCCAGCGCCGCATCGAAGGCCGCCCCGCCGCCGCCCAGCGCCCCGGCGGCGCCCTTGGCCAGGGCGTCCATCAAGCCGCCGCCGCCGGCCTTGGCGTTGGCGCCGTCGGACTTGCCCTGCGAATCCTGGGCCGCCTTCAGCGCCTGCTCGACGCTGCCGCCGCCGGCCAGGGCCTCGCCCAGCGCCTTTTCGAACGCCGCCCCGCCGAGGCCGGACAGCTGTCCCTGCGCCAGGGCGTCCATCAGCCCGCCGCCGCCGGCCTTGGCCCGGGCATCGGCGGCGGCCCTGGCTGCCTCGGCCGCCTGCGCCATCGCCTGATCGGCGGAGGCGCCGTTGGCCAGCGCGTCGGCCAGGCTGCGCTCGAAGACCTCGGCATCGGCGCCGCCCTTGCCGTCCAGGGTCTTTTCGAAGCCCTCGCCCTTGGCCAGCCCCTCGCCGAGGGTGTCCTTGCCGCCCGCCGCCTGCTTGCTGTGCCCGGCCACCGCCTTGGCCTTGTCGAGGGCATGCTGGGTCTTGGCGCCGCGATTGAGCGCATCGCCCAGGGCGTGGTCGTAATGGCCGTCGCCGCCGCCCGCCACCCCCTTGCCCGAGGCCAGCGCCTCGGCCAGCGGATCGTGCGTCCCGGCATCGGCGAAGGCGTTGCGCATCGCCCCGCGGAACACCCGCTCGGCGTCGGCGATGGCGGCGTCGATGCTCTGGTTCCGACCGAGGTTGGCGAAGATCTCGTCGACGAACAGACCGACCGCCCGCTCGACCGCCGCCCGCGGCACCCCACGGGCAGCGGCCATCTTGGCCTCGATGGCCACCAGGCGGTCGATGGCCCGGGCGATGTCCTGCCCCGACGCCAATGCGGCACGGAAGTCGGCCAGCGCCTCCTTGGGGATCGCCGGCCCCGCTCCGCCGCCACCGCCGACCGCCGCCAGGCGGTCGCCATGGTCGACCGGCAAAGCCTGACCGTCACCGGCCCGCAGTCCCTGCAAACCGGCCTCCAAACCCATCTGCGGCAGGGTGAGCCCGCGTCTCGCCCCGCCATCGTTCACCTGACCCCGATCCGGCGAACCGACCATGCCTCCAATCCTTGCGAAGTCCCGACGACGATCCCCACGGATTCGACATCGGCATCATAGCAGTAAAGTAACCACTCGTTAACGCGTCGAGCAGCTTCCCCTGCCGTTCTTTGGTATGGCACAATGATGCCATCGCGCCCCGGGGTGGGGTGTGTCCAATTTGCACGGGCCTCTTTGTCCATGACCACGCCGAAGCCGTTTGCCACCACCGCGTTCGCGTTGGCCGATGCCGTCGCCCGCCTCGGACGCGACGAGGTTGCCGAGGTGGTCGGCGTGAGTTCCAGCACGCTCTACAAAGCCTGCAACCCCAACCTGCCGCGCGGGCTGGACTTCCTGCGCTGGGATCACTGCAAGGTGCTGGCGGGACTGCTGCGCGCCCGCGGCCTGCCGGAATGGTTCTCGATCGCCTTCGACGTCGAGGTCACCCAGGCGGCCCAGGCGGTGGCCTCGAAGCGCGACAAGACCCTGGAGCGTCTGGCGATGGAGGTCGCCGCCGAGACCGGCGACGTTCAGCGGGCGGTCTTCGACGCCATCTCGCCCTCCGGCGAGGGCGGCGCCGACATCACCCCCACCGAGGCCTCGCGCGCCGTCGCCGAGATCGACGAGGCCATGGAGCGCCTGCGGGCGATGAAGAAGCGCCTGGTCGAGGCCGCGGTCCTCAATTCGGGCGCCGCGGAGTAGCGCGCGGCAGGGAGGAACGGCGATGCCCGCGAAAACGATGACCAACGAGCAGCGCAAGGCGCTGGTGGTGATGGCCTTCCAGATGATGGTCGCCGACCACGAAGTGGCGGCGCCCGAGCAGGTGCTGCTGGAGCATCTGGAGACGGAGATGCACGTCGACGGGCACATCGCCCCGGCCGAACTGGTCGCCGCTCCCGACTACCGCCTGTTCGCCGGGCAGGCCGAGCGGGCCTATGTCCTCGGCCGGCTGGTGGCGGTGGCCTTGGCCGACGGCCGCCGGCACATCAACGAGAACGAGACCCTGCGCCGCGCCGTTTCGGCGTTCGGCTTCGGCCGCGACGACCTCGACACCGTCATCGCCTGGGCCGGCCACCCGGCCCCCGATCCCGAGGTCTTGTGCGCCATGCTGGGGATCGCCTGACCCCGTCCCTCACGATCCTTCCAGGCGGCGGAAGAACTCGGCCAGCGACTCGAAGGTGTGGTCGCCGTAGCGGTTCTTGACCGCCTGCGGCTTGGTCACCATCGCCGCCCGCAGGTCGGCGAACAGGGCGTGCATCAGCTCGGCGAATCCCGACTCGGTCAACTGCCAGCGCTCGTCCTCGGCCCCGGCGGTGGCGGCGGCGAGGTGGCTGTTGACCAGGGCCATGAACCATTCCCGGCGCTTGTGGAAGTTGGCGAAGTAATGGCTGACCACCACCAGCACGTCGTTGGCCAGGGCATGGGCCTCAGGATCGGCATAGATGCGCTCCCAGTCGAAGCCGCTGCCGACCCGGTGGCGTTCGAGGATGCCCTCGCACTTGCGCTGGCACTGCTCGTAGAGCATCGGCCCGATCATCTTGTCGACCGCCAGATTGAAGCCGGCGATGACGCGGCGCGACAGGATGCCGCGCCCGCCGTCGTCGCCGGGCCGCGGCGGGAACAGATGGGCGAAGCGCTTCATCAGGATGCGGTCGAAGGGACGCCGCCGCGCCATCTCGAACTGGCGGCTGGCGCGGGCCTCGGTGCAGGCATCGAACGAGCGCTGGAACAGCGGCCCGAACCGCGCGCGCTCCTCGGCGAGGAAGCGCTCGGCCAGCGCGCGAATGGCCGCCGCCGACAGGCTGCCGCCGGCCTTGGCCGCTTCGACCTCCAGGCGGGTGGAGAAGTGGCCGATCAGGGTGGCCGAGACCGTTTCGCAGCAGGCGGGGCCGGCAACCGGCATCCTGGCGGCGGCTTTGGGCGGCGGGGCGGCGGCGGTCATGGACGATCTCCCGGCTGTCGCGACCAGGATAACAGCACGGCCGTCAATTGACAGCCCCGCCCGGGTGCCGTTAAGTGACCGAACCCCGTCCCGTTCCGCCCGAGGCCGCCCGCCATGTCCGACGCCCTGTCCATCGCGCTGGCGCAAATCGATCCCACCGTCGGCGACGTCGCCGGCAATCTGGCGCGGATCCGTGCCGCCCGGGCCACCGCCGCCGCCGACGGCGCGCAATTGGCGGTGTTTCCCGAACTGACCGTGTCGGGCTATCCGCCCGAGGATCTGGTGCTGAAGGCGGCGTTCCTCGATGCCGTCGAGGCGGCCGTCGAGGCCTTGGCCGCCGACACCGCCGACGGCGGCCCTGCCCTGCTGATCGGCGCCCCGTGGCGGCACGACGGGCAGTGCCACAACGCCGTCCTGCTGCTCGACCACGGCCGGGTGGTGGCGACGCGGCTCAAGCACCACCTGCCCAATTACGGCGTCTTCGACGAGGCCCGGGTGTTCGTTCCCGGCCCCGTCCCCGGCCCGGTCGCCTTCCGCGGCGTGCGCCTGGGCGTGCTGATCTGCGAGGACATGTGGTACGCCGACGTCGCCGAAACCCTGGCCGAATGCGGCGCCGAGATCCTGGTGGTGCCCAACGGCTCGCCCTACGAGGCCGGCAAGACCGGGGTGCGCCGGGCCCGCGCCGCCGCCCGGGTCGCCGAAACCGGACTGCCGCTGCTCTACGTCAATCAGGTGGGCGGGCAGGACGAACTGGTGTTCGACGGCGCCTCCTTCGCCCTCGATTCCGGCGGCACGGTGCTGTTGCGTATGCCGGCATGGCAGACCGGAGTGGTCACCACCCATTGGCGCCGCGGCGCGAACGGCTGGACCGCCGCGGGGCAGGTGGCCGCCGAGGAAACGGCGGAAGAGAGCATCTACCAGGCACTGGTCACCGGCTTGCGCGACTACGTGGGCAAGAACGGCTTTCCCGGCGTGGTGCTGGGCCTGTCGGGCGGCATCGATTCGGCGCTGGCCGCCGCCATCGCCGCCGACGCCCTGGGCGCCGCCAAGGTGTGGTGCGTGATGATGCCCTCGCCCTACACCTCGGACGAGAGCCTGGAGGACGCCGCCGGAGTGGCGCGCCTGCTGGGCTGCCGGCTGGAGACCGTTTCCATCGAGCCGGCGATGGCCGCCTATGCCGACATGCTGGCACCGCTGTTCGCCGGCCGCGCCCCCGACATCACCGAAGAGAACCTGCAAAGCCGCGCCCGCGGCATGGCGCTGATGGCGCTGTCGAACAAGTTCGGCCCGATGGTGCTGTCGACCGGCAACAAGAGCGAAATGAGCACCGGCTACGCCACCCTCTACGGCGACATGTGCGGCGGCTACGCGGTGCTCAAGGACGTCTACAAGACCACCGTCTTCGCCCTCAGCCGCTGGCGCAACGCCCATCGTCCGGCCGGCGGCTTGGGCCCGGCGGGGCCGGTGATGCCCGAGCGGGTGATCACCAAGCCGCCCACCGCCGAGTTGAAGCCCAACCAGACCGACCAGGACACCCTGCCCGCCTATGCGGTGCTGGACGGCATCCTCGCCTGCCTGATCGAGGGCGAATTGTCGCTGGCCGACACCGTCGCCCGCGGCTTCGACGAGGCGGTGGTGCGCCGGGTGTGGACGATGCTCGACCGCGCCGAATACAAGCGCCGCCAGGCCCCGCCGGGGGTGAAGATCACCCCGCGCTCGTTCGGCCGCGACCGCCGCTATCCGATCACCAACGGGTTCACGCGGCTGGTGTGATCAGTCTCCGGGCAGGATCAGGCTGCCATCGGCGGCGAGGGGGAATTGCGGCACCCAGGCGATCTCCCACGGATGGCCGTCGGGATCGGCGAAATAACCGACCGTCCCGCCCCACGGCTTCTCCTCCGCCGCTTTGAGCAGGGTGCCGCCGGCCGCCACGGCCGCGGCCAGTTCCGCCGCGACCTCGTCGCGTTGCCGCACATTGACCGCCAAGGTGATGCCGCCGGGACGGGACCGGTCGAGCCCGGTATCGGCGGCCAGGGCGGCGGCACTGTAGAGCGCCACCACCAGCCCCCCGCACTGGAAGAAGGCGATTTCCGCCGTCTCCAGCCCGGTCCACGTCCGCCATCCCAAGCGCTGATAGAAGGCCTTGGCCGCCGCCACGTCGTGGACGGCGAGGGTGATGACGCTGATCCGTTGGTCCATGAGTGCCTCCCAGGCGTGAATGGCTCATACCGGCGAATGCTCGAAATGACCCGTTCGCCGGTATCCGGCGGCCATTGCGGCCGCGGCCAAGGGCGCGGACGCGCCCGCCCGGCGAGGGGCAATCCGCCGAGTCACGTCAGTGGCTCGGCGGTATCACTGTATTATGGAGCGTCCGATCCGCCCGGTAAACCCGCCGACCTTGTTGGCCCCGCCCCCGGGTGGTATACCGAGCGCGATCTTTCAAGCACCGCGCCATACCCAAGGTCATGACCGAGACACCCGGATTTCCCGACACGGAGGGGGAGCGTAACGAGCCCCGCACACTGCTGGCCCGCGGCTTCCTGCTCGGCGAGCGCCTCGACGTGCGCGGCTTCGAGCAGAAGCAGGCGCTGGCGACGACGCCGCTGACCATCCGCGCCGGCCGCAAGGGCTTCGCCGTCCTGTTCAAATACGGGGTGGCGGTGCTGTTCGACGTCACCGCCGAGGAAGAGGCCCATTTCCTCGGCGATCTCCGCCATCTCGTCGCCGAACCGATGGCGGTGCCGGGACGCGAGGAATCGCATATCGACGTCATCGCCGACGCCGACGAGCACGTCGAGCCCGACGGGACCGTGATCCTGCGCGCGATTACGCCCGAGCGCCTGCAGGTGGTGGCCGACGTGCTGGCCAAGGACCTGGTGCTCGAACATTACGAGATCCGCGTCGCCGCGGTGTTCGACCGCATCGAACCGCTGGCGGCCCGGCTGAAGGACCGCGGACGCCATGATTTCCCCGCCCGCGACCTGCTGCGCCAGATCGGCGAGGTGCTGATCACCCAGCACCGCATGGTCGGCCGCGCCGAGGTGCTGGAAAAGCCCGAAGTGTTGTGGAACGTCCCCGAACTGGAGGGCCTGTTCGGCCGGCTGGAGCGGGAATACGAGGTGCGCGAGCGCTCCCGCGGCCTCGACCGCAAGCTGGAGGTGATCGGCGACACCGCCCAGACCCTGCTCGATCTGGTCCACACCCGCCGCTCGCTGCGGGTGGAGTGGTACATCGTCCTGCTGATCGTCTTCGAGCTGGCGTTGAGCCTGTATGAGAAGGTGATGCGGTAACGATGCGCCCCAGGGTATCGGGTGAAGGACCACAGTCCATTGCATTGTCCGTCATCCCCGCGAAGGCGGGGATCCATGGTCGGGACGGATGACACGCAAGGCCGAAGATCACGCCCGCGGACGCCTGGATCCCCGCCTTCGCGGGGATGACGACCTTGTTTGCGGGATCGCATTCCTTCACCCGATAGCCCCCCACCGCCCGCCAACCTTGTTGCGCCCCGCCCCGGGTGCTATAGGGGCTGACGTCCCATTTGCCATCGGATCAGCGACCCCGCCATGCCCGTCACCGTCCGTTTCGCTCCCAGTCCCACCGGGCTTCTGCACGTCGGCAATGCGCGGGTGGCGCTGATCAACTGGCTGTTCGCCAAGGCCCATGGCGGCTATTTCTGGCTGCGCTACGACGACACCGATGCCGAACGCTCGAAGCCGGAATACGTCGCCGCCATCGCCGAGGACCTGCACTGGCTGGGGCTCGACTGGGACCGCAAGGCCTTCCAGTCCAAGCGCCTGTCCGCCTATGCCGCCGCGGCCGAGCGGCTCAAGGAGGCCGGGCGGCTCTATCCCTGCTATGAAACCCCCGAGGAGCTGGAATTCAAGCGCAAGCGCCAGCTCGCCCGCCGCCTGCCGCCGGTCTACGACCGCGCCGCCCTCAAGCTGTCGAATCCCGAGCGCGCCCGTCTGGAGGCCGAAGGCCGCCAGCCCCATTGGCGCTTCCGCCTCGATCATGCCGACGTGCGCTGGGACGATCTGGTGCGCGGCGAATGCCACGTCCCCGCCGCCAGCGTCTCCGACCCGGTGCTGATCCGCGGCGACGGCACCTTCCTCTACACCCTGCCCAGCGTGGTCGACGACATCGATTTCGGCGTCACCCACGTCATCCGCGGCGAGGACCACGTCACCAATTCGGCACCGCAGATCCAGTTGTTCCAGGCCCTAGGCGCCCCGCCGCCGGCCTTCGCCCACCTGCCGCTGCTGACCGATGCCGGCGGCCAGGGGCTGTCGACGCGGCTGGGCTCGCTGTCGCTGCAACAGATGCGCGGCGACGGCATCGAGGCGATGGCGATGGTCAGCCTGCTGGCCCACCTCGGCAGCTCGGACGCCATCGAGGCCCGCGCCAGCCTCGTCGATCTGGTCGCCGAGTTCGACATCACCCATTTCTCGCGTGCCACCCCGCGCTTCGATCCCGTCGAGCTGGCCCATCTCAACGTCCGCGTCCTGCACGCGATGCCGTTTGCCGAGGCCGGGCCGCGGCTGATGGCCATGGGCCTGATCGCCGTCACCGAGCCGTTCTGGCTGGCGGTGCGCGGCAATCTCGCCACCCTGGCCGAAGCGATGGCCTGGTACCGGGTGTGCTATGCCGCCATCACCCCCGAGATCGAGGACATCGAGTTCACCCGGGCCGCCGCGGCGCTGCTGCCGCCCGAACCGTGGGACGAGACCACCTGGACCGGCTTTACCAATGCGGTCAAGGCGGCCACCGGCCGCAAGGGCCGGGCGCTTTTTCACCCCTTGCGCCTGGCCTTGACCGGCCGCGGCGATGGACCGGAACTGAAGAACCTGTTACCTCTGATCGGCAAGGCAAGAGCCGAAAAACGGCTCGTCGGGGAAGCGGTCTGAAACCAAAGGCCGGGGAGGCAGGATGTCGCTGGTTCTCTACAACACGCTGACGCGGCGCAAAGAGGCCTTCGAGCCCATCGACCCCCGCCATGTCGGCATGTATGTCTGCGGCCCGACCGTCTACGACCGGGCCCACATCGGCAATGCCCGCCCGGTGATCGTCTTCGACGTGCTGTACCGGCTGCTCCGGCGCCTGTATCCGTCGGTGACCTACGTGCGCAACATCACCGACGTCGACGACAAGATCAACGCCCGGGCCAAGCAGTCGGGCGAGCCGATCGAGGCCATCACCGCGCGGACCACGGCGCTGTTCCACGAGGACATCGCGGCGCTGAACGCCCTGCCGCCGAGCGTCGAGCCGCGCGCCACCCACCACATCGCCCAGATGATCGCCATGATCGAGTCGCTGGTGGCCAAGGGCTTCGCCTATGCCGCCGAGGGCCACGTGCTGTTCGACGTGCCGGCGATGCCCGAATACGGCCGCCTGTCCAACCGCTCGATGGACGAGATGATCGCCGGCGCCCGCGTCGAGGTCGCCCCGTTCAAGAAGAGCGCCGCCGACTTCGTGCTGTGGAAGCCCTCGACTCCCGACCTGCCGGGCTGGGACAGCCCGTGGGGCCGCGGCCGGCCGGGCTGGCACATCGAGTGCTCGGCGATGAGCCTGGAGCATCTCGGCACCACCTTCGACATCCACGGCGGCGGGCAGGATCTGGTCTTCCCCCACCACGAGAACGAGATCGCCCAGAGCACCTGCGCCAACGGCGCCCCGTTCGCCCGCTATTGGCTGCACAACGGCTATCTGATGGTCGAGGGCGAGAAGATGTCCAAGTCGCTGGGCAACTTCTTCACCGTCCGCGAATTGCTCGACCAGGCCCCGGGCGAGGCGATCCGCCTGGCGATGCTGTCGACCCACTATCACCAGCCGTTCGACTGGACCGCCGAGGGCCTCAAGTCGGCGAAGGCGACTCTCGACCGCCTGTATACGGCGCTGAAGCTGGCCGCCGACGTGGCCGCCGAGGGCCGCGAGCACCCGCCGCTGGACATGCTGGCGGCGCTGGAGGACGACCTCAACACCCCCCTCGCCATCGCCCACCTCCACGAAGCGGTCGCCGCCGTCAACAAGGCCGCCACCCCCGCCGAGCGGGCGCGGGCCAAGGGCGCGCTGCTGGCGGCCGGCGACCTGCTGGGCATCCTCCAGCAGGACCCCGAGGCGTGGTTCCGCTGGCAGGCGGCCGGCGCCGCCAGCCTGTCCGAGACCGAGATCGCCGCCCAGATCGACGCCCGCACCGCCGCCCGCAAGAGCCGCGACTTCGCCGGCGCCGACCGCATCCGCGCCGAGTTGCAGGCCAAGGGGGTGGTTCTCGAGGATTCCGCCCAGGGCACCACCTGGAAGCGGGTCTAATCCGATGCGCAAGGCGGCCCAGCATGTGGCCCTGATCCTCGCCTGCGCGGTGATCCTCGCCGGGGCGGCGCTGTGGAACGGCTACCCGCTGGTCTACTTCGATTCCGAAGACTACGTGACCATGGCCTTCACCTGGGACGTGGTGATCTATCGCACCCTGCCCTATTCGCTGGTGATCTGGGTGGCCAAGGAGTTGGGCTCGCTGTGGTGGGTGGTGGCGATGCAGGCCCTGGCCGCCGCCATCGTTCTCCACGAGGCGTTCGAGGCCTTTCTGCCCCGGCGGCCGCTGCATTGGCTGCTCTTCATCACCGTCGCCCTGGTGGCACTGACGGCCTGGCCCTGGTACATCGCCCAGGTGATGGGCGATGCCTGGACCGGCACCGCCTATCTCGGCCTGGCGGTGCTGGCCTTCGGCGGCACGCTGTCGTGGTGGCGCCGCGCGGCGGTGGTGCCGCTGGTGGCGGTCGCGATCATGGTGCACATGTCCCACGTGGCGGTGGCCGGCGGCCTGCTGTTGACCCTGGCGGCGCTGAAACTGGTCTCGCTGGCGCTCCCCGCCCTGCCGCGGCCCCGGCTGGCGCTGGTGGCGCTGGCCGTGGCGCTGGGAACCGCGGCGATTCCGCTCAGTCATTGGGCCGCCACCGGCAAGGCGATGTTCAGCCCCTCCGGCCGGGTCCTGCAATTGGCGCTGTTCGTCCAGCATGGGCTGGTCGAGCGCTATCTCGACGACGCCTGCCCGCGCGGCGCCCGCCTCAAGCTGTGCCCCTATCGCGACGACCTGCCCGACACCGCCGATTCGTTCCTGTGGGCGCCGTGGGAATTCCCCTTCTTCCGCAAGCTGGGCGGCTGGCGCGGGATGATGGACGAGGCCGACTTCATCGTCACCGAGATCATCCGCCACTACCCCGAGGAGGTGGCCCGCCACTCCATCGAGGCGACCATCGAGCAACTGGCCCAGACCGAGGTCGGCGAAGGCCTCAACCCCAAGATCCGCGAGAACTGGGCCGGCGACTTCCTCGACGTCGAAAAGGCGCGTTTTCCCCACGAGCTGCGCGCCTACCTGCACTCGCGCCAGAACACCGAGCCGGGCATCGACTTCGCGCCGGTGAATGCCCTCCAGGTCCCGCTGGGGCTGGCGACGGTGGGCATCACCGTCGCCATGCTGCTCCTCGGCCTGAAGCGCCGCGACCGCACCGCCTCCGGCCTGGCGTTTCTGGTGCTGGTGGTGATGATCGGCAATGCCCTGGTGTGCGGAGCGCTGTCCAACCCCCATCACCGCTATCAGAGCCGCATGCTGTTCCTGGCCATGTTCGCCACCGCGGTGGGGGCCATTCGTCTCGACTACCGCCTGGCGCACCACCGCCGCCGCGGCGTTGGAAAGCGCACACCGATGGCGATGGAGGTCGGTCCGGCCAGCCATCCCGGCCCGGACGCGCCCAAAGCCTGAGGCCAACGCCGTCTCACGACGGGGCCAACGCCGTCTCACGACGGGGCCAACGCCGTCTCACGACGGGGCCAACGCCGTCTCACGACGGGGCGACCGGCTCCGACTGCGCCGCCATCTCGGCCTGCAACGCGGCGCGCAGAGCCTCGGGCTCGGCCGGCTTGTGCAGCAGACGCAACCCGGTCTCCATCGCCTCGCGCAACCGCTCCGGGCCGGTGTCCCCGGTCAGCATCACCACCGGCAAACAGCGCCCCACCTGCCGGCGCAGCATGCGGGCCACCTCCAGCCCGTTGCCGCCCACGCCCAGGGAAAGGTCGGCCACCACCGCATCCACCGCATGGTTCGCGCAGGCCGCCAGCGCCGCGACCTCGCCATCGGCCGCCACCACCTCCAGCTCCCAGGCGCGCAATTGCCGGGCGAGCGCATCGCGGATATCCGGGTCGTCCTCGATCACCAACACCACCGCACCGGCGCGGAACGGCGCCGGCGCGGCGACGGGAGCGCAAGTGGCGCATGGCGCGGCAAGCGGCAGCACCAGCTCGAACACGCTGCCCCGCCCGACCGTCGAGCGCAGCGACAGCGCGTGGCCCAGCAGGTCCACCAGCCGGCGCACGATCGCCAGTCCCAGGCCGAGGCCATGGCGGCCCTCGCGATTGCCGCTGTCGAGACGGGTGAATTCGGCGAAGATCAACTCGCGCTGGTCCTCGGGAATGCCGATGCCGCTGTCCCACACCTGCAAGGCCAGCGACGACCGGCCGCGACGGCGCACGCCGATCACCACCTTGCCGCCGGCCGGGGTGTAGCGCAGCGCGTTGGCGGCGAGGTTCTGAACCACCCGTTCGACCAACGCCGGGTCGGACTCGACCCACAGCCGGGTCGTCACCACCGACAGCGACACCTGCGCCGCCTCGCCCATCGGCTCGAAATGCTGCCAGATGCGCTCCATCACCGCCCCGAGCGGGAACGGCCGCACCGCGGGATGCACCACCCGGGCATCGAGCTTGGAGACGTCGAGCAGGGCATCGAGCAGATCGGCCAGGGCCGCCGCCGATCCGCGCATCCGCTCGACGATCGCCGCCGGATCGCCCTCGGCCACCTTGCCCGACAGCACGTTGGCATAGAGGTTCAGGGCCTGGACCGGCTGGCGCAGGTCGTGGCTGGCCATGGCCAGGAAGCGCGACTTGGCCTGGCTGGCGTCTTCGGCGGCCCGGGTGCGCTCGGCAACCCGGTCCTCCAGTTCGAGATTGAGGCTGCCGAGCGCCCCGGCCGAGCGGACCAGCTGCCGTTGGCGGTTGTGCAGCAGCACCGCCAGCATCGCCAGCAGCAGCACCAGCCCCCCCTCCAGGGCCAGCTTGGGCCCGGCGGTGTGCCAGAACGCGGCGTCGACGGTGGCGACGGCAATTCCGGCCCCCACCACCAGCGGATAGCGCTCGATCACCCGCCAGGTGACGATCTGACCGGCCGACGAGCCAAGCGTGGTTCCCAACCGGGACGGCTGATCGGGATAGTGCGACAGCACGACGCCGAAGGTGTTGGTGAGGACGATGGTATCGATCCGCTCGGGCGCCACCTGCGCCAGCGGCGCCGAGAAGAAGTCCGGCTTCAGCACCGCGGCGGCGATGCCGCGGAAGCGGTTGTCGCGGTCGATGATCGGGCGCGAGACGACGATGCGCCGGCCGAGTTCCAGCGGCATCGGTCCGTCGATGACCACGTTGCGCTCGGCCCAGATGGCTTGCTGGGCGCGGAAGAAGTCGAAGCGGGAGACGTCGGCGAACCGACGGTCGGACTCGCTGCTGGCGGTGCGCCGCCGCCCCTCGGCGTCGGCCACCAGCAGGACGTCGATTTCCGGCATCGACGCCGCCTGCAAGGCCAGGGTCTGCTGCAAGGTGTCCCGGCCCGGCCCGCCCTCCAGCGCGTAGTCGCCGACGTATTGCAGCAGCAGGTCGACGGTGCGCAAGGCGTTGCCGATGTTCTTTTCCGCGGCGCGGGCGACGGCGCCGCCGACATCCTCGGCCAGCCGCCGCTCCGCCTTGTAGTCGGACCAGTAGTTGAGCGCCGAGATGCCGACCAGCGGCACCAGGAACAGGGCCAGAGACAGGCTGCGCGCCAGCGTTCCGCCTCGGTTCACCGCGCCGTCCCTCCCCTATAAAACCCGTCGGTCGCAGGGCGAATGATGATAGGATCAATGCGTCAAGGAGGGTAGTGCCATGATGCGGTCCCTCGGTTCGGCGGCGCTGGTCGCCATGATCGCCCTGGCGCCGGCCGGACGGGCGGGCGAGATCGTGCTCGTCGATCCGCTCACCGGCCAGGTGGTCAACGACGGCGCCCAGGGCGGCCCCAAGCCGCCCACCGCCGACCGCTCCGCCGCCGACGACGCCCGTGCCCGCATCGACAGCGACCCGCAAGCGGGCAACATCACCATCCTCGGCCCCGCCGATCCGGTCGGCCCGCGCGAGCGCACCGGGACCACCCGCGGCGATGCCAAAAGCGCGATCCGCGGCGCCCGCGACCGCGCCGCCGGTGGCGATGCCGCCGAAGGCATCCCCGATCTCGACCCCAACACGATCATCATCATCGACGACGGCCAGGCCAAGGCGGTGCCCGACAACACCCGCCTCGACAACACCACCCGCACCCAGGTCGACCTCAACAAGGCGCGCGCCTACCAGCAGGGCAACAAGCCGTGCGGCTCGGTGGTGATCGGCGGCGTCGGCGAGGGCGG
>JACRFY010000261.1 GCA_016212565.1 Magnetospirillum sp. | reverse complement strand
CCCTCTGTTGCTTCGAGCCGCTTCGCGGACTCCGTATCCAACAACAGCTTGCGGGACAGCCACCTTGCTTGCCAGCCTCAGCGCCAGCCCCGATTACCCCATCTTGGTGGCGAATCGTTCCCCTTCGCTCCGAACACGCGCCTCGTCTTCGCCGTACGTCAGCGCCGATGAGCACCAGCGGGGATGACGACCATGTTGTGAGATCGCATTCCTTCACCCGGTTGCCCTGAGGGATTACGGCCGTGCCGCCTGCGCCAAGGCCACCAGGGCTGTCCGGGCGTCGCCGGCATCGGCGATGGGCGTGGGGAAGCCGAGTCGCAGCGTCGTCTCGCCCCCGGCGAGATCGCAGCCGTCGGGATCGAGCGCCACCATCCGCCACGCATCGCCCTCGCCGCCGGCGGCCTTGGCCATTGCCGCCACCGCGTCGGCATGCTCGGCGTTCATATGGGCGAGGATGTCCGGCTCGGCGGCGGCGACAGCCGCGGCCGAGGTCAGGCCGAAGGGCGCGTCGAACCACACCGCGCGGCCGAAGCCGCCGACGAAATGGACCCGCTCGGGCTCGACCCGCCAGAAGCGGAAGTCGCCGAAGCCGGCATAGAGGCGGGCCCCGGGATGCAAGGCCAGGAACCGCGCCGTCAGACGGGCATCGTCGCAGGGACGGGCGGTGCCCATCAGCGTCACCCGCGGTCCCTGCTGCGGATTGGCGAAGGCGGCGGTGCCGTCGAACAGCAACGACACCCGCGGGTCGGCGGCGATGTTGCGGGTGTGGTCGGAGATGCCGGACAGCAGCAGCACCGGCGCCAGGTCGTGGTCGAGCGCCACCGTCACCAGCGAGACGTAGGGATCGGCGCACTCGGCGGTCAGGGTGCCCAGCGAGGCCTTGCGGCAGGCGCGGGCCACGCGGCGCAGCGCCAGACGATTGTCGGCGGGGAGGTCGGAGACGGGGCTTGCAGGGTCATCGCTCATGCCCCATCAATGACCCAGTTTCGCCGCCGCGGCAACCCGCCCGGTGGCTTATGCCATCCCAGGAGGGAATTTCCCCATGAAGTCGATGCCGGCCCTGCTGTTCGCCCTGGCCGTTGGCGTTGCCGCCGTCCCCGCCGCCGCCGGAGACGCCGTCAAGGGCCCCATCGCGGTGACCGGCGCCTGGGCGCGGGCCACGCCGCCGGGGGCCAAGAACGGGGCCGCCTTCCTGAGCGTCGGCAACGGCGGCGGCGAGGACCGGGTGATCGGTGCCAGGGCCGCGGTCTCGGACAAGGTCGAATTGCACACCCACCTCGCCGGCAGCGACGGCGTGATGCGCATGCGTCCGGTGGAGTCGATCCCCCTGGCGTCGGGGCAGAAGGCGACGCTGGAGCCGGGCGGGATGCATGTGATGCTGATCGGGCTCAAGCAGCCGCTGAAGCAGGGCAGCCATTTCCCGCTGACCGTGGTGCTGGACAAGGCCGGCGAGGTCACCGTCGAGGTCGACGTCCAAGGTCCCGGTGCCGCCGGCCCGATGATGATGCAGCACGACCCGGCGCAGCACGAGCAGCACATGGCCGATCCGGCCCACCGCCAGATGCACGAGATGATGCACGGGAAGTGAGCCCTCTCCTTTCGCGCCCTTTCCATCTCCATCTCCAGCGGGTATGCGACCCATCCAATGGAGGACACCCGTCTCATGCGCTTGCAGCTTGCCACCTGGCCGGCGGTCGAGGCCTATCTGGCCCGCTCGCGGGCGGTCATCCTGCCCATCGGCTCCACCGAGCAGCACGGCCCCACCGGGCTGAGCGGCACCGACGCCCTGTGTGCCGAAGCCATCGCCTGGCGGGTCGGCGAGCGGTTGCAGACCATGGTGGCGCCGACCCTGGCGGTCGGCATGGCCCAGCATCACATGCGCTTCGCCGGGTCGATGACCCTGCGGCCGTCGACCCTGCTGGCGCTGGTCACCGACTGCCTGCTGTCGCTGGCCCGTCACGGCTTCGAACGGGTGGCGGTGATCAACGGCCACGGCGGCAATGCCGCCACCGTGCAGGCGGCGTTCGCCGAGACGCAGATGGCGCTCGATGCCTGGACCCCGCGCCCCGACCAGCGCCTGCGCCTGTACAATTGGTGGGAAATGCCGCGGGTGGTCGATTTGTCGCACGACCTTTACGGCGATGCGGTGGGCAGCCACGCCACCCCACCGGAAGTGGCGGTGACCTGGGCGCTGCATCCCGAGGCCGCCGACCATCGCGTCCTCGCGCCGCGGGTGGCACCGCGCGACGGCTTCTCCGGCGCCGACGATTTCCGCCGCCGCTTTCCCGACGGGCGCATCGGCTCCGACCCGTCGCTGGCGACCGCCGAGCACGGCGAACGCCTGCTCGCCTGCGCAACGGCGGAGATCGCCAGCCTGGCGGATAATTTCTTCAAGGCGGAGTAACCCGCGGACGTCCCGGGCCCTGTTTCGCAACCCGCCCTCAGGCGGGGCTTTAAAGCGTGATGCCCAAACTGTGCATCACGCTTTGGTCCTTATGGTTTCGCCCTCGCCGGGCGCGGGCGAAAGATGAAACGAGAGCTTCGGGCTGCTGGCTATTCCAAATCGCGGAAGCGGATCAGGCGGCGCCGCTGCTCGTCCCACAGCGCCAGGCGGGCGCAGGTCAGGCTGTCGCGCAGGGTCAGGCGGTTGATGCCGCGCAGTTCGGGATGGTCGGCCAGGCACTCGCCGAGGCGATAGAACGGCACCCGGCTGACCAGGTGATGCAGGTGGTGGATGCCGATATTGGCGGTCAGCCAGCGCAGCGGGGCGGGAAGATCGTAGTGCGAGCTGCCGGCCACCGCCTCGCGATGGAAGCTCCACTCGCCGTCGCGGGCCCAACTGGTGGTCTCGAACTGGTGCTGGACGAAGAACAGCCACAGGCCGATGGTCCCGGCAACCAGCACCGTCGTCGCCTGGACGGCCAGGAACGCGCCGGTGCCGAACAGCAGCGAGCCGACCACCAGCAGCCCGGCGATGGCCAGGTTGGTGGCCATCACGCTGAACCAGCCGTCGCGCAGCCTCCCCATCAGGCCCAGCGGCAGGCGGTGCTTGAGCATGAACACATAGGCGGGACCAAGCCCGAACAGCACCGCCGGGTGCCGCGCCAGGCGATAGGTCAGGCGGCGATGGCGGGGCAGGCTGCGGTACTCGGCGACGGTGAGCAGGTCGATGTCGCCGGTGCCGCGATGGCCGAGATTGCCCGCCCCGGCGTGGTGCAGCGCATGGGTGCGGCGCCAATAGCCATAGGGGGTGAAGGTCAGCATGCCGATCAGGCGCCCGATGGCATCGTTGGCGCGGCGGCGGCGGAAGAACGCGCCGTGGCCGCAATCGTGCTGGATCATGAACAGGCGGGCCAGGAACACCCCGGCCGGCAGCGACAGGCCGAGAAACGCCCAGTGGACATAGCAGATCCCCGCCAGCGCCGCCCCGGTCAGGGCGAGGAACGGCAGGGCGCTCAGGGCCAGCTCGGCCGCCGCCCGCCCGGTCCGCGCGTCGCGGTAGGGCCCGAGCAGCCCGGCGATGCGGCGGGCGTCGGCCGCGGTGAGCGAAGCGGGGCTCAATTGGCCGCCTTTGCCGCCTCGACCCGCTGCCGCAGGGCCGCCAGCAGCGCCTCGATGTCGTTGTTGTTGGCGCGCAGCACGGCGCCGAATTCCTGGCGCATCAGTTCCACCGAGCCGACGCCGTCGACGACGATGTCGGCGATGCGCCACTGCATCCCCTCGGGCTGCACCAGGACCCAGTCGATCCGCACCGGCTGTCCGCGGCTTCCGGTGCTGGTGCTGTGGACGACGGTGCGCCCGCCCGCGGGCGAACTGCCGGTGACGGCAAGGGTGGCGGCCATGGCATCGAAGCGGGTGCCGTAGGCGACGATCAGGTATTGCTCGAAGGTTTCCTGGGTCCGTCGCTGCTGATCGGGGCTGGCCTTGGCCCAATGGCGGCCGAGAATCGCCTGCGGTGCCCCGACGAAGTCGTAGGCGTCGTGCAACAGGGTCTGGGCCTGGACGAGCCGCCGGTCCGGCGGCAGGGCCGTATCGTCGCGGATGCGCTTGGTCGAGGCGATGTAGCCCTCGACGAAGCCGCGGGCGTCGCTGTCGGCCGTGGCGGGCCCGGCAAACAGCAAAACGGCGAGAATGGCAAAACTTCGGCCCCAGCGCATCGGCACTATCCTTGATGAACGAACGCCCGCACCATAGCCGATCGGCAGCGATTTGGGACTACGCAATGGAGGATGGCGCCCCGACGGGACGTGCAGACGAGACGTCGTCAGCATCGTCGGCGGCTGCTATGCTGCCCGGCATCCGTCAGGGAAGGGGTCTCATGCTTACGCTCGACGATTTGGCCGCTGTCGGCCGCCTGGTGGCCATCGACGCCGAGACCACCGGATTCCGCATCCCCACCGCCGCCGAGATCGGGAAGATGCCCAAGGGGCTGCGGCTGCCGGGCATCGTCATCGAGATCGGCTGCATCGAACTGCGCCGCGACGGCGACGGCTGGGTCACCGGGGCCACCTGGGAAAAGCGGATCCAGCCCAACGGGCCGATCGCCAAGGCCTCGATGGCCGTCCACGGCATCCATCCGGCGCAGTTGAAGGACGCCCCGGTGTTCCGCGACGTGCTCGACGAGTTCGAGTCCTTCATCGGCCAGGACGTCCTGCTCGCCCACAGTGCCCGCAACGAGATCGACTTCCTGAATTTCGAATACGCCCGCGCCGGTCGCTGCGGCTTCGACGAGACCATCTTCTCCGGCAACGACTTCGTCTGTACCCAGGAGCTGTCGCGGCAGTTCTTCCCCGGGGTGCCGGGGGCGCTGGACGTGCTGTGCGACCGGCTGTGGATCGACCGCTCGGATCGCTTCCAGCACCACGGCGCCCTGCTCGATGCCGTGCTGACCGCCGAGGCGTTCCTCAAGATGCAGGGCGGCTTCGTCGTCGACGACACCCGTTCGATCAGCTTCGGCGAGTCGTAGGCATAGGGAATCCGTCGGCGCAGGGAATCTTCCCTTCGCGACGAGAAAGGAGTAACATTCGGATCGGGCGAGAATATGTTTTGCCCGAGTGGTAGCGCTGCCCCGTCGGCGCGCGATCTCCAGAAGGGGGACAGAAGCCATGGCCGACTCCACCATCACCGCCGCCCTTACCGACGCCGGCGCCCGGGCGTGGGAGCGAACCGTCAGCCACAAGACGCAATCGACCTTCATGGACGCCACCGATATCGGCTGGCTGAAGAAGGACAACAGCCGTGCCAACGTGCTGTCGCGGATGGGCGAGAACGATCGCACCCTGTTCTTCGCGGTCAATGCCGTGACTCCCGGCCCGCTGCGGGTGGCGCATTCGGAAGACGCCGACATCCGCATCCAGATCATGGACCATTTCGGCCGCACCATCGGCGACAGCAAGGCCGGCATGGGCGTGGCCAGCGACAATTATGCCCTGATGGAGAAGGGCGAATTCGAGGCGGCGACGGGCAAATACATCATCAAGGTCACCCGTGGCGAGGGCGTGCCGCCCAAGCAGGGGGTCAATCTGGCCATCCAGCTGGAAATCGGCACCACCTATACCGACGACTATGTGACCCAGGATGTTCCCACCGACACCGGCAAGATTGCCGCGCAGCAGGCGCTGCAATCCGCGGTTCCCAATATGGCGTCGTCGATCCTGGCCCAGGGGCTGTCGGACACCGGGCCGGGCAGTGCCGGGCGCCTGTTCTCGCTGATTGTCTGACGGCGGCGCTCGTCGGCGTCCGGGGATGACCGTGGCGTGGCGGCGCACGCTTGCGGCTTTGGCGTTGCTGGCCGCTGCGGTGGCTTCGCCGGTCAGGTCGGCCACGGCGGCGGACATCGAGTACGCCTATCCCGATCAGTCGGTGTGGACCACCGCGGTCGATTCCCAGGGACGGCCGGCCAACCCGCTGCTGCGCGTGGCCGCGGCCCTGTTCGCCGAGGCCGGACTCGCCTGGCACGGCACGTCCTATCCCGCCGCCCGCATGTTCAGCGCCCTGCGCAACGGCAGCGCCCAGTTTTCGATGCTGGTCAAGGCCCCGGCGCTGGAGGCGTGCTGCCTATTCAGCCGCCTGCCGGTGGCCAGCACCGAAGTCCGGGTCTATTGGGCCGGCGACACGCCGCCGGTCCGGCGCAAGGAGGACCTGGCCGGTCAGCGGGTGATCCTCATCCACGGCTACAGCTACGGCGATCTCGCCGGCTTCCTGACCGACGAGGCCAATGCCATCGCCCGCACCACCGTCAACCACCACCAGGCCGCCTTCGCCATGCTGGCCCGCGACCGCGGCAGCTATGTCCTCGACTATGCCGGCCCCGCCAGCGAGGTTCTCGCCGCGCAGCCGATTCCGTCGGCCGGCTATGCCGTGCTGGCCCGCCTCGACGTCCATCTGGTGCTGACCCGCAGCACGCCGGATGCCGAGGCGCTGATGGCCCACCTGGAAGAGATCGCCCAGCGCCTGGACAAGGAGCGGATCATCCGCGGCGGACGCTAGTGTCCCGAATCATAGATTCGCAATATAATTCAAGGAATTGAATTTATTGCGATGTGAAGACGCATGAGGTTGTCATCGGCCAATCCGAGTCGGCTGATGGATGTCTGCGCGTTCAAGCTACCATGAGGGCGATGCCAGTTGCAGCGGTGCATCCAGCGTGGCAGTTCGTCGGCGCGGTGGGCTGAGGTCTCGTAGGCTTGCGCGTAAGCCCACTCGCGCAAGGCGGTTTGGATGGAGGAGGGCCTGGCCCTGGGCCGCTTCAACACCTCGCCCGCGATGCCCAGCGGAACGGCAATGCGGACGGGCTGGAGGACAGGACCCATTCCATCCTCGGCCCGCTGTTCCGCAAGGACGACCAGGGGCCCAAAGTGGAAGGCGGGGTGTTGCAGGAAACCCTCAACGACTTCGGTTCACGCAACCGCGACGACTGGGAACCGCTGAAGGTGGACAACTGGGTCGGCCCCAAGACCACCGATGGCGCTGATGACGGGGTCGATCATGCTCTGAGTGTGGTTGAGAGAATCGCGCTGGACCATCGAACTGGGTTCGCAGTGAAGCTCCGGATTGCCCGCATGAGCCGAAACAGCATCGGAGACCGGGCATGGCGGGGGAGGACGGACAGGCGGCAAGGCTGCGCGACCTAGCCCTGGTCGCCGGCTGGCGGCCCGGCTGCGATTTCCCCCTGCCCGAGGCCGACGCGGCAAGCCTGTTGCGCTCGTCCGCCCTGGCCCCGCCGGCCTCGCTGAAGGCCGACCTCGCCCAACTCCCACCCTTTCCGGCTTCCCCCGCGCTGTCCGCCGGCTGCCGCTGCTGACCCGACGCCTCGCCTTCTTCCTGTCGCCCCATTTCACCCCGGCCCCGCTGGCCGAGGCCCGCGCCGCCGGCAGCCTGGTGGTGGTCACCGAATTGGGCCTGAAAGATCGAGCGGGCGGCCTCCGTCGCGCCGATCTGTGGCTGGAATGGCGGTCGCCCGAGGGTGCCCCCTGTTTCCTAATTCTTGAAGCCAAGCTCGACGCCCCCGACCGGCCCGGCCAGTTGTTGCGGGCCTATGCCGATCATCTCCGCCGCCACATCGCCCGCGCCCGCACCGCGCGGGGCTGGTGCGTCCAGCCGCTTCGGCTCGAGGTCGGCGCCGAGAAGGTTTGCGGCTATCCCCTCAGTGTCAGCGGCATCGAGGCGGTCAACGCCTACGCCGGCGGCAAGACGATCGTCATCACCGCCGGCATGATGAACTTCGTCGAATCCGATGCCGAGTTGGCGCTGGTGCTGAGCCACGAGATGGCCCACAACACGATGGCTCGCTGGTGGCTGAAGCGCCCGGGGTGCAGGGTGAGCAGCAGCGCGACGCCGACCCTAGCCAGCGACCACCGAATCGCGGTGAATTCGCGACCTCGCTGCGGCAGCGCCCCATGCGGACATCATCCTTATAGGGCAAGAGCCAGCGTGCCGGCCCTGATTGCCTTCGCCGTATAAGGGTGCGCTGGGCGGGATGATCACTGCTGCGTTTACTCTAGTCAAAGGCGCGCAAACCTCCGATTATCTTTCCAACCGTGAGTTCGCCATCTGGAGGGCAGGATGGGCAAATGGATGGTGGGGTTGGACATCGGATCCGACAGCATCGGTTGGGCTGCATTCGAGGCAGAGGCGGCCGAGGGCATGCCCTATCCCCGCTCCCTCCGCGACGGCGGCGTCCGATTGTTCGACAGTGGCCGTGATCCGAAGAAGCAGACCTCCCTGCATGCGGAACGCGGGAGCAAGCGCCGTCTGCGCCGCCTCCCGCGCGTTCGGCGCTGGCGTCGGGCCAGGCTGCGGGAGCTTCTGGTTGCCGGTGGGCTGGCACCCCCCAACCGCACGGTGACCGACGACCTCTATCGCTGGCGCGACAAGGCGCTTCGCCAGCCTTTGCCGCCGGACGAGCTGTGGGCGGTCCTGATGCACATCGCCAATCACCGGGGCTTTCTCAGCACCCACATCGAACGGCGGGACGCCGCCAAGGCCGGCGCTGTCAAGCCGACAAAGCAGGGCGACGACGATAAGGACGCCGGCTTCTGGATCGCCAATGAGCGCGCCGTGCGCGAGCGCATGGAAGCCGTCGGGGCCCAGACCGTCGGCCAGTTGCTCTACCACGAGGTGTCGGCCGGACGACCGGTGCGCATGCGCTACGGTAGCGGTGGCACCGTCCCCACCCGCGCCCTGCTGCACGAGGAAGTCGACGCCATCCGCGCCGTGCAGGCGCCCCACTTCCCGGGCGTCGACTGGGAGGCCGTATCGGATTGCATCTTCTCCCAGCGTCCCTTGCGCTCGGCCGAGGGGGGCGTGTGCGAGTTCTTCCCCGATCGCGACCGCTGCTGGCGGATGATGCCCTCGGCGCAGGACTTCGTGGTCCGCCAGACCTTGTGCAATCTGCGGGTGTCGAGCGGCAGCTTCGGCGAAGAACGCCCTCTGACGGCGGAGGAGTGGAACACCGCCTTTGCGATGCTGTCGGCCAACGCCCGGGTCGAGTGGCCGTCCCTGAGAAAGGCCATCGGCCTGGCGCGAAAGAAGTTCACCGTCGAGACCGTCGGCGGCAAGCGCGGGGCCAGGGGCACCGACGGCAACCAGACCGAGGCGCTGCTGGCGCCGCTGGTCGCGGGCTGGAGCAGGCTGCCCCTCGACATGAAGGATGAGCGTTTCGCCGCCATCGTCGAGGCGCGGCCGGATCGCCGTCGGCTGATCGGCCTGCTGGCCGATCCCGACGGCTGGTTCCGCTTGGACGCCGAACAGGCCGAGATTGCCGCCGACGGCATTCAGTTCGTCCTGCCCACCGGCCGCCTGAAGATCTCGGCCCATGCCGCGCGGCTGATCTGCGGCAAGATGGTGCCCGGTGCCCGCAGCCACGAGGCCATCGCCGCCGCCACCGGCCGTGACCATTCCGATCGCCGGCCGACCGCAGCCGACAAGGTGCCGTCGCTGCCCTATTACGGCACCCTGCTGCGCGACGCAGCCTTGGGCGGCACGGGAAACCCCAAGCATTCGCCCGAGCGGCAGTTCGGCCGGGTCGCCAACATCTCCGTCCACATCGCCCTCAACGAGACCGCCAAGATCGTCAACGCCCTCATCGCGCGCTATGGCGGCCCGCCGGCGATGGTGGTGGTCGAGACCACGCGCGACCTCACGGCCGGCGCCGAGGAGCGGCTGAAGAACATCCGTGACCAGGCGGCGCGGGAAAAGCAAAACGACGCCATCGACAGGGACATCGTCGAAAGCGGCGCCACCCCTCTGGCCAACAAGCGCGAGCAGCGCCTGCGCTGGCGGTTGTGGAAGCGGCAGAAGCATCGCTGCCCGTACAGCGGACAAATCATCGGTGGCGCCGACTTCCTGACCGCCGCCTACGAGATCGACCACGTCATCCCCTTGGGGCTGGGCGGCCGGGACGTGTTCGGCAACATGGTCCTGTGCGTCGCCGGAACCAACCGCGCCAAGGCCAAGCGTCTGCCCTGCGACGCCTTCCGCGACGACCCCGAGGCCCAAAGCTGCATCGCCCACTTCCTGGCCGAACTGGATTCCGGCGCCTTCGCCGCCCTCGCCTGGCGGTTCGGCGACGGTGCCCGGCGGCGGATGGACTCGCAGGACGGAGACGACGGCGATGGCGGCTGGGCGCCGCGGCAGATCCGCGATACCAGCTACGTCGCCCGCCTGGCCATGCGCTACCTGGCCTATGTCGCCGGGGATGTGGTGGCGACCAAGGGCGGCCTGACCGCGTGGCTGCGCTCGGCCTGGGACCTGCCCAAGGCCCGCTGGGACCATCGCAGCCATTTCGTCGACGCCGCGGTGATCGCGGTGACCAACCGCTCGATGGTGCAGAGGGTCAACACCATGCGGGCGCAGGGGACCCTCCCCCAGGGGCACGAGGCCGACCTGCCCGAGCCGTTCGAAGGCTTCCGCCTCCAGGTCTTGCGGAAATGGGAAGCTCTGTGGCCGTCCTATCGCCCCAGCCACGAGGCTCCCACCGCCGGAGCCCTGCACGCCGAGAACCCGCTTCGCCTGCGGCCGGCCGAGATCGACGGCGCCCCGGCGGTGGCTCTGCTCCAGCGGCGGCGGGTGAGCGACCTGTTCAAGGACGACAAGACGGCCGCCAGCAGCCTGGAGAACTTTGCCTCGCCGGCCATGCGCGAACGCTTCGATAAGGTGCTGGAGCGCAAGCGCAGTGAGCTGCCCGCCGCCGGCTTGGCCGAGCTATGCCGCGCCGCCGCCGCCGATCCCCACTGGGGACCGCGGGGAATGACCGGGAACGCCGTTCTGGTTGAAAAGCCCAAATCCAGCTTGGGTGGTCATGTCCGCATTCCTCGCGGCAACCACCGGGCCGTGTTCGCCACCTCGGGCAATCACCTCTACCAGGTGTGGGCGTTGCCCGGCGCGAAGCCCAAATGGGAAGCTTGCATTATAACCCGTTTCGCCGCCGCCCAGGGAGCCGATGCGACCCGGCCGCCCCAGATGGGAGCACGGCTGGTGATGGAACTGCGACAGGGCGACCTCGTCTACGTGCCCACCGTCGAGGACGACAAGATCTTCCTCGTCAAGAAATTCGCCATCGACGGCCGAATCCACCTATGGCCGGCGCGCTACGCGGTCTCGGAACGGGATCTGCCGCGGATTCAGGAGCTCTTTCCCGCCATCCGGCTGGACAAGAAGGATTACTGGAAAATCGGATCAGCCGAAGGGCTGCGAAAGAACGGCATTCGGCGAGCGACCGTCTCGGTGTTGGGACGGCTGCGGGCGAAGGAGACGAGTGTCTCGCCCGCCTCATCCTGACCGAGGGCTCCGCTTCTTGCGGTCAGGGTAGAGTGATCGGCTACGTCCGCAACATCACCAAGTGGCTCCATGGCCCCGCCCCACGCGGTCATGGTAGGGTAAATCCATCCGGATCCCGACCGGGCGGCGAGCTCCATGGCCCCGCCCCACGCGGTCATGGTAGGGTCGGGGTCGCGCAGGCCGCCAAGCTGGCCAGGCTCCATGGCCCCGCCCCACGCGGTCATGGTAGGGTCTCCTTGGTGACCGGCAGCACGCGGACGAGGCTCCATGGCCCCGCCCCACGCGGTCATGGTAGGGTTCTGCATGCCGATTTGGCCGCCGCCTTTGCGCTCCATGGCCCCGCCCCACGCGGTCATGGTAGGGTGACGAAGCGCGGCGCTCGATCACGGT